>CAZLUR010000004.1:0-73736 GCA_964562725.1 uncultured Desulfohalobiaceae bacterium | reverse complement strand
ACCAAACCTGTTCAGCATTTCATTGGGGTCTACGATATTACCCTTGGATTTACTCATTTTGGCCCCGTCCTTGAGTACCATGCCCTGGGTCAACAGCTGGCTGAAAGGTTCATCAATGTCCATATAGCCCAGGTCCCGTAGGGCCTTGGTAAAGAATCTGGAATAGAGCAGATGTAAAATAGCGTGTTCAATACCTCCTATGTACTGGTCCACTGGCATCCAATACTGCAGGTCCTGTTTATCAAAAGGGGCGCTTTGCAGGCGGGCTGAAGTGTAGCGGGCAAAATACCAGCTGGACTCCACAAAGGTGTCCATGGTGTCTGTTTCCCTTTGGGCCGGTCCCTGACAATTGGGGCAGGCGGACTGCAGGAATTCCAAGCTTTCCGGCAGGGGCGAGCGCCCGTCTTCCGGGATTCTTATGTCCAGAGGCAATTTTACAGGAAGTTCTTGCTCTGGTACAGGTTGTGCCCCGCATTTTGCACAATAAACAATGGGGATAGGGGTACCCCAATAGCGCTGTCTGGATATATTCCAGTCCCGCAGTCTATAGTTGATGCTCTTTTGACCCTTGCCCTGTTCTTCCAGGCTGGCCACTATGCTCTCCTTGGCCTGTTCGCTGTCCAGCCCAGAGAATTGCCCGGAGTTTATCAACTTGCCCGGTCCAGTGTACGCCTCTTGCAGCTGGTTTGCCTGCAGTGTCTGATCAGCAGGCTGGATGACTACCCGCACCAGGAGATTGTATTTGCGAGCAAAATCAAGGTCTCTCTGGTCATGGGCGGGTACAGCCATAATCGCCCCGGTTCCGTATTCCATGAGCACGAAGTTGGCCACATAGATGGGCATTTTTTCGCCGCTCATGGGATTAAGACAGTACAGGCCGGTGAATATGCCCCGCTTTTCCTGTTCTTCTTTGCCTCTTGGGTTTATTTTTTCTTCAGCCCCTAGCTCCTGCAGAAAGCTTTTGATCTCCTGCTGGTGGTTGCTTTGAGCCATTATTTCTGGCAATAGCGGATGCTCCGGAGCCAGGCTCATGAATGTGGCCCCGAAAATGGTATCCGGCCTGGTGGTAAAGACCTTTAGGCTGGAGGTTGATCCTAGGACCGGGAAATCAATTTCCGCGCCAATACTTTTACCGATCCAATTTCTCTGCATGGCTAAAACCCTTTCAGGCCAGCCCTGGGCCAGTTTGTCCAGGTCCTGGAGCAACTCTTCAGCATAAGCAGTAATGCGCAAAAACCATTGAGTTAGCTCTTTGTGCTGTGCCTGACAGCTGCAGCGCCAGCAGACTCCATCCTCAACTTGCTCGTTGGCCAGGACTGTCTTGCAGCCTGGACACCAGTTTACAGGAGCCTTTTTCCTGTAGACCAAACCTTTTTTCCAGAATAATAAAAAGAATAATTGCTCCCAGCGGTAATATTCTGCATCGCAGGTGGCTAACTCCCGGTTCCAGTCCAGGGAATAGCCTAATCTTTGCAATTGGGAGCGCATCTCAGCGATATTTTTGTAGGTCCATTGCGCAGGATGAATCCCGTGCTGGATAGCTGCGTTTTCAGCAGGCAGGCCAAAAGCGTCCCAGCCCATGGGGTGCAGGACGTTTAGCCCGCGCATCCATTTATATCTGGCAATCACATCGCCAATGGTATAAACCCGGACATGACCCATATGTATGCGGCCCGAGGGGTAGGGAAACATCTCCAGCACGTAATATTTAACCTTTTCCGGTTCCTGCCTGGCAGCAAAAAAATTGTGCCTGGCCCAGATATCCTGCCACTTTTGCTCAACTGCCGCTGGTTTATATTCCTGCATAATTTTTCCTTGCTTGCCCTGGGGAAAACTAAAGCTGCCTACTTTGGATATGGATATTTGAAATCAGGCTGTTTCTTGGAGTCTTCAGACTAGATAAGTCCTGCTTTGCTGCCTCAGATATCTGGCCTTGCCCTAGTTGAAGGCCTGAAAAGGCCGGGGCCAAGACCTTAATTTTTGCTGCCAAACAACAGGTCTTGCTGCAGGGTTAAGCAGCTGCATCTGCAGCTTAAAACTAGCCAGGGCAAAGCTAATCTTTGCTGCTCGTTTTTAGCTGGCGTTTTGCAAGTGCTGCAAGGCCCCCTGGCTGATCTCTTTGCCTATGGCATCCAAGATGCCGTTCACAAACCTGCCAGATTTGTCGTCGCCAAATTTTTTACTCAATTCAATGCCTTCGTTGATGGCCACCTTGAATGGTATATCCTGGCGGTGCAACATTTCAAACAAGGCCAGGCGCATTATAGTCAGCTCTATCCTGGCAATGCGCTCCAGGCGCCAGTTCTTGGAAAATTCAGCTATGATTTTGTCCAGCTGGTCCTGGTGTTCCAGAACGCCCAGCACTAACTGCAGAGCAAACTCATTCAGTTCAGGGTCCTCTTCCTGGGCAGCAAACAGGCTGTTCAAAGTCTGCAATACATGATTTTGGTGCGGGAACAGGACAAAATTGCAGCTATACAAGACCTGAAAGGCTCGTTCTCGACCCAGTCTCCTGGGACTTTGCTTTTTTCTGCCCATTTAGTTTGGTCAGACCTGCTTCAGGATTTGTACGGTTTCCAGAACAGCCTGGGCCGCTTCGGCGCCCTTGTTGCCGGCCTTGCTCCCGGCCCGCTCTATGGCCTGCTCCAAAGTGTCTGTAGTCAAAATGCCAAAGCCCACAGGCACTCCGGTCTCCAAGGCTACTTGGGCCAGTCCTTTGGATACTTCTGCAGCCACATACTCGAAGTGAGGAGTAGCCCCCCTGATTACAGCCCCCAAACAGATCAGCCCATGGAAGTCTTTATTCAGGCAAAGCCTTTTGACTACCAAGGGCATCTCAAAGGCCCCTGGAACGCGAACCAGCTGCAGATCCTCCTGCAGCGCCCCGTGTCTCAAGAGGTAGTCCTTTGCACCAGCAATAAGTTTATCCACCACAAAATCGTTAAACCTGCTGGCTACCAGGCAAAATTTTAGGCCCCGGGCCTCTAGTTGTCCTTCAATGGTTTTGATCTGCATTATTCACCAGCCCCACTCTTTTCCAGTCCTTTTTGTTCAAAATAGTCCAGCAGATGTCCCATTTTTTCCTTTTTAGTGCGTAAATATCTGGCATTGGTCTCGCATAAGGGTCCCTGCAATGACAAGCGTTCCACTACCTCCAGTCCATAGCCCTCTAATCCGACGATTTTTTTGGGGTTATTGGTCAAAAGGCGCATCTTGGAAACCCCTAAGTCTACCAATATCTGGGCCCCTATACCATAATTCCTTAAATCAGGCTTGAAGCCCAGGGCTAGATTGGCCTCTACTGTATCCTGGCCCAGGTCCTGTAAGTGATAAGCCCGGATTTTGTTGCCCAGGCCAATGCCTCGGCCTTCTTGACGCATATACAAAACTATACCTTTGCCTTCATCCTGCACCATACGCATGGCATCCTGAAGCTGTGAACCACAGTCACAGCGCAGGCTGCCAAAGACATCTCCAGTCAAACACTCACTATGTACCCGGACCAGCACAGGCTCATCCTCGTTGATCTCGCCTTTGACCAGAGCCACATGGGTATAGTCGTCAATATCGCTTTCGTAGGCTATAGCTCTGAACTCTCCATGACAAGTGGGCAGCATGGCTTCTCCCACCTGGTGCACCAGGGAGTCGAATTTGGAGCGATAGCGGATCAGGTCCTCTATGGTAGCTATCTTTAAGTCATGTTTCTTGGCAAACTCCTCCAGGTCAGGCATTCTGGCCATATTGCCATCGTCGCGCATAATTTCACAGATAACTGCCGCAGGCTTGAGTCCGGCCAGCTTGCTTAAATCAACGCTGCCCTCTGTCTGGCCGGCCCGAACCAGCACTCCTCCTTTGCGCGCCCTTAATGGGAAGATGTGTCCAGGGGTGGAGATGTCCTCGGGTTGGGCATGGTTCTGGACAGCGGTCAATATGGTGGTGGCCCGGTCATAAGCCGAAATCCCGGTGGTTACGCCCTTGGCCGCTTCAATGGAAACAGTGAATGCTGTTCCGAACCTGGATTCGTTGCGCCTGGGCTGCATTTCCAGCTGCAGCCTGTCCACCCACTCCGGGGCCAGGGCCAGGCAGATCAAGCCCCGGCCATATTTGGCCATGAAGTTGATTGCTTCCGGGGTGATCTTTTCCGCCGCAATAGTTAAGTCTCCTTCATTCTCCCGGTCTTCATCATCGACCAGGATAAGCATATGGCCTTGTTTAATCGCTGCAATTGCTTCTTCAGGTTTACAAACCGGCATGATATGTCCCTTATGTTTTCATCAGATTATTTTGATCCAGCAAGACTGGGCGCTAATGCAAGCACTATCTTAAAATCCATGCTTTTGCAAAAAGTCCTGACTGATGCCCCTGTTTTGGATTTCATGGTTGCTGTGCTTGTCGTCTGAAGTAAAGGGGGCGAGCATATTTTGAACGTATTTGGCAATGATATCCACTTCCATGTTTACCTGGCAGCCGGGCTTCCAATCCTGGATTGTGGTCTGTTTTTGGGTGCTGGGGATAATGTTTACTTTTAAGTAGCCTGTTTTGCAAACATTGACTGTTAAGCTGATACCATCCAGGGCTACCGAGCCTTTGTCCACCACATAACTGGACCATTTTTCCGGGAAGCTGAAAGAATAAATCCAGGATTGCCCAACTGGCTGTATATTGTCCAGCAAAGCCAGGCAATCCACATGGCCATTGACCAGATGACCGCCAAAACGATCCCCCAGGGTCAGAGCCCTTTCCAGGTTGACCCGGGATCTGTTTTTCAAAAAGGCTAGATTGCTGCGATCCAGGGTCTCAGCTGAGGCGTAGACCCGGAACCATCTAGGTCCCCAGGCTTCCACACTGAGGCAAACTCCGTTGACAGCAATGCTCTCCCCGAGCTGGAGATCTTCAAAAACCGGTTTAGAAGAGATTGTAAAGCGTCTCTCCCGGGCCAGGGGTTGTATTGAGTCAATCCTGCCCACTCTTTGTATCAAGCCGGTAAACATATGCTTATTAACTTGCAGTTCAGGTTGTCTGATTGTCTGCCTTGGCATTTTTGTCCTGCGGTTCAAGAGGTCTTAAGGTCAACCAAAGGTCCTGGCCCAGATATTCCTGGGACTTGAACCTCCAGGGCAGACACTGCTGCATATCATGCACCAGTCTGCCAGACAGGACAGGCACAGCCTGCTCGTCTCCCAGGACCTTTGGGGCCAGGACCAGATGGAATTCATCAACCAAACGTTCTTGCATTAATTGCAGGCCCAACCTGCCGCCGCCCTCACAGAGCACATAATAACAACTCAATTCTGCAAACATCCTCTGCAATCCGGCTCTTAGGTCCAGAAGTCCATCTTTTTCGCCCAAAGGCCAGATGCGTATCCCTTTATCCAGAAGTGCCTTGGCCCCGGGCTCATTTACAGCCCGGGCGCTGCTAAAAAAAATCGTTTGCTGGGGGCGTTGGCGCAATAGTCTATATGCAGTGTCTATTGCAGGCAGATCATTACTGACCACCACTGCCAGAGGTTGCCTAGGGCTGGGGGAGTAGGGGATGTCCCTGCAGTCCAGTCCGGGGTTGTCCTGGAAAAATGTATTTTTGCCCACTAAAATCGCCTGCACCCAGCTGCGCATGTTGTGCACCCTTTTTCTGGCCTCTTCTGCGCTGACCCAGGCAGAATGGTGATTGCGGGTGGCTATCCTGCCGTCCAGGGTACTGGCCAGCTTGAGCAGAATAAAAGGCCTTTGTTCTGTCTGCCAGAGCGCAAAGTCTTTGATCAGATCCTGACAGGCCTGCTTGGCAATCCCGGTTTGGACTTGCAGGCCCCTGGCCTGCAGGTATTCAATCCCGTGTCCGCGGACTTGGGGGTTGGGGTCTCTGCAGCCCACCAGCACATGTTTGATGCCTGATTCTACAATGGCTCGGGTGCAGGGCGGAGTCAAGCCTTGATGGTTACAGGGCTCCAGAGTGACAAACAAGGCGCATTTTTCGGGTTCAAAGCCTTTCTGCCCTGCTTGACGCAGGACATCTGCTTCTGCGTGAGGCTGTCCATAGCTGTGGTGTAAACCCTGGGCCAAAATATGTCCATCTTGCAGCAGTAAGGCTCCCACGCAAGGGTTGGGTGCAGTCCGTCCCCTGGCCTGCTCAGCCAAGGCCACGGCCTGCAGCATATAGTTTTCTTTTTGCCTTTGTTCTAGACTGTCCAGCCAAAAGGTCATTGCTGTAATCCGCACAATCTTAGTCAAACCCAGGGTCCAGGTTTTTAAATTTGACCCCAGCTTCTTTTAACAGGGCTGCAGCCAGTTGATCAGGATAACCCTCTAAGAAATACACAGACTTGAACCTGCAGTTGATAAGCATTTTGGCACAGATCAGACAAGGCTGGTTGGTACAGTAAAGTATGGCTCCGTCTAAACCTACCCCATGCACTGCAGCCTGGATGATCACGTTTTGCTCGGCATGCAGTCCCCTGCATAATTCGTGTCTTTGGCCCGAGGGGACATTCATCTTTTCCCGCAGGCAACCCTGTTCCAGGCAATGCTCCAACCCGCTGGGCGCACCGTTATATCCAGTGGCCAGGATTCGCTTGTCCTTGACAGCCACTGCCCCCACCTTTCTGCGTAAACACGTGGACCGCTCTGCGACCATGCGGGCTATGCCCATGAAGTATTCCGGCCAGGGCAGTCTGTGACTCACTTGAATTTACTCCAGGTCTGTTTATGCACTGAAGCGTTTAAACAGGATGCAGGCGTTGGTGCCCCCAAAGCCAAATGAGTTGCACAACACATAATTGACCTGTTTTGGCCTGCTGCCTTCCCGCACATAATCCAGGTCACATTCCGGATCAGAGTTTTCCAGGTTGATGGTGCCGGGAATCATATTTTCTTTTATGCTCAGCACACTGAATACGCTTTCAATCCCCCCGGCTGCTCCCAACATGTGTCCCAGCATGGATTTATTGGCAGTGATAGGTATATCGTAGGCATGCTTGCCAAATACATGCTTAATGGCCCTGGTTTCACATATATCGTTGAAATAGGTGGCAGTGCCATGGGCGTTGATATGGTCCACCTCGTGAGGGGCTATCTGGGCTTCATGTAAAGCAGCGCGCATAGCCAAGGACATCCCGGCCCCGCTTTCGTCTGGAGCAGTGATGTGGTAAGCATCCGCAGAAGCTCCAAAACCGCAGACTTCAGCCAGGATATCTGCCCCCCGATCCTGGGCCTGCTCCAGGGATTCCAGGAGCAAAAAACCGCTGCCTTCGGAGATGACAAATCCGTCCCGATCCCGGTCAAAAGGTCTGGAGGCCATTTCTGGCTGGTCATTGCGCGTAGACAGAGCCTTCATGGCGTTGAACCCGGATATGGCCATGGGCGTGATCGTGGATTCGACACCACCACACATCATGGCCTGCACTCGGCCCAGCTTGATGTCTGAATAGGCATAGCCAATACTGTGCACGCCTGAAGCGCAGGCTGAAGTGGTGACCAGATTAGGTCCCTTAGCCTTGGTAAAGATGGCTACCTGGCCGGCAGCAATGTTGGAGATCAGCTTGGGAATATAAAATGGGGAGATCTTGCCCGGGCCCTTTTTCAATAGACGGGTATGAAATTCCTCTATTGTCTCCAGGCCGCCCAGGCCGCAGCCCAGCAAGATGCCTGTCTGGGGGCCGTTTTGTTCATTGATTTGCAGACCAGAGTTCTGGCAGAGCATCTTGGCGCTGGCCACTGCATAGCGGTTGAAGCGATCCATTCTCTGGATCTGCTTGCGGGTCAGGTATTTTTCCTCTGCAAAATCCCGCACCTCGCCAGCAATGCGGGTGGCAAAGTCCTGGCAATCGAATCTGGTTATTGGACCAATTCCTGATTCTCCGGCCAGGAGCCTGGCCCAGGTCGTCTCCAGGTCATTACCCAAAGGAGAAATGGTTGCCAATCCGGTAACAACTACTCTTTTACCAATCATTTCAGCCTCAATGATTTTTTATGCGCAATAAACGCCTTGCAAGCTTTAAGCTTGGCTATAAAGTACTCCTGCTCTGGATAGGTTTAACCCAAATAGTATATTAGCTCTGGGTTTTTTCAATATATTTAATGACATCCTGCACTGTTCGCAATTGCTGGGCCTCTTCATCGTCGATCTCAATATCGAATTCGTCTTCCATGGCCATTATCAATTCTGTCAAGTCCAGGGAATCCGCACCCAGATCATCCACAAAAGATGCTTCCGGGGTAACCTGCTCCTGGGGCACATCCAATTGTTCAGCTACGATTTCCTGTATTTTCACCAATAATGACATATTGCCTCCTAAAGATTCTTGAAAAGGGTTTTAATTCATGAGTAGAATCAGGTCTTACTGATATAGTCCGCCATTAACACCTATAACCTGTCCAGTAACGTATCCGGCCTCAGCAGAAGCCAGCCAGAGCACAGCGCCGGCTACATCCTCTGGTCGGCCCAGTCTGCCTAGAGGGATTCTCTGTTGATATTGCTCTTGCATTTCCTGTCCCATTTCCGCTGTCATTTCAGTGCTGATGAAGCCAGGGGCCAATGCATTAACAGTAATATTCCTCGGGGCCAGCTCCAGTGCTGCCGCCTTGGTCAGCCCCAGCAGCCCGGCTTTGGCTGCACAGTAGTTGCTCTGGCCTGGATTTCCGCTTTGGGCTACCACAGAGGAAATATTGATGATCCGGCCCTGACGTTGTTTAATCATGATCCTGGCTGCTTGTTGCAGACAGAAAAATGCACCTGAGAGATTGATTTGCAGGATCTGCTCCCAATCCTGGGGTTTCATGCGCAGTAAAAGACCGTCTTTGGTCTTGCCGGCATTGTTGACCAGTACATCCAAAAATACGCGGCCCTGAATATGCTCTTGGAAAAAATTGGCCACATCTTCTTGATTTTGTATATTCAAGGCAAAATGCTGAGCTATCCCGCCCTGGCCCCGAATCAGGTCAGTGACTTCCCTGGCCTGTCCTTCTTGACTGACATAGGTTAAATAGACCTGCCAGCCAGATTTTGCCAATTGCAGGGCTATGGCCCGGCCGATGCCTCTAGAGCCTCCAGTGACTAGTGCAGTTTTTAAAAGTTCGCTCATATTATGCTATCCTTATGCAGAATGTGAGTTCCAGCCTTTTTAGAGCATAAAGAAAATTGTCTGTTGGACATTTATGCGCTTAGTGCTGGCCAACTCGTCTGCTTTTTGGGCCAGCTTGTATTTAGAAACGCAAAAGGCCAGCACCCCAGGTCAGGCCTGCCCCAAAAACCGCCAATAATACTGTGTGCCCAGGCCTGATCCTACCTTGATTATGGGCTTCGCTCAGGGCGATTATTACCGAGGCAGCTGAGGTGTTGCCCATGCGATCTACATTCACAAAAACCTGCTCCATGGGGTAATCCATCTTTTTGGCCAGAGCCTCAATGATCCTTAGGTTGGCCTGGTGGGGTATGAACAGGTCAATATCCTGCATGTTCAGTGCGTTCCTGTTTAGGATCTGCTGGCTGATTTCAGCCATACCCCGGACAGCATGCCTGAAGAGTTCCCTGCCCTTCATATGGATGAAATAGCCGTCGTCAACTATTTCGCCCAGGTTGAAAGGCTTTGCTGAACCTCCTTTGCGGCCTACAGGCAGCAGATGGCCCAGGGATCCGTCCGCTTTGAGCAAGGTATCCTGGACCAGGATGTGTTTGTTTTGGTTCATACTGACCACAGCTGCTCCAGCACCGTCTCCGAATAAGACACAGGTATCCCTGTCCTGGAAATTGAGTCTGGAGGTGCAGACCTCGCTGCCCACAACCAGGACCTTGGCCTGAGGTTGCAATGTGCAGATACCCCTGGCAGTATCTAGTCCATAAACAAAACCTGAGCAACCAGCACCGATGTCCATGGCCATGCTGCAGCCTAGGGCATTTATTTTGTCCTGCAACACGCATGCAGTAGTGGGTGTGCAGTAATCTGGCGTGAAGGTGGCCACCAGGATATGAGTCAGCTCACCCGGGCTGATTCCAGCTTGAAACAAAGCCTGCTTGGAAGCCTCTAAGGCCAGGTCTGAGCAGCCCTGGCCCCTGGCGGCCAAGCGTCTTTGCTTGATACCGGTGCGACTCACAATCCACTGGTCATCTGTATTGACCATATCTTCCAGATCCTGATTGGTTAGTATCTGTTCTGGAATGTAATG
This sequence comes from uncultured Desulfohalobiaceae bacterium, assembly GCA_964562725.1. GTDB lineage: Bacteria > Desulfobacterota > Desulfovibrionia > Desulfovibrionales > Desulfothermaceae > CAZBUB01. The sequence continues at coordinate 63,581 of CAZLUR010000004.1, read as the reverse complement.
CCCCATACCCAATATATTGATATCTGTCTGCATATTCTTATTTTTCTTGCACTTTGGTCTGCCAGGATTTGGACAATACTAATTTAGGGTCGAGCAGTCTCAGCCTTTGCAGGCCAAGGCTTGAAACGCATTTACGGGCAGTCAGCTCCTGGTTCCCTCAGGCCTGCTCCTTTTCTTCTTCCTGGGCCTGATTTTTGGATGTGGAATGCAAAATGCTTCTTAACTTTTGAAATCTGCTCACCTCTGGATTCAGTTCCAGCCCCAAACGAATACCTTCGTTGGCATTTGTCCTGATAGAAGTGGCAGCCATTTGGATCGCCTGGCTGGTGGCTTTGGTGCTGGCTGAACCATGACAGACAAAGACTGACCCGTTTAGGCCCAGCAAAGGGGCTCCGCCGTATTCCTCGTAATCCAGCCTGTGCACAAAGCGCTTAAATGCGGGCCTGGCCAAAACAGCTCCCAGCCTGGTCAGCAGTCCGTTATTTAACTCTTGTTTGAGCATCTGACTAAAGGATTGGCCCAGGCCTTCGCTCAGTTTAAGGGCGATATTGCCCACAAAGCCATCACAGACCACAATGTCCATGTCCCCGTTGAACAGGTTTCTGCCTTCCACATTGCCCGCAAAGTTCAGAGAAGTCCTGGCCAGCAGGCTGTAGGCCTCATTGACCTGCAAATTGCCTTTACCTTGTTCTTCGCCAATATTCAAAAGGCTGACCTTGGGTTTTTGCACCCCCAGCACATTCTGGGCCAGGGCTTCAGCCATGATGGCAAACTGTACCAGATGCCTGGGCTTGGAATCCACATTGGCCCCGACATCAATCAGGACCAAGGGTTTGCTCTCCCTGGGCAGCAAAGCTGCCAGTCCGGGGCGTTCAATGCCTTTGATGCGACCCAGGGTGAACATGCCAGAAGCCAGGGTCACTCCGGTATGGCCGGCGCTGACCAGGCCCTGGGCCCGGCCCTCCTTGACCAAATCAAAGGCGGCCTGGATAGAAGTATCCTTTTTGCGTCTCAGAATATGCGAAGGCTTGTCCCGCATGTCTGCTACGCCTTCGGCATGCACCAGTTCGATATCCAGTCCGTGGGTGTCCAGCTGATTCAGTTCTGCCTGCAGCAGATCTTCTTTGCCCACCAGAAGTAAGGCCAAGGGAGCTTTTTGGGCCGCCTGTACAGCTCCCGGGACCAGAACTGCAGGCCCTATATCTCCACCCATGGCGTCTACAGCCACACAGGGCTGAAGATCATTTTGGTTCATCTGCAGTCCTGAGCATTTGTTTGCCTGCGTATTGCCCACAGGATGGACATATCCGGTGCGGCAGGGAGGGGTTGCCGCACTCGCAGGTGATCACTGTGGGCTTGTCAACTTTGTGGTGGGAACGCCGTGTATTTTTTTTAGATTTGGAAGTCTTTTTTTTGGGAACAGCCATAATAACCTCATGTCTTGTTTATTTTTAAATTGCGGAATATTTCCAGTCTGGGATCACTTTGCTTTATTGAACATCGACACTGGGCATGATTCAGGTTTTGTGCACAACCTACGCAAATGCCTCGGCAATCATCCTGACACAAGTGCTTAACCGGCAGGGACAGCACAAACTGTTCCCAGAGAATGCCTCCAATGTCCAATTCCAAAAGTCCTGCTCTGCGACGCAAAAAATTCGGGCCCAGAGGGTCATCAGATCTTTGGTCACGCTCAAGGCTTTCTAAAATCTCAAACCGGTAGTCCAAGCCAATTTCTCCAGGTTCTGCGCATCTGCAGCAAGGCATGCTCACCACGCCCTGAATACGGCCCTGGATAAAACAACCTTTTTTTTGGGGCAGCAAAAAAACCAAAGACTGTAATGGGCTTATGATCCAACAAGGCAGGGCAAATTCAAGAATGGGCGCAGTCCATAGCGTCTGCTCCTGAAAGATATACTCTTGACCTTGTTCTGGGATATTGCTCAAGTCCAGCCACATTTTTGGCATAGCAGCCTCGTAATCGAATTTAATACTTATTCAGGGCCTTGGTTGTCAAGTTTTCAAAACTTGCCTTTTTCCAATGCATGGTATATAAAACTACATTTTGATCTTAAACGCAAAAATATGAGGAAAACATTCTGCAGTTCTGCAGTGATTAGACTTTTCAAACCCAAGAAGCAGGAGGTACTATCAGATGGCCAAAGTCTGCACAGTTTGCGGCAAAAAACCCGGGGTGGGTAACCATATCAGTCATGCCAACAATAAGACTAAACGCAAGTTCAAACCCAATCTGCAAAGGGTCAGGGCGCAGCTCCCATCAGGTTTAGTGCGCAGGATCGATGTCTGCACCAGGTGTTTGCGCAGTGGGGCTGTTCAAAAGCCAATGATTTAAAATTGTTAGGGCAGGGTCCCTACAAGAGGCCTTGCCCGGTTTATGATCCCTGCAGTTTGGCTCTTCTCATATTCATGACTCGGGACATTCGCTGTAGCACCCTTTCCTGGCCCAGGACCTCCATGGTTTCAAATATTCCAGGGCTGGCAGTTTTTGCAGTAAGCACCAGCCTCAGAGGCTGGGCCAGCAGCTTGAATTTTATCCCTGTCTCCTGCAGATACTGTCTGGTAACTTCTTCCAGGGCTTGTTTGGAAAAATCTGGCATTGCTTTGTACCTGGAATAGAGTCCTTTGAGATGGCCTAAAATCTCAGGGCTGAGATATTTATCCAGCAAATCAGGATCATAGGGCAGATCCTGGCTTTCTAGGACGAAAAAATCGCATTGTTTGGCCATCTCCAGCAAGGTGCTGGCCCTGGGTTTGAGCAAAGGTACAATCCTGGCCAAATAATCCTGATCAGCAACAGGTAAGTCACACAGGTTCAAATATCCCTGCAGCTTGACCGCCAGCTCTTGGTCAGGGCTGGATTTGATGTGCTGGGAGTTGACCCAGTCCAGCTTTTGCGGATTAAAAATGCACGCGGATTTACCTAAGTGCCCTTGATCAAACTTTTCAGTTAGTTCATGCAGGCTAAATATCTCCTGATCCTGAAGGGACCAGCCAAGTCTGACCAGATAATTGTTCAGGGCCTGGGGCAGATAGCCGAGCTTTTTGTATTCCTGCACAGACATAGCCCCATGTCTTTTGCTGAGCCTTTTTTTATCCGGGCCCAGGATCATGGGCACATGCCCGAAGACAGGCAGTTCATAACCCAGGGCCTGGTAGAGCAGGACCTGTTTGGGGGTGTTGCTCAAGTGATCATCGCCGCGCAATATGTTAGTCACGCCCATGGTGGCATCGTCCACCACCACAGCCAGGTTGTAGGTGGGATTATTGTCAGCCCTGCGCAGAACAAAGTCATCAAGTTCTTCGTTCTCCACTCGGATTACTCCTTTTAGCTGATCCTGGAAAATAGTCTGCCCGGCCAGAGGCATCTTGAATCTGACCACTTTGCCCGGACCCGGACCTAGACCCAGCTCCCTGCATTTTCCGCTATACTTGGGTTTTTTCTTTTGGTCTCTGGCTCTGGCCCGCATCTCTTCAACTTCCTGGCTGCTGCAGCTGCAGAAGTAAGCCTGGTTGGTTTGCAGCAGGTAGTCTATATGACTTTGATACATATCCAGACGCCTACTCTGAAAGTAAGGACCTTCATCCCAGTTTAGTCCCAGCCAAGACAGGGCCTGCAGGATGGCCTCGGTCATCTCTTGGGAAGAACGAGCAATGTCTGTGTCTTCTATACGTAAGATAAATCTTCCTTTCTTGTTTCTGGCCAAAAGCCAGTTAAAAAGGGCGGTCCTGGCCCCTCCTATATGCAAATGCCCAGTGGGACTCGGGGGAAACCTGGTCACAACTTCTTGCATCTTTTTCTCCAAGGATTAACACAGCAGGCTTTCTAAGCCAAAAGGCGGGCAGTTGCCCGCCTTTTACCGCACAAAAAAAATTATGAACCTGCAGCTCTGTTCAGGGCTGCGGAAATCTGTGCAGGCTGATTAGCAAAATTTTTTTCTCTCCCTGATTATGAGCTTATCATTCAGGGCCTGTTAGACAGTCCTAAATCTAGGAGGCATTTCGCTGCGTTCATTAAACAGACTCTACAGCCTTTACTTCTGGTATCTCCTGTTTGATGATCCTTTCAATCCCATTTTTCAAGGTCATTTGAGACATGGGGCAACCTGCACAGGCCCCTTGCAGCCTGACCTGCACAATGTTTTTGTCTGTTACATCCACCAGCTCAACATCACCGCCATCAGCCTGCAATTGGGGCCTGATCTTCTCCAGTATATTTTCCACTTGTTGACGCATGGGTTTATCTCCTTTTTGTATTGTTCAATTGCCGTATTTCTCAATATCCAGCCCAGCATAAACACAAGGGCAGATAATATCTTTGTCCAGCTCATATCTGCCTGCAGCCAGCCGGCAGGGGCAGGCTTTATAGCCATAGCGTTCTTTGCAGGTCAGCACAGGCTTTGCAATAGCTACATGACCAGTTTTTGGTCCTGGTTGAAATAAAAACGCTTAGTTCTTGAAGTCTTTTTAACTTGCGGTAAAATGTCTGGACTTGACTCATGCCTTTTGCACTGCCTTTTCTATCTTATCTTTCTTAAAACCCACTATACACTCATCTCCCACCACCAGCGTGGGGAAGGATAGAGCAGGATTGAATTTTTTGACCTCTTCAATAGCCTGATCCCTTTCCTCTCCGGACAACTGGTCCAAATAAGTAAAATCGTATTCAATGCCCAATTCATCCAGGAATTCCTTGGTGCGCTTGCAATGTATGCAGGTGGAAAGGGCATATAGTTTGATGTCTTTGGGCATTTATATCTCCTTTTTTGAGTTAAATTTACCTACTCTAAATGTTTTTTTGAACAGCAGCAAATAGTTGCAGCCCTTCTCGCAAAAGAATAGATACCTTCTGCATCTTGTCAAGGGCTGGAGGTTGTTTGGCCTGGTAGGGCAGATTTTCTAATTTGTCTTGAAAAAAAAAGCTGCTGATGCCTAAGGGTTTTGGCTCAAAGCCAAAGCCTGCAGCACCCGGCTGAAGACCTGTTTTTCATCTCCGGAGGCATCCAAGACTTTGATTCTGGAGGGCTGTCTGCTGGCCAAGTCCAGATAGCCCTGGCGCACCCTGCAGTGAAATTTCAGGCTCTGGGCTTCAAACCTATCTTCTAGATCCTGACCTCCTTGCCTGTTTCTGATTTTAGCCCGCTCAAGTCCGGTTTGGGCAGACAGGTCCAGGACTATGGTCTTATCTGGAGTCAAATGGTCAGCTGCCAGTTGATTCATTTTCTGCAGCTCTTGCAGATCTAATCCCCGGGCATAGCCCTGATAGGCCAGTGTAGAATCTACAAACCGGTCTATAATTACAATCTGTCCGGACTGCAGGGCAGGTCTGACGATCTCCTGCACGTGTTGGGCCCTGTCTGCAAGATACAAAAAAAGCTCAGCCCAGGGCTCCAGATGCTTAATGCTGCAATCAAGCAGGAGCCTGCGCAGCTCCCGGCCAAGGCTGGAACCCCCAGGTTCCCGGCTCAAGCAGACCTTAACCCCTTTTTGACGCAGGAAATTGGCCAGCAATGCAGCCTGGGTGCTTTTGCCGCAGCCCTCTATTCCTTCAAAGGTAATAAGCATTGCTGCATCTTTTCGTTTTGTATCTTTGTTTTTTCCTCTTGAAAGCTATTGGTGTCCGCAGCAAGATAGAATTGCCTTTCCATGGCTCGTTGATATGTAGACCATGGAGAATCTTCAGACTCGGTCCTGGCCAGGGCCTGTCTGGCGCTTTGCAGCTTGGCGTCCATGTTGTCTGCATAGTGCAGGGCCAGAGCCTCTAAGGTCATGGGCAGTTTAGGAGATCCAAAGCCATATTCACCATGGTGGCTGATAATGATATGCTTGAGATGTAAGGCCAGTTCTGGCTGTAGGTCTTTGGTCCTTTGCAGAAACGGTTCTAGTTGCTGCAGACCGAGCAATATATGTCCCAAGAGCCTGCCCTGATCAGTGTATTCTCTGTGTAAGCCCGACTGTAATTCCCAGGCCTTGCCCAAATCATGCAGCACTGCAGCAACCAGCAAAATCTCTCGATCCAGGTCCTGGTGTAGTTCTGTAATCTTTAAGCAATGTCGGGCCACCGCCAGGGTATGTTCCAAGAGGCCTCCCCGATAGGCGTGGTGTATGGATTTGGCTGCTGGAGCTGCTAAGAGCTTGGGACGGATCTCTTCATTTTGCAGTAACTGTCTGCACAGCCTTTTCCAGGGCGGATGCTTTAGATTGTCCCGGCAAAGAGCTTCCAATTCGGCCAGAAGCTTTTCAGGGGGTGTGGCGCTGGAGGCAATGAATTGCTCCCAATTCGGTTTGATCTGGGCTGTATCCAGGACCTGCAAATGATGCAGCACCAGCTGCAGCTGTTCTCTGAACTCCCTGACCTCGCCTTGGACCAGGACCAGTTGTTCAGGTTGCAGGGCTTCGTAATCCCGGCTCTGAGGAGGCCAGATCTTGGCTTCCATCTCCCCGGTACAGTCCTGCAGGCTTAGATCCCAGTAAGGGCCGTTCTTGGAGTGGGCCAGCCTGGCCTTGGCCAGGGCAAAAATATCCTTTACGCGCTGCCCCTGCTTCAGGTCCTGAATGTATAATGTTTTTTCCGGCATAGCTGGATTTGTGTTTGTTTTGCTACTTGATTATAATGTGTGTCCTGACCGAGCAAAGCCCTTTGCAGGTCAAGTTCAATACAGTCAGCATAGGCATAGGATTTTACTGATGCATATAATACTCACCAATGATGACGGTGTATGGGCCCTTGGCCTGCGCACTCTGTACCATCAGCTTAAGGCAGCCGGGCACCTGGTCACAGTTATTGCTCCCTTAACCGAGCAGTCTGCAGTGGGGCATGCAGTGACCTTGAGTTCTCCTTTGCGCATCAAAAAAGTCAATGACGGAGACTTTAGGGGCTACGGCATCTCTGGTACTCCAGTGGACTGTGTCAAGATTGCCCTGGGCACTGTATTTGCCATTAATCCTGATCTATTGATCTCTGGCATCAATAGCGGAGCCAATGTGGGCGTAGATGTCTTGTACTCTGGCACTGTAGCTGCAGCCACCGAAGCTGCCCTGGCTGGTGTTCCAGCCCTGGCCGTGTCCATAGATGAGTTCCAGCCCCAGGAACTTACAGAGCAGGCTATTTTCACGGTGGAGTTTGCCGCAGGCCAGGATTGGTCCGCTTTGCCCCGGCGCCGGGTGCTTAATCTGAACTTCCCTGCCGGTCCCTGGTCAGACTGCAAGGGGCTTCGGATTTGTCCCCAGACCCAGGCGGTGTATGAGGACTGGTATGAAAAAAGGACCGATCCCAGAGGTAGGGATTATTACTGGCTCTGTGGAGAAATCCCTGCCCAGGACCTGGAACTTGATTCAGACCGCAACCTGCTCAGCCAAGGCTTTATCACTCTGACCCCGCTTACCTTTGATTTCACAGACTGGCAACTTTTAAAGCAGCTGCAGCCCTGTTAATGTCATTGATTCTACAGCTCATTTCAGATCGGTTCAAGTCCTAGTTTATGCACGATCTCCTCTGCGGCCCGGGCAATATATTCCTGCTCGGGCAAGCCCTGTTTCTGCTCCTGGCTGAGAAGCGCCTGGGGCTGATTTATCAGGTTTTTTTTAGGCCGCACTTTGTATTGTGCAGGTAAAGAGTCCTGGAAGTACATATCTTGAAAGCCCTGGAACTTTAAGCTGTGGGCAGTGGCAGTTAAAACAGCTTCTTCATGGGCATCCAAAAGCTGAGCTTCTTTGGCCCGGAGCAACCCGGCCAAGCATTCCCCGCCCTGTGTGCAGGCGATATGCCCATGGCTGTTAGCCAGCAGCATGCAGTCCATGATCATCTGCTCCTGGGCCTGTACAACTTGAAAGGCGCCTGCCCCGGCCAGTAGTTCATATTCTTCAACTAGGGCCGCCACCCTGGAAAAAGAAACTGGATTGCCAATCATGGCCGCCTGAGCCACACTGGACTGGACCTGCACCGGCCTGTACTGCCTGTTTCCTGCTGGCTGGCTGTAATATCTGAATACTGGATCTGCATGTTCAGACTGCACCCCGAATATTCTGGGCAAATCCGTGATCAGCTTAAGTCTGTGCATTTTAAGGAAACCGGCCATGATGGCCGAGATATTGCCTGCATTGCCAATGGGCACGAAAATGGCCTTGCCCTGGAGATCCCAGCCAAAATGCTGGGCCAGTTCAAAGGCGTAGGATTCCTGACCCAAAATACGCCAACTGTTTTTGGAATTAAGCAGGGCCACCCGGTAATTTTGCGCAAGGTACTGCACAACCTGCATGCAGTCATCAAAGACCCCGGGCAGCTCCAGGACCAAAGCGCCGCTGCCCAGAGGCTGGCCCAGTTGTTGGGGGGTGACCTTGCCCTGGGGCAAAAGTACTACTGACTTGACAGCTCCGCCCACATAGGCGGCGTACATGGCTGCAGAGGCTGAAGTATCCCCAGTAGAGGCGCAGACAGTGAGCACCTGCTGCCAGTTCATCTTTCTAGCCAGGGCGTTAAGGTAACTAAAGGCGCAGGCCATTCCCCGGTCCTTAAAGGAGGCGCTGGGATTTTGGCCTTCGTTCTTAAAGGCAAAGTTGTGGTTAATATGCCTTTGCAGGTCTGAATTGGCTTGGATAACAGGAGTATGGCCCTCGCCCAGATAGATGATGTCTCTGGCTTCCAGGATGGGAGCAATCAGCTCGTAGAAGCGGAATATTCCTTTCAGGGCCGGCAGGGTTGTTTGGGCCCTGTCTAGAAAGATCTGCTGCCACCTGGACCCGCTGGTCTGCTGCAGTTGCTCAAAACAAAGGTCCTGGAGCAAAAACACACCAGCACATTCAGGGCAAGTGTAGTGTAGTTCCTGGCCTGGATAAGCTTGGCCGCAGCCTTGGCAGACATATTGCATTTTTCCCCTGTAAGTGGGGAAGCCTTCTCGATCTAACATTTTTGCCCTTGATTTTGGTTTTATTCAGAAATTAATTAAGGCCAGATGCGGGGCAGGCAAAACATTATCAACAGCAGCCCCAAACCGCTTTTGGCAACAAAGCCAACAGCCCGGCCCAAAAGAGCTCCTTTGGAGGCGAGCATAGATTGGTGCCAATCAAAAGCCAGCAGGCCAAGAGCAGAAAAATGAACAACAAGGCAAAGGCAACATTCATCTTGTTTCCAGCATTGACTTAAGACCGGTCAAAGCAGGCTAGCCAGTGGTTAATTGCGCTGATCCTGGACCCTTTGCGCTTTGCCCTGAGTGGTGGGCAGGCTCTTGTGCTCAACAAGTTCCACTTTGGGGGTGACCAGGATTTCTTCGCGTAATTTGCGGGCTATTTTCTGTTCCAGCCCCTTTAAGATGCGCATGTCTTCAACAAAATATTCGTCCTTGATCTCCACCTTGATCCGCATTTGGTCCATGTAATTAAAGCGCTCCAGTACAATCAGATAGTTCTGACCCACCTCAGGGATGGACATCAGCACCCTTTCCACCTGCATGGGATAGATATTGACCCCTTTGAGAATGATCATATCGTCGGCCCTGCCGGTTATGCGGTCTATGCGTCTGTGTTCCCGGCCACAAGGACAAGGGCCAGGCAGTATCCTGGTCAGGTCTCTGGTGCGGTACCTGATCAAAGGCATGCCTTCCCGGTTTAAGGTGGTCAAAACCAATTCACCCACTTGGCCTTCAGGCACTGGTTCTTGGCTGTGAGGATCAAGGATCTCCACCAGATAGGAGTCTTCCCAGATGTGCATCCCGTTTTGGGCCGGGCACTCAAAAGCCACGCCCGGACCGTTCATTTCGGACAAACCGTAGGAGTTGTAGGCCTGGACCTGGTATATCTCCTGGATCCTCTGTCTGGCTTCCTCGCTGTGGGGCTCTGCCCCAATCAAAGCGGTTCTTAGGTGCAGTCCTGCCGGGTCTAAGCCCAGTTCCTGAAAAACAGTGGCCAAATGCAGGGCATAGGAAGGAATGATATGTATAGCGCTGACTTTGAAGTCCCGCAGGAGTTTGATTTGACGCTTGCTATTGCCTGTTCCCGCAGGTATGGTCAGGCAGCCCAGCTTTTCCGCACCATAGTGAATGCCCAGTCCCCCGGTGAACAGGCCGTATCCGCTCAAGTTTTGGAACACATCCCCGGGGCGTATGCCAACCATATACATACACCTAGCCACCAGGTCAGCCCAGGAGTCCAGGTCATTGCGGGTATAAAATACAGCTGTAGGTGTACCTGTAGTACCGGATGATGCGTGCAGTCTGACCATTTGTTCCAACCCCAGGGCCAAAAAGCCGTCTGGGTAATGGCTGCGCAGATCCTCCTTGCTGGTCAGGGGCAACTCTTGAATATATTTAGGTGTGTGCAAGGTCTTTGCCGGCAGTTGCTCAGGGATAAGTGAACTGTAGTATTTGGAACGCTTGGCCCTGGTTAAGGTTTGGCTTAATCTTTGAGTTTGGATCTGTTTTATCTCTTCACTGGACAAGGATTCTTCCGGGTGTAATATGTCTGGTTTGTCCTCGGCCTGAGTCTTATGGTGCACAAAATTCATTAGATTCTCCTTGGCTTAATATCAGCTCATCAGGCCTTGTTCAGAAGGTTCAGGCACCTGGGCCAGATTTTCGAAAGCTGTGCAGTTGCCCAGATAAGACAAGGTTGCAGTACCAACAGGCCCGTTCCTCTGCTTGCCCACAATAATTTCGGCAATACCTTTTTTGGGGTTATCCTCCCGGGTATTGTAAACCTCATCCCTGTAGAGGAAGACTATTAGATCAGCGTCCTGTTCAATAGCTCCTGACTCGCGCAAGTCAGAAAGCATGGGACGCTTATTGGTTCTATCCTCCACTTTCCTGTTCAGTTGGGCCAAGGCCACAACCGGTACGTCCACCTCTTTGGCCAACGCCTTCAGGTTCCTGGAAATATAAGAGATCTCCTGCTCCCGGGAATCTTTTCTCTGGCTGGTATGCATCAATTGCAGATAATCAATCACCACCAGGCCCAGACCTTTTTCAGCTTTAAGTCTCCTGCAACGGGCCCTGAGTTCCATGGGATCCAGGGAGGGAGTGTCATCAATGTACAAGGCTGCCTGGGAGAGGACTTCAGCTGCCTGGTAAAGCTTGGTCCAATCTTCGTCCTGTAGGAAGCCGCTGCGCATTCTGCTTAGATCCACCTTACCCCAGGCACAGAGCATGCGCATCATGAGTTGCTCCATGGACATTTCTAAAGAAAATATTGCTGTGGGCACGTTTTGCATAATTGAGGCCCGCATTGCTAAGTTCAGGCCAAAGGCTGTCTTGCCCATGCTTGGCCTGCCAGCGATAATGACCAGATCGGTGCGCTGCAGGCCGGCAGTAATTGTATCGAACTGCTGGTATCCTGTAGGCACTCCAGTTATTAGATCGCGTTGTTCAAAGCGCTTTTCAAGATATTCAAAGACCTGATGTACCAATTCCTGACTGGATTTGAAGCCGGATCTGCTCCTGGCCTCAGAGATAGCAAATATCCCCTGCTCAGCTTTGTCTAAAAGGGCGGCAGTCTCCTCGGTTGAATGCAGGGCCTGGGTGATAATCTCGGAAGATTCCTGGATCAGCTGACGACGCAGGGCTTTTTCCTGTACTATATAGGCGTAGTGCAATGCGTTGGCTGCGCTGGCCACTGATTCTGTAAGGGAAGTCAAATAGACTGCCCCGCCGATCTCCTCCAACTGACCCTGTTTTTGCAGGTGTTCTGAGACTGTAACCAGATCAATGGGGATATTTTGTCGGTAGAGTTCCAGGAAGCATCGGTGTATTTTTCTGTGCGCCGGGGAATAAAAGTCGTTTTCCTGCAGAATGTCCACCAGGGAGTGGAATATGGAATTGCGCAAAAAAACCCCCCCCAAAACCGCCTGCTCAGCTTCCAGGTTCTGGGGGGGGAGTTTGCTAAGCAGATCGCTGCTGATCTGGCTCACGGGCTGTATAGGGCCTGCATCAGATGATCCTGGGCCTTTATTCTTGCTGTTCCCGGCTTTGTGCTTCGTCATGCCTGACCACTACGACCTTCAGTTCCGGTTTTACTTCAGGATAAAGCCTTACAGGTACCTGGTATTCTCCCAGGGCGCGGATAGGTTTTTCCAGCTCAATCTGTTTTTTGTCTATATTTAACCCCTTTTCCTGCAGGGCCTGGGCTATTTGGGTATTGGTCACTGAGCCATAAAGCTTGTTGCCTTCTCCTACTCGAACCTGGATCTGTAAATGCAGCTCATTTATTGCAGCGGCTGTCCTTTCCGCCTCCGAGCGCATGGCATCCAGCTGGGTCTGCAATTTTCTGCGTTGTTGCTCAAAAGCCTTGAGGTTGGCAGGAGTAGCCTGCATGGCCAATTGCTTGGGGATCAAAAAATTGCGTGCATATCCCGGCTTGACCTGGACCACATCTCCAAGCTGGCCCAGGTTCTCAATGTTGGTGCGCAAAATGACTTGCATGGTTTTTATCTCCTAATCCTAATGGGTCTTTTTCTGGACTTCCAGGCTGTGTACTGATGTGTAATACATAAGGGCCATTTGCCTGGAGCGCTTGATTTCAGTGGTCAGCCTGCGCTGGTGTTTGGCACAGGTGCCAGTAATGCGCCTGGCAATAATCTTGCCCCGTTCAGTTATGAAGTCCTGTAATATTTGCGGGTGCTTATAATCCAGAGGCAAGTCTTTGTCTGCACAGAATCGGCAAAATTTTTTCCTGGGTGTAAATTTAAAAGCCATTTATTTATGCCTCCTCTGCTGTGATCTGTACTGAGTCTTTTAGTTTTACTGTCAAAAACTTGAGTACGTCTTCTGTGATGCGGATTCTGCGTTCCAGTTCAGGTATGGTATTGCCCGGAGCGGTATATTCAAGGCGCAGGTAGTATCCCTTGTTATGTTTTTTGACTTGATAAGCCAGGTCCTTCAACCCCCAATCTTCCACAGTGAATAATTGTCCGGAATGTTCATTGACCACCCGGGTCAGATCATCCAGGATAGCCTGTCTCTCTTCAGCGGTCATATCTGGGCTAAAAAGGAGCAGGGTCTCGTACTTACTTGGCATAGGCTCGTTTCTCCTTGTGGTCTATGACTCGCAACGACCTGTTACGAGCAAGGTGAATAAAAAATGAAAGATTTAAAAAGTTAACTCTGGAATGTCAAGGGAAAAAACAAGTTTGTCTTGACTTATGCTGTGTTAATAGCGCAGCAACTCAGGCGATTTGATCTGTATCTTGGCCTGGTTTCGCAGATCGTTCAAAAAGGCTTGGAAAAATAGTTGTCTTTTGCTCTGGTTCAGATTGGAAAGAAGATAGCTGCGGCTAGACTCCCACTCCTGATCCTCTGGCTTGTTGACTTGTTGCAATTTGGCCAGTACATATCCTGATGGGAATTCAAAGGGCTTGGACAACCACTCTCCGGGTTGGGCGCGAAAGACGTCCCGGGCCAGGTCCCTGTTCTGCCCAAGTCCGGGGATATGACCCTGTCTGGTGAATTCCGGGCTGATCTCGAGTTGATCTGCATAATTTTCGGAATTCCCCTGCCTTAGCTGGTCCAGGATTTTCCAGGCCCTGTCCTCTACCTTGGCCTTAGCCTTTTTACGGCGCAGGGTATCTTCTATCTCCGGGCGCACTTCCTGCAAAGGCAGCACCTGTCTGGGCTGGTCTTCGATCTTTTGGGCCAACAAATATCCATTATCCAGCATGATTGGTGTGCTGGTAGGTTCTTCAGGCTGCAGGTCAAAGAGTTTGCTTGTCTGCTGCTGGTTCAGGTCTAGGTCTGCAGGCCCTTTGCCTCTGGTAAAAAAATCGCTGGTCTGTACCTCCAGATCCAGTTGCCTTGCGGTTTCCTGCAAACTGCCGGTATCCATGAGCAGGATCAAGGCCTGATCCAAGAAATCTTCCAGCACATTGGCTGCTTTGTCTCTAGCCAGTCTCTGCTCAATTTCTTCCTGAACTTCATGCAATTCCGGACTGCCAGCCTCTTCCCTGTCCTGGAAGAGATCCTTGTTTTGCTGGTAATAGGTCTGGACTTCCTCCAGGCCTACCTCTTGATAGCTGGCCAGGGCCTTTGGGGTCAACAATATGTAGCTCATGCGCATCTGAGGCGCTTGTTCGAAGCGCTTTTGATTCTGGGCATAATAATCTTCAATCTCTTCCTGAGTCAGGCTGATCTCCTGCAGGTAATCCTCCCAGTGCAGGTGCAAATACTGTATTTTGGCCTTTGCCCGCAAATATTGGAAAAAATCGCGGGTCAGTGCATCTGAGGTCTGAAAATGGCTCAAAAGAGATTCCTGTAGTTTTTCGCTTTGAAGATCACCGCTTAATTCAGCCTCAAACATGCTTGGGCTCAGCTGACTGGACTGCAGGATGGACCTGTATCTTTGCGGATCAAAGTTTTGTGCGGCGTCCTGGAAGATCTCCATGTTGTTGATCGTTTGCCGTACTTCTTCCGGAGTCACAAAAAGACCCCATTGTTTAGCTTTTTGCTGCAGCAGGTGATTATTGATCATCCTTTCCAGGACCTGCCTCTTGAAGTCCATCTGCTCTAGCTCCTGGGAGCTCAGGTCAGGGTTATTCCTGCGCAGGAAGTTAATTTCTCGCTCATAGGCCTGAAAAAAGTCCTTGTGCAGTATCTGTGTGTCATTTACTGTGGCCAACACTGGTTGCCCGCTGTCCTGCATACCTCCCACGCCCCAAAACACAAAGACCAGGACAATAATGGCGAACAAGGCCTTTACTATCCAGGAGGAAGCGTTTTCCCGCATAAATTCCAACATACTATTCTCCGCGCAAAAAGTATTCTTTTTAGTTTAGCGGGCAGGCCGCCATAGGTTCAATGCTTTGCAGGGCAAGATTCCAGTTATGGTCTATCTCCAGGCCGATTTCCTGTCCTGGAATCATTTCGCCGTAGGCCAGGTGCCTGGAGATGATCTTTTGAGTCTGGTTCAAAGCCATGGTTTAAAAAATTTACTTTGCTCATTTTGCAGTAATCAAGTCAGCAGACAAGAAATATTGCCTGTTAAGTCATAAACAGTCAAGGCGGTCCAAAACCAGTCTAGGACAAGTGTTTTGTGAACTAGAGCAAGGAAGCACAGCACGCAGAAAACTTTGGTGCACAATTACCGCCAATTTGCGCTTCAGGTAAGCTCAAGAAAGGCCCTGCTAGAGGATATATCTGCTCAAATCCCGATCCTCATGGATATCCTGTATTTTATCCCGCACATAGGAAGCATCAATGACTAGCTTTTGTCCTCTTTGCTCTGGGGCCTCAAAAGAGATGTCATGCAGGACCTTCTCCATAAGGGTATACAATCTGCGGGCTCCGATGTTTTCAGTGTCTTGATTGATCTTTTGGGCGAACTCGGCAATCTCGCGGATACCATCCTCTGTGAACTGCACATCTAATCCTTCTGTATCCAGCAATGCCTTGTACTGTAGAGTCAAAGCATTTTGCGGTTCAGTCAGAATACGGTAGAATTCCTCCGGACTGAGGGCTGATAATTCCACTCGTAACGGGAAGCGGCCCTGTAGTTCCGGGATTAAATCCGAGGGCTTGGAATAATGAAAGGCCCCGGCAGCGATAAACAGGATATGGTCGGTGCGCAGCATACCATACTTGGTGTTCACTACGCAGCCTTCCACAACAGGCAAAAGATCCCTTTGCACTCCTTCCCGGGAGATATCCGTTTGTCTGCTGCTATCATGCTTGCCACAGACCTTGTCCAATTCATCAATGAAGATGATCCCGCTTTGTTCCACCCTTTGCTTGGCCATTTCCATAACCTTGTCCTGGTCAATCAAACGATCGCTTTCGCGCTGTACCAAGTATTCATAGGCATCCTTGACCTTCATCTTGCGGGTTTTTTTCTTCTTGGGAAACATCTTGCTGAACATGTCCTGGAATTGCATCTCCATATCTTCCATGCCAGGCATGGACATCACCCCGACTTGTACGCCTGGGCCTTCCACCTCCACTTCCACCAGGCGCTCGTCTAACTTGCCCTGTCTCCAAAGACTCCTGAACTTCTCCCTAGTGGAGATTGATGTCTGCTGGGCTGGCTGGTATTGCCCTGTATTGCCCTGGGTCTCTTGCTGAGATGTGGTCTGTTCAGTATTTTTTTGCGGACTGCTGGGCAACAACAGATCCAAAAGGGCCTCTTCAGCCAGTTTTTCAGCCTTGCCCCGGACTCTTTGCATTTCCTCCTGACGCACCATATTCACCCCGATTTCCATGAGGTCCCTGATCATGGATTCCACATCCCGACCTACGTAGCCCACTTCAGTAAATTTGGAAGCCTCCACCTTAAAAAAGGGAGATCCAGCCAGTTTGGCCAGCCTGCGGGCGATCTCTGTTTTGCCTACCCCTGTGGGCCCAATCATGATGATATTCTTAGGGGTCACTTCTTCCTGGAGCTCAGGGTCTAATTGCCTCCTGCGCCATCTGTTGCGTAGGGCAATGGCTACCATGGTTTTGGCCTCTTCCTGGCCGATGATATATTTGTTTAACTCGTTAACGATCTCCCTGGGGGTCAGGTTAAAGTCCATATCCAGCCTCCTTGCAGGCAGCTAGCTGTTTTGTCTTTGGATAACCTCCACGCAGAGCTGATCATTGGTGTAGACGCACATTTCAGCTGCAATAAGCATGGAGTGCTGCACAATATCTGCAGCGCTTAGTTTAGTATGTTTCAAAAGGGCCTTGGCTGCGGCCTGGGCGTAAGGCCCGCCCGAGCCAATGCCCACGATACCGTCATCAGGTTCAATGACGTCTCCTGTACCGCTTAACACCAGCAGGGAGCTAGCATCAGCCACCAAAAGCATGGCTTCCAGGCGCCGTAAATACTTGTCGGTTCTCCAGTCCTTGGCCAGCTCTACACTGGCCCTGAGCAGGTTCCCTGCAAA
This sequence comes from uncultured Desulfohalobiaceae bacterium, assembly GCA_964562725.1. Taxonomy (GTDB): domain Bacteria; phylum Desulfobacterota; class Desulfovibrionia; order Desulfovibrionales; family Desulfothermaceae; genus CAZBUB01. Next base: position 46,726 of record CAZLUR010000004.1, on the reverse strand, counting down.
CTCATCCAGCTTGGCTTCAAAGCGCTCAAACAAAGTGAAGGCATCTGCTGTGGCGCCAGCGAACCCGGCCAGCACCCTGTCCTTATGCATTCTTCTTACTTTGCGCGCCTTGTGCTTCAAGGTTACTGCCTGACCCATTGTCACCTGGCCGTCCCCGGCCATAGCCACTCCTTTAGCGTCCTTAACCGCCAGGATGGTTGTGCCCATTATTTGCACAATTTATCCTCCTTTAATTCAAGCATCCTGTTCCCTTTCTGTACTGGATTTATCCCTGGCAAGTCCAAAGCAAGTAATTGCTGGAAAAGGCAGGTTTGTCAAGCTTATCCAAGGTAGCTCCAGGATATTGTAGTCCAGCTCATGGGGCAGAACAGACAGTATGCTTTAAAAAAGCCAAAATATTTAACTGCCAATTATTGCATATAAAATCATGAACACTCTGATGCGAAAGTCAATAGCCTGCTGCAAGACCTGGTTCAGGATGAGAAATTATACTAGTTGACAGAGTTTATCCCGGGTGTATTATGCAGACCTTGATAGGAACATCTATGGCCAGTGACATTTATACTCAACGCCGGGATAATTTAAGACAAAAGCTGAAGCGAAACGATCTGGACGCTTACTTGGTCTTACATCCTGCCAACCGTTATTATTTAAGTGGCTTTGAACTGCATGATCCCCAGTGTAACGAGAGTGCTGGCTGCTTGCTGCTCACCGCTACAGGGGAGGACTACCTTTTTACCGACCCCAGGTATCAGGATGTTGCTGCTCGTATCTGGCAGGGCCAAGATTTCTTCATATATAAGCAGGACCGCAACCAGAAGCTGGGCCAAGTTTTGCAGCAATTAGAGTTACGAAAACTGGGCTTCGAGTCCAGGATAATGAATTATGAGACTTATAGCGCTTTAAAGGACCAGCTGCATTTGGAGCCCTACTCAGGTCTGGTAGAAAATCTGCGCAGCATTAAGGATGAACATGAGATTTTGAGCTTACAAAATTCTTGTGCTTTGAATCATCAGATCCTGGAAAATGTATCCCAGATGATTGCCTGTCCCGGGATAAGCGAACAAGAACTGGCCTGGGAGATTGAGAAGCTGTTTAGGGAAAACGGGGCTAGTGAACTGGCATTTACCCCTATCGTGGCCCTGGGGCCCAATGCAGCCCTGCCCCATCACTTACCAGGGAAACAGCGATTGAATTTTGGAAAGCCACTGTTGGTGGATACTGGGGCCAGGCTTCAGGATTATTGTTCAGATCAGACCAGGACTTTCTGGCTGGGTGAAGATCCTCCGGGTTATTTTCAAGAGACCCTGCAGTTAGTACGTCAGGCCCAGGATCTGGCCCTAAAGAGCATAAAACCTGATCTGCCGGCCAAGGAGGTTTATCAAGATGTCTACGACTTCTTTTGCAGGCACGGGGTCCAGGAACATTTTACCCATTCTTTGGGCCATGGCATAGGCCTGGAGACCCATGAGGCACCTAGCTTGGGACCCAAGAACCAGGAATTGCTGCGTCCGGGCATGGTGGTGACTATTGAACCAGGGCTTTATTATGCCCATTGGGGCGGGGTGCGCTGGGAATATATGGTCTTGGTCACCGAGACTGGGGCCAGGGTCCTGTAATCTTGAAAAATATAAAAAAAGTCTTGTCCGAGCCGCCTGGCTGGTCTCAACGCCTGTACTTGGCGCTGGCCAAAAAGGATATAGCCTTTTTCAGATTCCTCCTGGAGAGCGAGGACAACCTGGCCTATATGAGCGTAGTGGACAGGTACGAATCAGTGCTTAAACTGACCTTTGCTCCTGGCCAGCGCCAGGAAGTCCTGGATTTTATTCTGGGCCTTAAGACGGAGATGCAGCTCAGACTTATGCCCCTGCCGCCTGGTTTGGAGCTTGAGCTGTCTTTGCAGGGCTCAAAGGACATGATCAGAAACACCAGGCCTGACTAGAACCCAAAAAAGTCCCGGGAGTTGCTCCCGGTTTTGTTCCAGGCCTCTTCCAGGCTGACTTGCTTGAGCTCAGCCACCTTGCAGGCGGTATAGGGCAAAAATGCAGGCTCATTTCGGGCGCCCCTGTGGGGCTCCGGGGCCAGGAAGGGGCAGTCGGTCTCCAGCAAAAGACCCTCCAGGGGCAACTGAGCAATTGCCTGTTGTAGCTCCCGGGCCTGAGGAAAACTGATAATTCCTGGGATGGAAATCTTCCAACCCTTTGCTAATATGGTCCGGGCCAGGTCCAAGTCCTTGCCAAAGCAATGCCAGAGAAGGGGCCTGTGCTTGAACCCCGAGTCCTGAAGGATCTGCAGGGTCTCTGACTCTGCATCCCGGCAGTGAATGACCACGGGCAGGACCAACTCCCGGGCTAAGACCAGCTGATCTTGAAAGGCCTGGATTTGAGTCTGTCTGGGCTGTCGCAGTCGATAGAAATCAAGTCCGATCTCACCCAAGGCCAAAAGCCTTTGATCCTGAACAAAGGCCTGCCTGATCTTTTGCAGCTGATCTGCTTGAGCCAGATGGGCATCATGGGGGTGTACCCCCAGCAGGAAAAATATCTGCTCCAGGCCGGCAAACAGGCTTTTGCCCTGAACATAGGCCTGATAATTAAGGAAGACATTGCCTATGAACTGTACTCCAGCCAGGGAAGCCCGCTCCATTACATGGGGCAGGTCCTGGGAAAAGTGCTGCAGATCCAGGTGGGCATGGGTGTCAATGCCTGTTTTGGGCAACTGAAATTTGTCTGCTTGTCCAGGTGCTGACAAAGGAGCATCCTTATGTTTGATAGTTTGCATGTCTTTAGCTTCAGAAAAAAACAGGCCGGGAGCTCCCGGCCTGTTTTTGCTTGTATTACTTTAGGAGTTAACTAGACTGGATCTGGATACGTTTGGGTTGTGCTTCCGGTGATTTGGGCAGATGCAGTCTTAAAAGTCCATTTTTTAGGTTGGCCTGGATATTTTCCTTATCCACATTATCTGAAAGAGTAAACTTACGAATATATTGTGCATTGCCGAACTCGTTTTCGATATAGTTTTCTTGCTCTGCCTGAGGATAATCAGTGTCTGCTTGTACAGTAAGCACATTCTCATCAACTGATATCTGCAGCTTTTCCTTGTTCACCCCAGGCATATCTATTAAAATATAATAGGAGTCATCTTTTTGCAATATATCTGCAGCAGGGCGAGCCTGTGGAAAACCGCGGTTTTGTTGTCTTGCAACTTCATTGGCCATAATGTCACCTCCTTTAAGTTAAGCAGTCTCTATATTAATCTGCTTCGGCTTCATCTCTTCAGCTTTAGGCAAAGTAACTTGTAACAAACCATCTTTCATATTTGCCTTTACTTTATCTCTATCTATCTTGACATTAAGATTTACCACTCTTTGAAAAGACCCTGTAGGTCGTTCTTGTCTAAAGTAGCGTCCTTCTTCAGGATTTTTCTCTCCTTTAATTATCAGACTCCCTTCGGACAAAGTCAACTCAATATCTTTTAACTCAACACCAGGCAGTTCAGCTTTAATATAGATATTGTTGTCGTCCTGGCTGATATTTAAAGGGGGATAAGCTAGTCTCCTCTGGCTAATGCTCAGAGGATTCCAGACTTCATCAAACATCCTTTCAAAATTACGAGGAAAATCGTACAATGTTCTAAAATCCAAAACCATATCTCTCACCTCCTGTTTACACTGCATTAATTAGTATTAACTATAAACCAACTAGTTTTATATTTGTAATAAACACTATGCAGGAGGTGTCAAGAAAAGAGAAAGCAAATTTTAGCTGGATCTCTTTTCCCAGTCTTCCAGTTTAATGGATTCCTCGATCAGCATGATGGGTATCTCTTCTTGAATGGGGTAGACTAAGGAGCACGACCTGCAAATCAGCCCATCTTCCTGAGGGGCCAGTTCCAATTCTCCCTTGCATTGGGGACAAGCCAAAATATCCAACAATTCCTTGTTCAAGACCATGATATCCCTCCTTTTTTTGTGGTGTCACAATGACATTTGTTGTTTTTTAGACAATGAGTTACAACTGGGACGGTTGGGCCTAATAGGGCTCAAATTTCGCCTGCAGTCAGCTTATGTTTTTTTTTGATTAATGCAAGCTTATTTAGAAAGAGCGTAACTATTCAGCACTGACTATTCACTGGGTCCGAAGATTCGGCCAACAGGACGCAAAAAACTCGCTCCAAAGAATGCGTAAATCAAAATCCTGGTTTTGGCCCTCCTTAATATTTTGTGCAATGTTGGCTGACTCTTAGGCTGAGAAGAGTTGCATAGTTTTGATTAACGCATTCTAAGTCGCTCAAACATTTTGAGCCCTGTTGGCCGAACCCCCGGACCCTGGCCTTACCAGTTCCCAAATTTCAAGCACAGCAGGTGGTGAGTAGTTACGAAAGAGCTAATAAATCTGATCTAGGATGAATATCATGTCGGAGATTGATTTACACACACACAGCACTGCCTCAGACGGAACATTGAGCCCAGAAGAATTGGTCACAGAGGCCAAGAATTTGGGATTAAAGGCCTTGGCCTTGACTGACCACGATACTACCAATGGCTTAGAGCAGGCCTGGCAGGCAGGCCAAAAGCTGGGCCTGGAAGTGATCCCGGGCTGCGAGCTGAGTGTGGATTTCAAGCAGGGCCAGCTGCATATCCTGGGGCTTTGGCTGCCTCTTAAGCCCAAGCGCCTGCAAAAGACCCTGCAGGACCTGCGTCAAAAAAGGCACAAAAGAAATGAAAAGATCCTGCATAAACTGCAAGAACTGGGATTGGACATTGATTACGCCCAGGTCAAGGCCCTGGCAGGGGACGTCAGCATAGGCAGGCCGCACATAGCCAGGGTCATGGTCCAAAACTCCCTGGCCTCAAGCATCCAGGAAGTCTTAGATCGCTTTATAGGCCCCCAGGGGCAAGCCTATGTGCCTAAAGAGAAGCTGGGGCCTGCCCAGGCCATCCAGGTCCTGCGCCAGGAAGGAGCCACTGTGATACTGGCCCATCCCTATACCCTGGAAATGCCCCTGGAGGATCTCAAACATAAAGTCATCAGTTTCAAGAAGTTGGGCCTGCAGGGCTTGGAGGTATATTATCCAGAGCACAGCAAAGAGCAAACCAGGGCCTATCTTGGGCTTTGCCAGGAATTGGACCTCTTGGTCAGCGCAGGCACTGATTTTCATGGTTCTGTCAAGCAGGACCTTGCTTTGGGGACAGGCCGGGGGGATTTAGAGCTGCCTTACACCCTGCTTAAGCATCTAAAAGCTAAGCGCCAGGCCCAAGGCTTGTGGGTCACCTGATGGATCAGCCTGGCAAACAAACCGCAGGCAAGGCCCGGATGCAACAAAGACAAGCCCCTGAAATACTTGCCCCAGCCGGCAATATGGACAGGCTGCAGACAGCCCTGGCCTATAATGCGGATGCAGTCTATCTGGGCGGACCAGAGTTCAATCTGCGTTCCAGGGCGGACAACTTTACCTGGCAGGAACTAGAACAGGCTATTCAACTAGTCCGCAGTCATGATTGCCGGGTCTATTTCTGTTTGAACCTCCTGGCCCAACAGGATCAGCTGCCTTGGATCCAGGACTATCTCTCCGGGCTAAAGGGTCTTCAAGTGCAGGGCCTGATAGTGGCTGATCCTGGAGTGCTTGCTTTGGCCAGGCTGATGTTGCCCGGTATGCCCATTCATTTAAGCACCCAGGCCAATACCAGTAATGCCCAGGCAGTCCGCTTCTGGCAGAGCCAGGGGGTAAAAAGGGTTAATCTGGCCCGGGAACTTGACCTCAAAGCCCTGCGCCAGATCCGCCAGGCAGTCCCGGAAATGGAGCTGGAAGTCTTTGTGCACGGGGCTCAGTGTCTGGCTATTTCCGGCAGATGCCTGCTCAGCGCCTGCCTTAATACCAGGTCAGCAAATCAGGGTCTTTGCACCCAGCCTTGCAGGTTTGAATACCGGGTGCGCAGCATTGCCCTGGAGGAAAAAAAACGCCCTGGACAGGAGACCCTGTACCTGGATGCTGACGGCCAGTTTGAGCAGATCCTGGCCCCGGAAGACCTATGCCTGGTCAAATATCTGCCTTGGCTGGTCAAAAACCAGATGGACAGCCTGAAGATTGAAGGCAGGATGCGCAGCAGCTCCTATCTGGCCCAGGTCTTGGATGTCTACAAGACAGCCCTCCAGGACCTTAGCCAGGGCAATTTTCGTCCAGTCCTCTATCTGCAGGAGTTGTTCGCCAGTCAATCCAGGCCTATGGGTAGTGGATTTTTTCTGCCTGCTGGGCGTAGACTGCTTTTTGCCGCTTCCAGGGCCAAGACAGATACTCCAGTGCTGGGCAAGGTTTTGGCCCAGCTGGACAGGGACAAATGGCTGATCAGCGTCCGGCACCGCTGGTATGACTATTTTGATTTGCACCTGCTTTTGCCTGGTTTGCGCAGGCCCCTGATCCAGACTGGGACATACGCCCTGGAAGATGAACGGGGTCACAAACTGCAGATAGCCCATTCCGGGCTCAAAGCGGTTTTGCGCCTGGAAAATCCAGAACTGCAGGCCGGCTTCATGTTGCGTCAGGCCTGAACTTGCAAGATGTATAGCCCTTACAGGCATGAAAAATATTGAAAAAAGTTTTGAATTTGGTTTAGAATGGACCAAACCAATTGAAAATCGGAGCAAGTCCCATGAGTATAAAGCGCAGAACCTTTTTGAAGACCCTTTTACTGGCAGCAGGGGGGACTTTCTCCTGGAGTGCCTGCACCAGGGCAGGGCAGGCTGGTTCCGAGTTTCAGCCGGCCTATGCCCGCCTGGAAGCTAAAGGAGAGCTGGCTTCCAGAGTAGAGAAGGCCTACCACAAGTTCCAAAGCTGTGAGCTTTGCCCCAGACTGTGCAGGGTAAACCGGGCTGCAGGAGAAAAAGGCTTTTGTAACGCTACCCAGGAACTGGTGGTTTACAGCCATATGCCTCACTTTGGGGAAGAAGTGCCCCTGGTGGGCGGCAACGGCTCAGGGACTATATTCTTTTCCAACTGCAATCTGCGCTGCGTATTCTGCCAGAATTACCCCCTGGCCCATGAAGGCCGCGGCCGCAGAGTCAGTGACCAGGAATTGGCAGAAATGATGCTGGATCTGCAAAATCGGGGCTGCCATAATATCAACCTGGTCACTCCTACCCATGTCATGCCCAATATCCTGAATGCCACCCGCATTGCCCTGCAAAAGGGCCTGCATCTGCCACTTTGCTACAATACAGGCGGATATGAGCGCCGCGAAAACATCCAGCTACTGGAGGGCATAGTTGATATCTATCTACCGGATCTGAAATTCATGGACGGTCAATATGCAGACAAATATGCAGTGCAAGGGGCCAGGGACTACCCGGAAAGGGCCCAGGGGTCCATCCTGGAAATGCAGCGCCAGGTGGGAGAGTTGGTCAAGGATAAACAGGGTATTGCCCAGCGCGGACTCATGCTGCGCCATCTGGTCATGCCTAACCAGGTGGCAGGCACCAAGGAATTTGTGCGCTGGGTAGCGGAAAACCTGTCCCTGGATACTTACTTGAATATCATGTCCCAGTACCGGGTGGAACATATGGCCTTTGAGTATGAAAAAATAAACCGGGCTATTACTTCCCAGGAGTTTGTGCAGGCCATAGAGTGGGCCAGGGAGGCTGGACTGCGCAATCTGGATCAGAGATCCTTATCCAGCTTTGAGGTACATCAACGCCGTATGCTCTGATTTCAGCTCCATTTGCCGGGTATCTCTGTTTGGCAATGCTGGCATTTGCCTTGGCTGAGCTCTATGCGGTCTATGATGAAACCTGTGCGCTGAATAACCTGTTCCCTGCAGCCCGGACAAAAGGTATGCTCCCCAGGGTGACCGGTTACCCTGGCCACATAGACGAATTTAAGCCCTGCCTCCAAAGCTGTCTCCCGGGCCTTGTCCAGGGTGGAGACCGGAGTCTGGGGCAGATGGGACAGCTTATACAAAGGATAAAACCGGGCCAGATGCAGAGGCACCTCTGGCCCTAATTCAGCTGCTATCCACTGGCACATCTGTTTAATCTGCTGCTGATCATCATTTAGGCCAGGGATGATAATATTGGTAATCTCCAGGTGCACCCCCTTGTCCCGGAATAGTTGCAGGGCCTGCAGCACTGGCTGCAGCTGACCGCCTACTGCCTGCTGGTAAAAATGCTGCTCAAAGCTCTTCAGATCAACGTTAGCTGCGTCCAGGTAGGGAATCAGATCCTGCAGGGGTTCAGGCTGGATATAGGCAGCAGTGTGCAGCAGATTTAAGAGTCCATTTTCCCGGGCCAAAGCAGCTGTTTCAGCCAGGTATTCATAAAAGGCCACTGGTTCTCCAAAGGCATAGCTTATTGAGGAGAGATTTGAAGCCTTGGCATGCTGGATGACCTTGTCCGGGGGCAGATCATAGGCATATATCTCTTCTGGTTCCACCAGGGCCATGTCCCAGACTTCGCAGAATTTGCAGGCCAGGTTGCAGCCGGCTGTGGAGACGGCCAGGGTCCGGCTGCCTGGCAGGACATGGAAAAACGGCAAACGCTCCACAGGCTCTTCCTGGACCAGGGCAGGATTGCCATAAGTCAAGGTATAGCCTTGACCATCCCGGTTTTCCCGGACCCTGCACCTGGATCTCTCTCCAGAGGCCAGCTGGCAGTTGTGGGGGCAGAGCTGGCATTGCAGTTTCTGGCCCTGGACCTGACTAAACCAAGGGGACTGCCTGGGCTTTAAAAGGCCTTTTTGCGGAGGCTGAACACTGGGCCTGGTTTGAGCCTGGGCGTCTATAGCAGGGATTTTGCCCAGGGCCCAGGCGCAGAGGCTGCAAGCTGTGCCCAGCATCACTTCTCGCCTGGAAAGACCTTTGAAGATATGCTGCTGATTAGACATAGGACCTCCTGCAAATCAAAAGTAGCATAAAGGCAGCCCCATTGCCAATACAGGCCAAAATAGAGCAGGCCACAATGCCGTGGATGGGGGCCAAAAGCGCCGTACCCAAAACGGCCCCCAGGCAGGCCCCGATCAGTTCCAAACCGTATACCAGCCCTGCAGATTTCTCCGGTTTTTTGTGCAAGGTCTGCAGGCAGGCAGTGGCCAATGGGAAATCCAAACCGTTGAGCAGTCCAGCCAGCAAGGTCAAAGCACAAAACAAAGCAAACAAGAGGCTGGCAGATTCAAGGCCTGCAGCCAGAGGCAGCCCCAGGGCAATGAGCCCGGCCAGCAAGGCCATTGAGAGTTGGAGCACAGCCAGGGTATTAATATTGTCCTTATCCTGGACATATTTATAAGCAGCAGCAGTACCCAGGCCCAGGCCGGCCATGAACAAAGCTATGATCAGGCCCACCATCTCATAGACAAACCCATAGATGCTCTGGAAGGAAAACAGCAAGGCCACCTGCAGCAGCATAGTGGACAGGCCTGTACTAAACACAGTGCACAGCAGAGCAAAGTTGACAGACCTAGTCTTTTGCAATCTTTTGTCAACAACGCGCAAACCTAGGCCAGCAATCAGAGCCAATCCGGCCAAGGCAAAGGCCCACCAGAATTGGCTGCGTAAAAGCCAGCCCAGTACTTCTGTGCCCTTGGCCCGGGTCAGGCGTTCCCAGAACATCAAACTATAATAGTAGCCTATAGGCTTTAAGTCCTGGTTGATAAAGTAGCTGGGGTTGACAGCTGGCAAGTCTTCTTGGCGTTGATCCCGAATCGAAGGCAAAGACAAGGGGGCTGCTTTGGGGCCTTGCAGGTGCGCTTGCTCGCTGCGGCCATGGTTGTGCAAAATCCAATTTAAACGCCTTGTCCTGGACTCCTGGAGCAAGACCTGGAAATGGCCGGCAGAAAAGGCCTCAGTCTGGATATTTAGCTGCAGAAAACGATCCTGCAGCTTTCCAGGCTGCACTGATATTGCCCCTTTTGGCCCAGAGGCAAAAAAGAACATGGAGTCTTGCCCAGCCACCAGCACATTGGCATACACGCCCTGCAGGGTGTGATAGATCGTAGCATTGCGGTTGACCAAAGCAGGATCCCGCAGATCAGCTGTAGATGTCGCGTTTAGGACCAAAACCCCTTCCGGGGTCAGCAGGTCCTGGATCTCCTGGAAGAATTCCCGGGTGTAATAGCGGTTCAAAGCTGCTGTGCTCGGATCAGGAACATCCACCAGGACCAGATCGTATTCAGCCTTAACCTGCTTGACAAACAGCCTGCCGTCCATATGCTGGATATTGACCCGGGAATCATCCAGGGCCTGCAGGGTAGAAGACGGCACATAGTCCCGGGCTCCCTGGAGCAAAACTTGATCCAACTCCAGATAGTCAATACTTTGCACCGGGTGCTTAACTATCTCTGCCAGGGTGCCCTGCAGTCCTCCTCCCAGAAGTAGTATCTTTTCCGGAGTTGGGTGCTGCACAAGAGAAATATGGGCCAAGATCGCTGCCTGCTGGGCCTCCAACACAGAGGTCGAGGTCTTGGCTCTGGCAGTGGAAAAAAGCAGTTGCGAACTTTGATAAAAAGTATACTGGTCATCTCGCTGCAGAATAGAAATATCGCCGTATTTGGACTGCCAGGCTGCGATCAGATTGTGTTCCGGGGCAAAATGCCGCCATTTTTGCTGCAGGGAAAATTGGTTCAGAGCCTGGAGGTAGGGCCAGGCCAGAACAGCCAGAAGCAATACTCCTGCTGAAAGCAAGCTGCCGCGTAAATTAAACAGGCCTGGCCTGGCTTGCCAGGTGTAAAGGATTAAAGCTGCGGCCAGCATCAAGGCCCCTGCCCAGAGGGCGATCTGAAAAGCATTCAGGTGCTGGACCAATAAAAAGGTAAACAGGATGCCTCCCAGCATATTACCTGCTGCCTCCCCCATATAGGTCTTGACCGCCCCTGAGGTATCCCTAACCTGATCCTGCTCCCTCCAGGCCTTGGCCAGGGCTATGAATTGCATCCCCAGCAGCAGGCAGGCCGGGGCCAGCAACAAAAAGCAGGCTAGGAACATGTCGCCTAAAGAAAGATAGGCCCCGGGCAAGATATCCAAAAATCCCCGCAGGTTCCTGATCAAAAAAATGCTCCCTGGCAGAACTAAAAGCAGGGCTGCAGAGTTTAAGGTCAGCCAGGTCACGGTCTGGGTAATGCTCTCCCCCAAAAAAGCCCCTAGCCTGCTGCCTCCGGCGGTCCAGAACAGCCAGGCAGCCAGAATAAGACCCAGGGAGAGCTCGTTGCCGTGGAAGACCATCAAGAATTCCCGCAAAAAAAGGACCTGGCCGATCTGGGAGATAGCGCCCAGCATGAGCACAGATAAGATTTGATAGCTGGTTTTGCCCGGCATAAACGTCAGCGCAATTTAGGTTCTAGGGGTCTGGCTTTGAAAAAAATGCAAATCCTGGTAAGCTGTGTCTAATAATTACCATGGCCTGAATCTAAACAAAAGGAGATCAGCAATGCGTTATCTAATACTGAGCATTTTAGCCCTGGCCTGGAGCAGTATTGGGCCCTGGTCTTGGCTTCAGGCCCAGGCCCAGGACTGGGAGAGCCAGCGAAAAAAAATGGTGCAGGAGCAGCTCCAAGCCAGGGATATCGAAAGCCCAGAAGTGCTGCAGGCCATGCTGGAAGTGCCCAGGCACAAGTTTGTGCCTGAGAGACACCAATACCTGGCCTACACTGACCAGGCCCTGCCCATTGCTCAGAAACAGACTATTTCCCAGCCCTATATTGTGGCCCTGATGACTGAACTGGCCCAGGTCCGGAAAAAGGACAAGGTCCTGGAAATCGGCACTGGATCTGGTTACCAGGCTGCAGTCCTGGCCCACTTGGCTCAAGAGGTCTATTCCATAGAAATCATCCCGGAACTGGCCCAAGGGGCCAGGCAATTGCTTCAGGAACTGGGTTATCATAATGTATGGGTACGCACTGGGGACGGCTTCCAGGGCTGGCCTGAGCAGGCACCTTTTGACAGCATCCTGGTCACCTGCGCCCCACCTGAAGAGCCCCAGCCCTTAATAGACCAACTGGTCCCGGGAGGCAGGCTGGTTATACCAGTGGGAGAAACCTGGCAACAACTCAAGGTGCTGCATAAACAAGAAGATGGCACCTTGCAGGATAAGACTGTGGCCCCAGTTAGATTCGTGCCCATGACCGGTCCTGGAGTGCAAGAGTTAGCGGACTAGGAGGGGTCAGGAATTTCTGCAGGATTTTGCTGTCGAGCCATATCCAGAGGGGATCCAGCCCGGATAGTTAGTTGTCCTGTTCAAAGCTGAGCACATATATTTTCACTGAATTCCTGGCAGCCCACCTGGGCGGCTGAGGGTATCAACCTGGCCAGATCTGCAGTGACCCGGCCGGAAATAATGGCTTTTTCCAGGCCGGATACAACCTTTTGTGCAGCCTCTTGCCAGCCTATATGCTCCAGGAGCATAGCCCCGGAGAGTATCAGGCTGCCCGGGTTTGCAGTGTCTGTGCCTGCCCTGCCGGGCACGCTGCCGTGTGTCGGTTCAAACAGGGCCAGCATATCCCCAATATTGGCTCCAGGGGCCAGGCCAAGACCTCCTACTTGAGCGGCTAGGGCGTCTGAGAGGTAGTCCCCGTTGAGGTTGGTGGTGGCGATTACACTGTATTCACTGGGCCTGGTCAGGACCTGCTGGAACATGTTGTCTGCAATGCGGTTTTTGATGAGCAGTTTGTTTTCCTGCTCTGCAGTATATTCCTCCTCCAGCACATACTTGTCCTGGAATTCTTCCTGCAGCAATTCATAGCCCCAGGTTAAGAAGGCCCCTTCAGTGAATTTCATGATGTTGCCCTTATGCATCATGGTCAAGCTGGGCTTATTATGGCTCAGGGCATACTGCACAGCCTTGCGCAGCAGCCTTTTGGAGCCTTTTTCTGAAATGTGCTTGAGACCAATGCCGCAGGGTGCACTGAGTTCTGCCTGCAGTTCTTCGCGTAAAAAAGAGATCAGCCTTGTAGACTCAGGGCTGCCAGAAGGCCACTCAAGACCGGAATAGACGTCTTCTGTGTTTTCCCTGAAGACAACCATGTTTACATGTTCAGGATGCCTGACCGGAGTTTCCAGCCCTGGGAAATGCCGTACTGGGCGAATGCAAGCATATAGATCAAATATCTGACGTAAAGCAACGTTTAAGCTGCGGAATCCCTGGCCTACAGGAGTGGTCAAAGGGCCCTTGATAGCCACATCAGCCTTGTCCCGCAGGGCCTCCAGGGTCTGAACTGGCAGATAGTCTCCTGTTTCCTGTTTGGCTTTTTCTCCGGCCAGGAGCTCCTGCCAGTTCAGGCAGTTTTGACCGCCATAAGCCTGTTGCACTGCCTGATCCAGGACCATCTGCATGGCCCTGGTTATCTCTGGACCTATGCCATCGCCTTGTATATAGTATACTGTTTTTTTGACCATTTTTACTCCTTTAGCTAATATTGAATCTCAGTTTGTTCGGGACCAACAAGATAGCCATCCAAGGCTAAGTTTTTAACTGGAGGTTATTATGAAGCATAAGTCTAGGCCCCAGAGCCCAAACCTGGTACAGGCCCTAAAGGATCAGGCTTCAAAGATCCGGGACCTGGAACAAAGAGCAGAGGCCTGCCTGCAGGCCAGAGACACAAAAGGCTATAAACAACTGCTCTGGAATAAGGCTGAAGTCCTGGCGGGTTTAAGTTCAGACCTGGGGCCCCTGGCCCAAGAAGAACTAGAGAACAATCCAAGGCAGCTAGAGGAGGTCCAATCCAGACTGCAAAGCTTTGCGCAGAGGGCAGCCCAGGCCTTGGAGTTGGAAAGCATCTTCTTTATGCGCATGCTTTTGTATCCAGAGGATTATAGACCTGGGGAGCCCAACGATCTAGAAAGGTTCATAGCTGAATTAGAGTAGGGGGTCGCTGGCCTGAGCAATAAAAAATCAGAGCATCAGCTTGCTGCCCCTGACCCCGGGTTGGATCAGGAATAAAAGGCCCCTGGTCCGGGGTCGATCCAGGGCCAGAGGCCTTAACTCGGGCAGCTCAAATCTAATTATTTTTGCTTCAGCCTATAGTTCCAGCCAGGAATCCGAATACAGGGATTTACCCATCAGGACCTTGGCGGTCTTGACGTAGTCCACCATTTCCTTGTTCAGGCCGCCTAAGTCCGGAGGGTTGCCATCCATTGTGGCGTGGATGACTTCCTCGATATCCGGGCGTTTGTCCTTACCTATGTCGCTGAGGATATCATCCCTGGGATCAGTGATAATGGAGGCCATACCATAGCGTTTGAGCATGACCGCATAGGTCTGGTTCAAGATGGGCCGTAAATGATCCGGAGGTCCGTTGGAGATATTGGACAGCCCACAGGTACTTTTGGCCCCCGGGGCAATGTCCTGGAGCATTTCATAAAAGCTGAGCAGACGAACAGCATCGTCCTGCTGGACATTGACCGGAGTAACCACGCCGTCCACCCAGATCTTTTCATTGGGGATTCCAGCCTCATTTGCGGCGTACAAGAGTTCCACACACAGGGCGGCACGTTCGTTCTCATCCCTGGGCAGGCCTTCCGGGCCCCACATTAGGGCCACAAAGTCTGCGCCGTGCTCTGCAACCATGGGCAGCATTTTTTCATATCTCTCTGGTCTGCACATAATAGAGTTAACTATGGGTGTTTTTTTGCAGACCTTGAGCCCGGCTTCAATGGCAGATATATTAGAGGTGTCCAAGAGCAGGGGCAGATCCACAACTTCCTGTACAGTCTCCACCACCCAAGGCATAAGTTCGTGCCCGTCTTTTTTGGCCGGCCCCAGATTGATGTCGATGTAGTCCATGCCTTTTTCTTGCTGGAAAACCGCCTCTTCCTGGATGGGTTTGGGATCGCGTTCCTTAAAGGCCTTCTTGATCTTGGTGGCCATGACATTCAGGCTCTCTCCGAAGAGTAACATCATATCTTTTCCCTCTCATGTTTAAGGAATTTATCTGTCTTAGCTTGCACACACTTAGGAGACGTAAAGTCCTCTCAGTTACTTGGCCTTGAGAAAGGCCGGGATATGGGCTGCTTCCCTGGGACCCACAGTGATTTTCCAGTCAGGGAGCTCTTCTTCGATTTCCCCAACAATGGCAGCTGCATACCCTGGGATGATCAGTTCCTTGTGCTTGATCTTATCCGCGATCCCGGATTTTTTGACGAACAGTCCCACGTCATCCCCGGAAAATTTGCCGGCAGCCCAGGCCGTGAGTACTGACAGGCCTTCAGAGTCCTTGATCAACAACCAGCTGGGCACTTTGCTGCCCTCGATCTCTCCAGCCACGATGAAGTAGGTCAAGGCGAAATTGGTAGTGATCAGCACCGGGGAGTTCTCATCAGGCTTGCCCATTTCGTAAATGCCCTCGGTGACTGTCATAGGCCTTTGTGGATCAGTGTAAATGTTCAGCCGTTCCAAAAGCAGAGGGAATAAGGTCTCTGAATTGAAATCAGAAAAAACAATGATAGAGGCATACTTGGCCACCAGCATACTGCCGATCAAGGCTTCCATGTCCAGGTTGGAAGCCATCTCACAGGGCCAGGCAATTGTAGGGAAGCCCACTGACTTATTCTTGGCCCTGAGGGCGGCTCTGCGGATAGAGACCTGGTCCTGGAAGCACTGTTTGACCTCCCTGGCCCCACTGTCCAGGACCAGGTCCTTTAGGCCCATGCCCAATAATTTGTCTGTTATTTCAGATAAGTTCTCTACAGAATCAGCCTTGACCGCCAAAGGCAATTCATTATCCTTGGCCAATTGTCCAAAATCATCAACATTTTTCTCAGTGGCCGCATAGAGCAGGGGCCTTTTGAACCCGCAGGCCTTGATGCCGTCCTGCATGATATCCTTGTCCTCAGTGATCAGGATCAGATTAAATTCAGAGCTCTCGGCAATGAGCTTGGCCTTTTCGGCAAAAGCTTGTTTGTCCTGGTTGACGTCTTTTAAAGCTACCAATTCCGGTCTTAAATTGTAGCCCACCCGTTCGAATTGAAAAGCATTCCAGATTTTGAGTTTGTTTTTAATCTCTTTTGCATCCAGATCTGAATTGATTAATGCAGCCAGGGCAGGAGGGTTGAAAAAAGTTTTTTCGTGCCGGTATTCCACGATTTCTCCGCCCACAGTCCTGGCTCTTACCCCTTTGCCGATCTTGACCGGCCGGATTGGCGGGGCAGAGGCCTCGGCCAATTTTTCTCTGGCTTCATCTGAGACGTAGGGGCAGCTGTCCAGCTCAGCCTTGCCAGCAGCCAGGTTCATGGCAAAGGCCAGGCAAGTGGCTGCGCCGCACTCCTTGCAATTGGTCTGCGGAAGCAGTTTGAATATTTGAATTCCTGTCAATCCCATATGTTACTCCTTTTGCTCATAAATGATCTCAGCTTGCAGTGTATGGCCCTTTGACGGTCCTGGCCTTTTTGGGGCCAGGACCATAGCACTGAGCGTAACAGCGACCCTAACCTTCTGGGCTTTAGCCGCCCATGATGGGGTTCAGATCCAGGGCTGGGTGCTTTTTTTCCTTTAAAAAGGCCAAGACTTCGTCTTCAGTGGTGCCCACGGTTTCATCAGCGATCTTGTCGTACAGATCCGGGTAACCAAGTTCTTTGGCCCGGGCATCTAATCTGTCCTTGATCTCTTCCTTAAGGCCCTTGGGCATCCAGACTATGCGCAGCAGGCCGCCTTCTTCAATATCTTTGGGGCCTTCAGCGCGGATAAACTTGCGCTGGGTAATGTTGAACTTGGAGTGTCCGACAAAACCAGGGCTTTGTGCTCCTCCGCCTATCGTGCCTGCAAGGGTAGTGAAGCGCATGCCGCTGGGGGTATCTCCTGTGTAGTCCCTGTGTACGGTCATTACACCGTTGCAGGTGGGCAGTACTGCAGCCACACATTCACAGCATCCGCAAGTGGTCATGGGATCGTTAACAATAGAGTAGAAATTGTAGTGGGTAATACCGCCTTTGGAGGCCTTGTAGACAAAATCATTGACCCCTTTCCATTGGCCGTTCCATTGATCCAGACACTCGCCTTTTTCAATGGGCTGGTTAGGCCCAGTGGGATTGATCTCGTAGGATGCCTTACAATCCATCCAGTTGTAAGCCCCGCAAAGACCTGTACGTTCAGGGCTTACCGTGCAGACATGATTGGGAGCAAAGGATTGACACAGGGTACAGGAGTAATAGGTCTCCACATTTTCATCACGCATGTTCTCCACACGTTCGTCCCGGGACTTGTACTCTGCCCTGGCCCGTTCAGTGAGCTGGTCCACGTCTTTTTTCTTGGTGTACAGGGTGACTTGGACCTTGTCTAATATCTTCCCGAAATCTTGGTGGAATTTGGCATGGAGCACTACTCCGATATCCTTCAGGGTGAATCCTTTTTCCACCGCAGCCTTGCCCACTCGGATCCAGGAGATATCTCTTTGTCCTATATGCATAAGCCCCTGGATGTAATTGACCAAGTGATGGATCTGCCTCTCCAGGATGGGCTCGAAGTCCTCCTGGAATTCCCTGCCTGCTACCTGCACATATATGCCCAGAGGCAAGGTGTCGCCTTCCTTGAGGTCTGGAATATCCGGTCCCACCACTTCTACTTTGCCGTCCTCTATCTTGTTCATATCTGCCATTTTGGTCAGTTCTGTGCACTGGGTCTTGCCGCCTCCCATCTGCATAAACAGATCCGCCTTGCGGATACGCTCCCCTTCATAGGCCGGGCCAAAGGCGCAGGGGATATCAATCTGGGTCACAGAGACTTTCAGGCCTCTGACTTCAATGGATTTGGCCACTATCTGATCGTGGGGCACATTGCCCACTACATGTTCATAGGTGCAGACTCCAGTGGGCAGGATTTCCGGGATGTCAGTGTCTGCAATTGTGGGAAAGCCCCAGTTTACGCAGCCTGCAGCAGCAGCAGCCCATTCAGCATTGACTTCGCCCAGGGCATTAACAAAGGCAAATATCCTGTTTTTATTATACAGCAGCAGTTTTTTGTAGTCTCCAGGCTCAAGGCCGCCAAAGGCCATAGCTGCTCTGTTGGCAAAGCCCAGGGCAAAAATTGCCGAGGAGATATCCGGACCAAAGGGCACAATCCTGGTGTTCCAGCCGATCTGCACCCCTGCCTGCAGGAGCTGCTCCGCGCAGGTGGTCCCAAACTGGTTGGCTGCCAGGAATATATACAGCGACTTTTGTTGGTAGTCCTCCACGATCATCTTGGCTGTTTCCGGGTCTGGAGCTGCACCTACGATGGCAGCAAACCCCGGCGCTGAACCATCCACGAATTCTACGCCCCTCTTGCGAAAGACCACGTCGTCAGCAGCGCCCAGCCAAATCTTGCCCTGGTCCTCATCTATCTCTTCAGAGTGCAGGTAAAAGTCGGGCTGTTCCAGATAGCGCAGGGCTTCCTGGAGCTCAAATGCAAATAGTGTGGCCATGCCTGCATCCAGCAATGGCCCCAAATAAGGCACATGATGCACGGATTTTAGGTGCGGAGGCAGCAGTCCTTTGCAGAACTCCAAAGGTTTTTGCATATCTTCCAGGGTTTCCACTTTGTGTCCGGTCAGTGAATAAATCACCGGCAGGTAGTAGGCAGTATTGGGAAACCCCACCTCTGTGCTGGCGCTGTAAGTCTCCAAGGCCTTCTTGTATTGGCCTTCGGCTTTGGAAACTACATTGTATGCGCCTTGTATGGCCGCGAATGCGACTAGTTTGGACATATTTTACTCCCCTTGTTTAAGGTTTGATTTGCTTGCTTCAGAGCTCCCGGCCTTTACTAGGTGCTGCGATTATGGATCTTGTCCAACAAAAATAAGATCTTGCCGGGTACACTTGCGGGTAGTTCTTCAGGCATTGTCTCCTTGGCTTGTTTGGCTTGTTCAGCCCTTTGCTTCTGCAGCTTTTGCCTTATCTTTTTTTCTTCTGCCTCGATTTTGGCCTTGGTTTCAGCCTGCTTTCTGGCCTTTTCTTCAGCCTCGCGTTTGGCCTTTTGCTCGGCTTCTTTCCTGGCCTTTTCTTCAGCCTCGGCCTTGGCTTTGGCCTCGGCTTCAGCCTTGGCCTTTTCTTCAGCTTCAGCCTTGGCTTTGGCTTCAGCTTCAGCCTTGGCCTTTTCCTCAGGACTGGGCTCTGTCTTTTCTTCAGCCTTAGGTTCTGGTTTTGCCTCAGTCTTGGGTTTGGCCTCTTTAGCTGCAGGTTTAGGCTCCTCAGCCTTGGCCTCAGCCTTGGCCTCAGCCTTAGGCGCTGGTTTTTCTTCCTTTTTCTCCGCCTTTTTGGCTGCGGGTTTCTTTTCTTCCTCTATGCCCAGGTCAGGCTCTGGAGCCAAGGAGGCATAATCAATCTCAGTGTCTGCCAAGAGCTTATTGATTCCAGGTATGTCTTGGGCCTGGCCGCCCTCTGCCAACAGGTCTATAAAATTGCGCACCATGCGTACTGATTCTGGATGACGCATGATCAGTAAATCTGAGCCTGCCATCAGATAGGCTACAGCTCCTACCGCCTCCATGAGTATGGCCCTTCTCTCAGGATCGCCCAGAAGCTGATTCTCTTCTACAGGCTGCTTGGCCTCTTTGCTCTTCCAGACCTCGTTGCCCAGGTTGTTGATAATGGGCTGTTGCAGTTTGTCATCGCCAAAGGTCAGTGCGGCCAGCTTAATCCTCTCCATGACAGAGTAGGCGTATTCCAGCCCGTAGCCCAGACCGCCAGTGGTGGGGTCGATAACCACTTTGTCCAGGGTCAGGCCTAAGTTCTCCAAGAGAATATTGACCTGCTTGGCCAGGTTGACATCAATGGGCGAGGAGGAGATTGCGGTATGCTTATAACCCATGATTGCAGCGCCAATGGCTTTGTGGTTGGCATCTTCTACCGGCCCAATGGTCAGGTTCTTGCCCTCGGTTTGTTCAGCCACCTTTTTCAGGACCTGGGCATCCTTGTCCACGTTGGCCGAGCCCCAGACTACCAAAGGCACATCTATGGATTTCAGGATGTTTTGCACTGTAGCCACCGCCTGGTCCGGGCTGGTGTCCTGGTCATTGGGGTCGGTGCTCTTGAGCTGGAGCACCACCAGATCTGCCCCATACTCTTCTACGCATTTCTTGGCCCAGGCAGCCGGATCATTCAGACAGTCTTTAAAAGGGGCTGCTGCCCACTTAGGCCAGTCAGCCGGGTCCATGTCCCAGATCTCCATGGCAATTTTGGGCTTGTTGGGCATATCCCCTTCAAATTGGTAAAAAGGGAGGCAATTTTCTCCGCCAATGGTCACAGCCTTGTCTCCCTGGCCCAAAGTGACCTTTTTTATACTGCCACTATAGTTTTCCTTGACCAGTTCAAAGCCCATATGCACTCCTTGTTGCTTAAAATTAATGCCGGTCTGCAAGTACCCAAGACAAGATTTAGCTGGTGTAACTGTATAAACTACCAGGCTTGTTTTTCATTGCAACTGCTCCCCAAACAAGTCTGGCTTCAGCTTGCCTGAAACGGCTGACCTGTATTCTGTTTGCATCACAGCAGGCAACTTTGCGCCCTTTTGGAGCCAGACTTTGTTCTCTTCTGTCCAAAATTGCTGGCAGAGAAGCTGCAATGTTTCATTTTAAATTTTTCGAGGTAAAGAAATAATCTTTACGTAGCTGTAAAGAAAGCACTTGTCAATATCAGGCCCGGGCATGTTTCAGGACTGTATTTTTAATTCCTGTAGCCTGATGTCAGTCAATATTTGGCTGCTTATGCCTCTAAAAGGCTATATAATGCATAATACAATTAATGCTGGGGATATGTTGTGCTATTTAATTCCATTTAGTAACATTTTAAGTATAATGTATTTGTTTCTTTGTTATGATGCAGAGGGTTTTTGCTGCAGCCTCTTGCGCTCCTGCAGGCGCTTCTGCAGTTTTGGGAATTGATCAAGATTTGTATGGGGCAGAAAAAGCGAGGCTACGTAATTATCCATGTAAGAGCCAGTCTCTGAGAGTTCAAAATTTGTCATCCTTTTTGTGACTTCTACCACGTCCTTGCGCAGGTGATTGTTCAAGGAACTCATCTTGGCTCCCATCAAGGAGCCGTTGCCCACATAGATTATTTTGCCCGGGTCCATTTCCGGCAAAAGCCCGATGGTGATGGCCTTTTCCAGATCCACGTAGCTGCCGAAGCCGCCGGCAATAATGATCTTGTCCAGATCAGCAATGCCCAGACCCACTTCGTTGAGCAGGGTCATGCAGCCGCTATAAATAGCACCTTTGGCCCGGATCAGGTTATCAATGTCAGGCTCCTGCAAGGAAACATCCCGGTTCATATCTGTCTCATCAGCCCAGGCCAGGACATATTCGTAGATATCATTGTTTTCCCTGATCCTGGGAGTATCCAGATCCCGATTGAACTTACCCTGATTGTCTATGATGCCCATTTCGAACATGGTGGCCACCATGGTGATCAAGCCAGAGCCGCAGATCCCGATGGGTTTTTCCTGGCCAATAGTCAACAGCATGGGTTCCAGGCTGACCGGATCTACAGAGAAATCCTCTATGGCCCCTTTTTCAGCCCGGACCCCGAACTTCATGCCCCCGCCCTCAAAGGCCGGTCCAGCTGAACATGCAGCGCAGGCCATCCAGTCTTTGTTGCCGATAACGATCTCAGCATTAGTGCCGATATCCATATACAGGGTGATCTCTTCGGCCCTGTACATCAAAGAACCCATAACTCCGGAGACAATATCTCCGCCTACATAGCTGGAGACTGCAGGGTAGATCAGGGCCAGCACATGTCTGTCCAGATTGAACCCCAGTTCCTGGGCTCTCAGGGGGGGGAACAATGTGCAGGTGGGTACATATGGAGACCTGCGGATGTATCTGGGGTTTAGCTTGAGCAGGAGCTGGGTCATGGTAGTATTTCCAGCTATGGTCAAAGTGGAGATGTGCTCTGGATCGATGCCAGATTTGTGGATGATTTTGCCGATTACGCTGTTTGCAGTTTTGAGCACGGCCTGGTTCAGCTCCTGCAGGCCGTTGCCTTTTTCCGCATGCACGATCCTGGTGATGATATCCTCGCCATAGCTCATCTGAGCATTGAAATCCCCATATTCCGAGAGTACTTCCCCACTGTTCAGGTCCAAAATCTGGCCGTAGACTGTAGTGGTGCCGATGTCCATGGCCACGGCATAATTGCTCTTAGCAGTGTCCCCGCAATGGATATTGATGATCCCGGTCTTGTTCCCTGGGTGCACCGGCCTGGATAGGGTGGCGGTGACCTGGAAATCCTGCTTGCGCAGGACATCAGAGATCTTTCTAATCACCTGCAGGTCTACTTCCAGCTTATGTTCATGGTGTTTGAGCTTCAGGAAGTTGATCAGCCTGGTTACATCTGAAGAGTTGTCCTGGGCGGTAGGTTCAGGCAATTCCAGGAATTTTTTTTCCACCGGGGCCATGAACAGACCTTTTTCCTTGAAGTCCTGCAGGTCCACCTGCTTGATTTTGGCAGTTCTGCGGGGTGTAGGGGGCATGTTCAGAACACTGGCGTCCAGTTCGGATTCCACTGGGATCTCTACCTGTAGATCGCTTTGGATCTCGGACTGACAGGCCAGTCTATAACCCTGGTCCAGCTCTTCCGGTGTCAGCTGTTCGCTGACTCCTCCCTGGACCCGGCCTTCCTGGATAAGGACTCGGCATTTGCCGCAGACGCCTTTGCCTCCACAAGAGGCATTTATATGCACCCCAGCATCCAAGGCGGCCCTGATCAGGTTCCGGTCTGCAGGGACACGAATTTCCCTGCCATGGGGATAAAATTTGACTTTGAACTGGCTCATCTAAAATAACCTCCTGGCTTTGTTGCCCTGTTGTTTTGCGCCGTGGCTAATGAAAAGTCCTCAATCTGTCTTCAGGAAAAGGCCAGGGGCACGGAAGGGAACAGGGATTTTTCAGTATGGGGCAGAAATTCGGCTGCGCTGAACCTATTCATGAAGTACTGGTTTACATTGAGTTCCAAGTAAGTGATTTTGTTTTCAATTTGCATCAAGTCCTGTAAGGTTTGGGGCTTTCTCAATAAAAGGGTGCTGCCTTCCAGGGAGCTGTTGCCCAGGGGCTGGTAGCGCTCCAGGGGCAGGTCTGGCAGCATGCCTATGGTTATTGCGGAAACAGGGTTGATTAGATTGCCAAAAGCCCCGGCTACATAAAAGATCTCAACATCCTGTAGAGTTAAACCTACACTGCAGGTCAGGGTTTCAAGAATGGTGTACATGGCTGCCTTGGAACGGATTAAACTGTCCAATTCAGCCTGGCTCAAAAGCAGGTCCTGACCTGTTCCGGTAAGCTTCTTGTCCACTAGCTTGAGCTGTATTGTCTCAGCTTGGCGTACAAAGCGCTGGGGCAATTTTTCAGGTAAGAACTTGCCCCGGAAGTCCAGCAGGCCGGCTTGGAAAAGCTGGGCTGCAAGATCGATCAGGCCTGAACCGCAGATGCCTGTAGGCGGCAGACTATCTATAGTCTCTATCTGGAATTCCAGATCCCTAGGATCTATACTGACCCTGTCTATCACTCCAGGGCCAGCCTGCATGCCAATCTCGCCTACTCCACCTTCCAGGGCCGGACCTGCAGCCCCGGCACAGGCAATGAGCCAGTCCTGGTTGCCCAGGACCACTTCGGCGTTAGTGCCCACATCAACCAGGATTGAGACCTCATGTTTTTTGTGTAGGCCGGAATAAAGAATGCCGGCATACAGGTCTCCTCCAAAATAGCTGCCTGCATTGGGAAAACAGAATAAACCAGCTCCAGGATGGGTCTGCAGGCTTAATTCTGCTGCACGCAAAGGCTCGGGTCGATTCAAAGCAGGTATGTAGGGCTCCCGGATCATCCATTCAGTGGGCAGGTTGAGCAAAAAGTGGGTCATGGCGGTATTGCCAGACAGGGCAATGCCTACAATATCCAAAGCGTCAAGGTCTAGAGAGTTGCAGAGTTCGTGCAGGCTCGTATTAAGGCCTTGCAAGAGCGTTTTTTGCAGCAGGCTGCTTTTCTTGGGTCCAGATGCAAAATGGATACGAGTTAGGATATCAGGGCCATATTCAGCCTGGGGATTCGCAAAGCTCTTTTCGGCCAGGATGGTGTTTTGGACAAGGTCCAGCAAACGCAAGGTATAGGTTGTGGTGCCCAGGTCAACAGCCAGGCCTAAAAACCGGGCTGATGCGCTCTGGTTTTGCACAGAGCAAAGCAGGCAATTTTCCCGTCCTGCCAGCAAGGCGCAGTCCACCTTAAACCCTGATTTGCGCAGAATATAAGGCAGTTTCTGCAGCAGGTCCAGGTCCATCTGGATCTGCTGCAGACCTGTCTTCTGAACCAGGGCCCGCCTTAGTCGATCTGCATCCCCGGAGTTGTCCTGCACAGTGGGCAATGGCAATTCCAGGCTTTGTACCCAAGACTCTAATTTGATTTGCTCCAACTCTGGCTGCCCTTTAACTGCTTTGGGTTTTACCCAGCAAGGTAATCCAGTCCTGCCCGGGATTCCAGATTCGCAACTCCTGTATATCCGGGTTTTGTTCCAGGTTGTGCAGCATTTTTGCACTTTGGCTGCTCAATAGTCCAGAGATTATGAACCATTTTTTGTTGCTCAAGGCCCCTGAATCCACTATTTGTTCCAGTACCGGCAAATGGAGGTTAGCCAGCAGGATGTCAGCCGGCAGAAAGCACAGATCCTGGGCCCTGGCCTGCAGGGCCAAAACCCGGTCCTGGACTTTGTTTAGCAGGATATTATTCCTGGCAGTTCTGGCTGCCAGGGGGTTTAAATCCAGGGCCAGAACCCGGGCAGAAACTGCCAGGGCAGCAGCCAAGGCCAGAATTCCGCTGCCAGTGCCCAGATCCAGCACAGATTGCACGTATTGATTGTTTAATATCCAGTCCAGGGCCTGCAAACACTCCCGGGTGGTTGGATGCTGGCCAGAGCCAAAGACAAGGCCTGGATCCAGGAGGATGTCCTGGGCGTGGTCCAGGAGGACTCCTTGCTGCCAAACAGGAATAATGCGCCATCTGCCTGCTTGGAATATCTGCAGTTCGTGGCCCAGCCATTCAGTATAACTCATCTGAAAGCTGTCCATGTATTTCAGCCAGGGCCTTATCTGGAGCAGATATTGTATCCGCTCCAGGGCAGGCCGGCAAAAGAACACAAAATTGAGTTCACCCTCCACCCAGGTTCCTAAATAGTCTGGCTGGTATTGAAGCAGTTCCTGAGCCTGAACCCGGCCCTGCAGGTAATAGATATACAGTTCTTGGGGCGGGTGCTCAACTTGGCCTGGATTTGCAGTTTTTTGGGCAAGCAAGATGAGGTCTTCCTTGTTCTGAGGGCCTGGTTTTAGCCTTATTGTCCCTTTTTTGCTCTGCGAAAAAAGCGGCGACTATTTATTAGGCAGGACCTGATCAAAAATTTTAAAGGCTGCACTCAGGGCCTGGTTATCTTCAGGCAGCTCAAAAGTGGGTCTGCCGGCCAGATCAAACTCTTGCACCCCTTGATCAGCGTAAATACTGCCCAAGAGCTCCATTCCGGTTCCCTGGATCAGGTCCAGCATCCTGCCAGTGGGTTCCTGCTGGATATTATTCAGGACAAGATAAATGTTTTTGATGTGTACAGGCAGGCTGCGGGCCAGCTGATTTATGCGCTGGGCAGCTTGCAGGCCTCTTTTAGAGGGGTCAGAAACCACCAGGAGATAGTCAATATTGCTGGTGGTTAATCTGCTGATGTGCTCCATACCTGCTTCATTATCCATAACTGTATAGGAATAATTCCCTCTTAATTTATATAGAAAGTCACTGAGCAAGGTGTTTGCAGCACAATAACAACCCTGGCCTTCAGGCTGGCCCATAACCACCAAGTCGAAACCATTGCTTTCCACAATTGCCTCTTCCAGCTTCATGGACATGAATCTGTCCTTGGTCATGCCGCCAGGCACATCCCCAGCCTTCATTTGTTCCCGGACCTGGCCCAGGGAATTTTCCACTTCTACGCCCAGCACTTCATTCAGGTTGTAATTGGGATCGGCATCAACAGCCAGTAAAGGAGTCATTTGCTTCTGCAGCATATATCTGATCAACATGCCACATAATGTGGTTTTGCCTGTTCCGCCTTTGCCAGAGAAGGCTATGGAAAGTGTCATACGTTCACCTCGTGATGCTTGTAAGATTGGGCAATAAGGTGCAGACCAGCCTTGAACCTAAAAATCTAATCTATTTTGAAACAGGCCAAAACGTCTGCGCAAAGCTTATCTATTTGAGCCCTGTCCTCCAGGCCCAGCACGCTGGCACTGGCTTGTTGTCTGTCCAGCAGGGACTGTAAGGGCGGGATGCAGGCAGCTAATGGGGGCAATGCCGAGTCTAAGCCAGGCCTGGTGTTTGCAGGACAGCGGTTCAAGACTAGTGCTTGCTGTTTCAAACCCAAGTCAAGGGCCAGGGAGCTGATCTGGGCCGCAGTCTGCAGACTTCGCAGACTGGGTTCGGCCACCACCACCAACCCGTGCACACTGGAGATGGTGCCCCGGCCCAAATGCTCCACACCTGCCTCTAAATCTACCAGGAGCCACTGGGAGGTCCGCATAATCAAGTGGGCCAGCATGGCTTTGAGCAAGGTATTGGCAGCACAGCCGCAGCCACCTCCTGCTCCGGCGATAGTGCCCATGACCAGGAGATGCATATTGCCAGCTTGTTTGCTCAATCTGCCCGGCAGGTCGTCTACTTTGGGGTTCATATTTATAAATCCACCGCTGCCTACTCTTTGCTCGATGAGGTCTTTATTCTGCACCAAAGGGGTGGGCACTTGATCTGCATCCAGCCCTAGAGCAGCCCCCAGGGATAAAGAGGTGTCTGCGTCCACCAGCCAAACGTCATGACCTGATCTGCTCAGGTAGTCGCCCAGCCAGGCAGTGAGACTGGTCTTGCCTACACCGCCTTTGCCTGCAATAGCCAGCTTCATAGTTCAACCTCCCTGCTGCCGACCTGAACCAGGTATTTTTTCTAAATGATATTAACGCTCTGGGCACACACCACCAGCACATTAAATAATAATATACAAAGTTGCAAGTTGTGCAGGGCAGCTCAATTCTGGTCCTGGCCAGGCTGTAGGAGCTTGGTTTTGCCTGTTAGGCATGGGCCTAGATAAGCAGCTTTTCCAGCTGCTGCCCAAAGGAGCAGGTTTACAGCACAGCATCTATTCAGGCCGGTCTGCAGGTTTGAAAATACAGCCAAAATAGCCTTGACAGAAATATAAAATGATGGAAGCTTGTTGCACAAAAATAACCATGTGCAATCCCTCGATTTCACCCAGGGCTGATATTCTAAGGCCAGGAATGCAAACCTATTTATATAACTTAAGTTTTTGGGATTTTTACTGACTGGATTTTATTCGTGCAAGCAAGACTTGCTTGAACTGGCCATCTGGAATAAGAAAGCGTAAAATTATAAACTGCGGGCAATAATCTGGGCAGTCGTAATTGTTCAAATCCTAGAAGGCATAATGAGGTTGCTATGCTAAACCAAGAACTAACTAGAGTGCCAGAGAAGGGGATAGAGGATAAGACAGGCTCGGTCCTGGTTTGCGGCGGTGGAGTCACAGGCATGCAAGCCGCCCTGGACCTGGCTGAATCAGGTTATTATGTCTATCTTCTCGAGGAATCTTCCGCCATTGGTGGTTTGATGTCTGAATTAGACAAGACATTCCCCACCAATGACTGCGCAATGTGAATTATCTCGCCTAAACTGGTCGAGGTCGGCCGGCATCTGAATATAGAACTGTTGACCAATGCGCAACTGCAGAACCTGGAGGGTGAGCCAGGCAAGTTTTTTGCCAGTGTTTATCAGAAACCCAGGTATGTGGATTTGGATAAATGTACCAGTTGCGGGGAATGTGCCAAGGTCTGTCCTGTAGAACTGCCTAATGAGTACAACCAGGGATTGAATACGCGCAGGGCAGCTTATAAGAAATACGACCAGGCCATTCCCGGGGCCTATGCCATAGAAAAGGGAGACCAGGCCCCCTGCAGATTGGCCTGCCCGGCTGGTCTGAATGTCCAGGGCTACGTACAAATGGTCAAACAGGGCAAGTACAAGGAGGCCCTGGAGATTATCATGCAGGAACTACCTCTGCCAGGGGTTTTGGGCCGCGTCTGCCCCAGGGGCTGTGAGGACGCCTGCAGGAGGTTGGAGGTAGATGAGGCTATTTCCATTCGGGCCCTGAAGAGGCTGGCTGCGGACCAATTCGACCCCAGACAGGTGGAGTTGAAGCCCGGGCCTAAACGCCAGGAGACAGTAGCTATTATAGGTTCTGGGCCTGCCGGGCTTTCTGCTGCTTACCACTTGGCCTTGAGCGGGATTCAGAGTACCATCTTCGAGGCTGCTGAAAAGCCTGGAGGCATGCTACGGCTTGGCATTCCAGAACATCGTTTGCCCAGAGAAGTCATTGACCAGGAAATAGAGGTCATTACCAATCTAGGAGTGCAGATCAAGACTGGAATCGCCCTGGGAAAGGATTTGAGTCTGGAGGCGCTTTTCGAGCAGGGCTACCAGGCTGTATATCTGGCCATAGGGGCCCATAAGGGGATTGAACTGGGCATTCCTGGAGAAAAGGCCAAGGGGGTTCGCCAGGGTGTGGAATTTTTACGCGAGCTAAATCTGAAAGGCCAAGTGCAGGTGGGACAGCAGGTGGCCATTGTGGGTGGAGGCAACGTGGCCATTGATGTGGCCCGGAGCGCGTTGCGCCTGGGAGCCAAAGAGGTCAGCTTGGTCTATCGCCGTACCTGTGACGAGATGCCTGCCTTAAAGGAGGAAGTGGAAGCTGCTCATTGTGAAGGCATTAACTTCCTCTACCTGGCAGCACCTCAGGAAATCCTGACCAGGGACGGACAAGTTGTGGGTCTGCGTTGCATCAGCATGGAGCTGGGAGAGCCTGATTCCTCGGGCAGGAGAAGGCCGGTTCCTGTAGTGGACAGCGAGTTCGATCTGGAGGTGGATCAGGTCATTCCAGCTATCGGCCAAAGACCAGATAGTTCCTACTTGGAAGAGATTGATGGCCTAAGCTTTAACCGTTGGGGCAGCCTGGAGACTGATCCTGTGACCTACGCCACTGCCAGGAAAGGCGTGTTTGCTGGAGGGGATCTGCAGACAGGTCCATGGATAGCTATTGGCGCTGTTGCTGCTGGCAGGGAAGCAGCCCTGTCCATTGTGCGCTATCTGGATGGTCAGGATCTGGCTGAAGGCCGGGAACCATTACAATTAAAGGCTGAGCCCCAGTGCAGACCCATCCCGGAAAATGAAGTTTTTAGGCCCAGAGCGGAGATGTTTGAACTGGAACTGGAGGAAAGATCCTGTAGTTTCAAGGAAGTGGAGTTAGGCCTGAATGAGGAGCAGGGCAGGCAGGAGGCGGAAAGGTGCTTAAACTGCGGCTACTGCTGCGAATGCTATCAGTGTGTACAAAGCTGCCTGGCTGATGCTGTGGATCATGAACAGCAACCAGTTAGGCGGGAGATAGAAGTGGGCTCTGTCATCCTCTGTCCAGGGGCAGAAGCCTTTGATCCCAGGCCGCTGGAGGAGTTTTATCAGCATCATCGGCATCCCAACGTGCTGACCAGCTTGGAGTTCGAGCGGGTGCTTAGCCCGTCCGGACCTACCATGGGACATTTGGTGCGGCCCTCGGATCACAAGGAGCCCAAAAAGATGGCCTGGATTCAATGTGTGGGCTCCAGGGATCTGCATCGCTGCGGCAACGGCTACTGCTCTTCTGTATGCTGCATGTATGCCATCAAAGAGGCCATGGTGGCCATGGAGCATGCCCAAGAAAAGTTGGAATGTACAATATTTAACATGGATCTGAGGACTTTTGGCAAGGATTATGAGCTTTATCTACAGCGGGCCCAGGATATGGGAGTGCGTTTTGTAAAGTGCAGGATACATACTATTGATCCGTCTGATTTGCAAGGTGCAAGCGATGAATTGTCTGTGCGCTATGTTTCTGAAGATGGGGAACTCCAGGAAGAAAACTTTGATCTGGTAGTCCTTTCCGTGGGCTTTCAGGTATCTCAGAGCACTAAAGACCTGGCCGGGCGACTGGATTTGGAGCTGGGCAAGTACGGATTTGCCAAAAGCCAGCCTTTTTTGCCGATGCAGACCTCCAGAGCAGGAGTGTTTGCTTGCGGGACCTTCCAGGGCCCCAAGGATATTCCCAGTTCAGTGACCGAGGCCAGTGCCGCGGCAGCAGCGGCCGGAGGCATGTTGGCCACAGCGCGCAATACCAGGACCAGGAGCCCGGAACTGGTTCAAGAAAGGGATGTCAGTGCAGAAGAGCCCAGGATTGGGGTTTTTATCTGTAACTGCGGCATCAATATTGGCGGAGTGGTGGATGTGCCCCAGGTGCAAGAATACTGCAGCCACCTGCCTGGCGTAGTCTATAGCGGACAGGACCTGTTCACCTGTTCCGAGGACGCCCAGAGTCGGATGAAGGAAAAGATACTGGAGCAGGGCATCAACAGGGTGGTGGTGGCTTCCTGTACTCCCAAGACCCATGAGGGCATCTTCATGGATACCCTGGAGGCCTGCGGGCTAAACAAGTATCTGTTTGAAATGGCCAATATCCGCAACCAAGATTCCTGGGTACACGGGGCTTCTCCGCAGGAGGCCACAGAAAAGGCCAAGGAACTGATCCGGATGGCTGTTGCCAGATCAAGCTTTTTAAAGGCCTTACAGGAGGAAAAAATCCCGGTTATTCCCAAGGCTTTGGTCATTGGCGGCGGGGTGGCAGGCATGAATGCAGCCTTGAGCTTGGCTGATCAGGGCTTTGAGGTCTTTTTGGTGGAGAAGGAAGCTGAGTTGGGCGGCACTGCCAGGAGGCTGACTTCAACCATTGAAGGGGAAAAGATTGCTCCTTATATCCAGGACCTGGAGCGCAGGGTAAACAAGCATGAACAGATTCGAGTCCTGACCCAGGCCTCTGTAGTTAACTTCCAGGGCTTCAAGGGCAATTTTCAGACAGATCTACTAATAGGCCCGGAACAGTCCGAGAAAACATTGGAACACGGAGCAGTGATTCTGGCCACAGGAGGCAAGGAATACCAGCCCAAGGAATATTTATATGCTGAAGACCCCCGGGTCCTGACTCAGATCGAGTTGGCCAGCCGCCTGGAGAAAAAAGATGGGCTGCAGGACGTGCAGCATGTGGTCATGATCCAGTGCATTGGCTCCAGGAACGAAGAGAATCCGAACTGCTCCAGGATATGCTGCCAGAGTGCAGTGAAGAACGCCTTGCATATCAAGGATAAGCAGCCAGAAACCCAGGTCTATATCTTGTATCGGGATATGCGGACCTATGGCCTTTTAGAGGATTATTATACCCAGGCCAGGGAAAAGGGCATTTTCTTTTTCCGCTATACTCCTGAAGATCCGCCCCAGGTGCAGAGTTCAGACCATGGACTGCAAGTGCAGTTCAAGGATCCTATCCTGGGCAGAGAACTCCTGGTCAACGCGGATTTGCTGGCCCTGAGCGCCGGAGTCAGGGCCGAGGATACCGAGCAGCTGTCTTCCATTATGAAGCTGGCCCGCAATGCTGAAGGTTATTTTTTGGAGGCCCATGTCAAGCTGCGTCCAGTGGATATGGGTGCAGAAGGAATCTATGTCTGCGGCACAGCGCACAGCCCCATGCTCATGCACGAGGCAGTAACCCAGGGTCTGGCTGCCGCTTCCAGGGCGGCAACGCTTTTGTCCAAACCGCATCTGACCCTTTCCGGAGTCAAGGCCAGGGTGGACCAGGACAAATGCGCGGCCTGTCTGATCTGTGTCCGGGCCTGTCCTTATGAGGTGCCCAGGATCAATGAACAAGGGGTCAGTGAGATTGACAAGGCCTTATGTCATGGCTGCGGCATTTGTGCAGCTGAATGTCCGGCCAAGGCCATAGAGCTGAACTGGTTTGAAGATTTGCAGATAATTAGCGAGATCGATGCTTTGCTGGAGGAGGTGCTATGAGCAAGGAGTTTAGCCCAGTGATTTTGGCCTTTTGCTGTTATTTCTGAGGATATAGCGCTGCGGACCTGGCAGGTTCGATGCGTCTTAACTATCCAGCTGAGATCAAAGTGATCCGTGTACCTTGCACAGGTAAGGTGGATCTGTTGCACATCTTGCACGCCTTTGAAAAAGGTGCAGACGGGGTGTATCTGGTGGGTTGCCTGGAAGGCGACTGCCATTACAAGACAGGCAATCTCCGGGCCAAGAAAAGAGTGGAGCAGGCCAAGGAGATTCTGCAGACCGTGGGTATAGGGGGAGACAGGGTGCGCATGTATAATCTCTCCTCGAGCGAGGGCCCAAATTTCGCCAAGTTCGCCAGGGAGATGGCAGAATTAATTCGTGCTCTGGGGCCGAATCCAGTCAAAGCGGTCCACCACAAAAGGGCTGCCTAAATATGCAGGAGTGGTCTTATGATTGTTGCTGATAAAAAGCCGATTGAAGAGATTGTGAAGCAAGTGGAAGGGTGTGATAAGATCTTGATTCTGGGCTGCAACGAATGTGTCACAGTCTGTGAGGCCGGGGGCAAAAAAGAAGTGGGTGTCTTGGCTTCTGCTTTGCGCATGCATTTTATGAATCAGGGCCGGGAAGTTAAAGTAGATGAAAGGACCCTGGAAAGGCAGTGTGACCATGAATATCTGGATGAAATCAAGGACATCGCTGATCAGTACCAGGCCATAGTCTCCTTGGCTTGCGGAGTCGGGGTACAGTTTACCGCAGAACAGTATCACTCTGTGCCGGTTTATCCCGGAGTGAATACATGTTTTATGGGAGTTACTGAACATCGGGGGCTTTGGACCGAGAGGTGTCAGGGCTGTGGTGAGTGTATTCTGGCCCAGACCGGGGGTATCTGTCCTGTTTCCCGTTGCGCCAAACGCCTATTGAATGGACCCTGCGGGGGATCTACCAAGGGCAAATGCGAGATTAACAGCGAATTGCCCTGTGCCTGGCAATTGATTATTGATCGTCTGCAGGCCTTGAACAGGATGCAAGATTTCGAGAAGTTGAGCCCTATCAAGGATTGGTCCAAGGAGCGGGCAGGCGGCCCCAGAAAAGTTGTTAGGGAGGATTTACAGATATGAATTTGCATACTCCGAGCAGGCTGGAAAAGATCCTCAAGTCCGGTCATATGGCGGTTACTTCGGAATGCGGTCCTCCCCGGGGCAGCGATCCGGAGGTGATCAAGCACAAGGCAGAACTGATTAAGGACCATGTGGATGCCATAAATATTACAGACAATCAGACTTCGGTGACCAGGCTCTGCAGTTTGGCTGCCTGTATCAGATTGAAACTGATGGGTCTGGAACCTGTGCTGCAGATGGTGACCAGGGATAGGAACCGGATAGGATTGCAAAGCGATATTCTGGGTGCTGCCTCTTTTGATATCCACAATATCCTTTGCTTGAGCGGAGATCATCAGAGTTTCGGGGACTGCGCCCAGGGTCAGAATGTGCATGACCTTGATTCCATGCAGCTCATTCAGACTGTGCGTTATATGCGCGACCAAGGAAAGTTTCTGGGCGGAGACGAGATAAAGCGGCCGCCACAGATGTTTGTGGGCGCAGCAGCCAACCCTTTTGCCGACCCCTTTGAGATCAGGGCGCCCAGGCTGGCTAAGAAAGTAGCTGCTGGGGTGGAGTTTATTCAAACTCAATGCATCTACAATCTGGACAAGTTCGAGGAATGGATGAAGCAGATCCGGGACCGGGGTCTGCACGAAAAGGTCTTTATCCTGGCCGGGGTGACCCCTTTCAAGAACGCTGGAATGGCCAAGTATATGAAAAAGAGGGTGCCTGGGATGGATATCCCGGATGAAGTGGTCCAGCGCATGGCAGCCCAGCCCAAAGAAAAGCAGGCCCAGGAAGGGATTGACATCTGTGTGGAGTCCATTCAGCGCTTGAGCCAGGTGGAAGGCGTTAAAGGCTTCCATGTCATGGCTATTGAATGGGAGGAAAAGGTCCCTGAGATTGTGGAAAGGACAGGGCTATATCCCAGACCTCAGGTTTAAGTGCTCTTAATTTTGGATAAACTTATTTTTTTGTAACTGTTAAGCAGTGACTATTCAATGGGTCCGAATCCACGAACCCTGGCTTCTCTCGCAGGTACATTAGTTTATCCGAACATATTAGATGGTGAAGAATTACTATTTTTTAACATTAAGACCCCAAGGAACAGGTCCTAAGCCCGATAAGAGATTGATCAGGATCAGGGGCTGGACCTGTTCTTTTTTATTTTTATGTCCTCAGCATTCGTCAATATAGGCCTGGTAGGAGGAGGCCAGTTTACTGCCGAGGTTTTGCAGAAGACCACTTATGGCGGCTCTGAGCACGAATTGCTGCGGGCCAAGATCCAGGCAGTGGCTGACCCTGATCCCCAGGCGCCTGGGATGGTTGCGGCTAGGGATTTGGGATTAAGCACCCTGGAGGATTATAAAGAGCTTTATGACCCAGAACTGGGTATCAACCTGATCATTATCATGCAACCCAGTGAGGAGATCCTGTATGATATCCTGGCTACCCGGCCTAAGGAAATCAGGATCATGTCCTACCACACTTTTCGGCTGTTTTGGGAATCCATTAGTACAGAAGCAGACAAGCTGCGCAAGCGCACCCAGGAAATCGAGGCCATACTGGACGGCATCCAGGATTTTATTGTTGTCTTAAGCCCGCAGCTGCAGGTTATAGATGTGAACAAGGCCTTTTTGGAGCAGATGGGTTTTGAACGCCAGGAAGTCATCGGCCAGCCCTGCCATGAAGTCTTCCAGCGCATTAACCGGCAGTGCAGATACAATGAAGACAATATAAACTGCCCCTTAAAAGAGGTGGAGCAGACCAGGCAAAGCAGTCAACGCATTTTTCCCAGGGTCAGTGCCGAGGGCAAAGTTGTCTATATCGAGGTCAGTATTTATCCTATCTGGGAGGATGACGGGAGCATATCCAGATTTATTGAGGTCAGCCGAGACGTGACCAAGCGCGAACGGGAGGATGAGGAGATCAACCGCCGTCTGGAGCAGATGGTGGAAGAAAGGACCAAGCAGCTCAAACAAAGACAGCAGGAGATTCTGCACCAGGACAAGATGGCCTCTCTGGGTAAATTGTCTGCTTCAGTGGTGCATGAGATCAATAATCCCATTTCAGGTATCTTGAATCTGATTTTGCTCATTCAGAAAATGAGTCAAGACCTGGATCTGCAGGGTGATACAGGACAAAAGTTTGCCCGATATTTGAAGCTGATGGAGACAGAAACCAGGCGCATCAGCAGGATCACCTCCAACCTGCTATCCTTTTCCAGAGAGTCTAAAATTGAGATGCAGCCCCTGAATATCAACCAGCTTTTGGAAGAGATTTTATTTTTGAATGCCAATTTTTTGAAAATCAACCAGATCAAGCTGCACAAGGAATTGGTCTCGGGTTTGCCAGATCTGGTGGGAGACGGGGAAAAGCTGAAACAGGTCTTTATGAATCTCATTTCCAATGCCTGCGAGGCCATGCAGCCCAATGGCCAGGGCCTGCTGAGCGTTAAGACCGGGCAGGTCAACAACAAAATCCAGATAATACTCCAGGACACCGGGATCGGGGTGCGCCAGGAGGATGTGCCCAGGGTCTTTGACCCTTTTTTTTCTACCAAATTCCAGGGCAAGGGAGTCGGGCTTGGTTTGAGTGTGGCCTACGGCATTGTGCAGCAGCATTGCGGTCAGCTGGAACTGGAATCTGAACCAGAGCAGGGGACTACCGTTGTTGTCTCCCTGCCATTGCAGCAGCCCAAGGAAAAGTATGAATAGGCAGGCTTATGAGCAGGGCTAGAATATTAATTGTGGATGACGAATTGATTATCAGGGAGTCGCTGCAGGCCTGGCTGGAACGTGATAATCATCAGGTGCAGGCTGTGGCCAGCGGTGAGGAGGCCCTGGAGATTATCCCAAAACAAAGATTCGATCTGGTGTTTTTGGACATCAAGCTGGAAGGCATGAGCGGACTGGAGGCCTTGAAACAGATCAAGGATCTGGACCCGGATATCTCTGTGGTCATGATCACTGCTTACGGCTCCATTTCCACGGCAGTGGAGGCCATGAAGGACGGGGCCCAGGACTATCTGCTCAAACCCTTTGAACCTGATGAGTTGGGCGTACTTATTGAAAGAGTCATGGAGGGCAAGGCTAAAGCCAGAGAGAACCTGTATCTCCAGGAGGAGAAAAAGGAGCGCACCAGATTTGAGAGCCTGATCGGGCAGTCTGCAGCCATGCATGAG
This sequence comes from uncultured Desulfohalobiaceae bacterium, assembly GCA_964562725.1. Classification (GTDB taxonomy): domain Bacteria; phylum Desulfobacterota; class Desulfovibrionia; order Desulfovibrionales; family Desulfothermaceae; genus CAZBUB01. Next base: position 10,549 of record CAZLUR010000004.1, on the reverse strand, counting down.
GTATTTGATTTTATTCAGAAGATTGCGCCTGTAGATACAACTGTGCTTATCACCGGGGAGACAGGGACCGGCAAGGAACTGGCTGCCAGGGCCATACACACCCACAGCAAGAGGTGTTCCGGGCCATTTGTAGCTGTTAATTGCGGGGCTTTGCCTGAGCATCTCATGGAGAGCGAGCTTTTTGGACACCAAAAAGGCGCTTTCACAGACGCCAAGAGTACCAGGAAAGGCAGGCTGGAGCTGGTCTATGGTGGTACATTGTTTCTGGACGAGATAGGTGAAATAAGTAGCAGGATGCAGATTGATCTCTTAAGGGTGCTGGAGGAGAAGGTCTTTTATCGGGTGGGCGGAACTCAGCCCATTGAGGCTGACTTCAGGGTGATTGCAGCTACGAATAAAGATCTGGAACAGGCTGTACAAGAAGATAATTTCCGGGAAGACCTGTATTACCGGCTCAAAGTGGTCACTCTTGAGATGCCCCCTTTGCGTAACAGAAAAGAGGACATCCCCTTGTTGGCCGAGCATTTCAGAAAAAGATTTGTGCAGGAGACAAACAAGGAGGTCGATTATATCAGCAGGCAGGCCCTAGACGAGATGATGCTCTATGATTGGCCTGGAAATGTGCGGGAGCTGGAAAACGCCATTGAAAGGGCGGTGGTGGTGGGGCAGGACAGGTATATCCAGCCCGAGGACCTGCCAATATTCAGGGCCCAGGAAAAGAGCGCCTCCTGCGAATCCTTGCAGGAACTGGAAAAAGAACATATCAAGGCCACCCTGGAGAAGCAAGGCTGGAATATAAGCAAGAGTGCGAAAATTCTAGGCATTGACCGCTCCACCCTGTATCAGAAGATCAAGCGCTATAAATTAAGCCCGAATGGCTGAACCTGTTTATTGTGCGGTATACTATCCTGATTTCTCCTGTGGGGGCCTTGGATACCCCATATGAAGGACTGCTTTGCCAGGCAGTGAGTAAGACTTTCCACTGCTCCACCAGGATCGATACTTTGCTGCAGGATTTACTATTCGCCTTTCATGCAGGTAGACAGCAGTATCATTCCACCGCAATCCTGGAGCAGGCAGCAGGGCTGTTACCAGCCAAGTATGCCAAAGTGCTGCTTGTTACCGGTTATGATCTGTTCATACCCATCTTGACCCATGTCTATGGCGAGGCCCAGCTAAATGGCAGGGCCTGCATAGTTTCCACCTACCGCCTGCAGCAGGACCTGCCCTCCAAGGATGCGGAACGCACCTATCAACAAAGATTGGTCAAGGAAGCAGTGCATGAGTTGGGGCACACCTTTAACTTGCGGCATTGCCAGGATCCAGCGTGCATCATGCACTATTGCCGGCATATAAATGATGTGGATAATAAAAGCAGTCTTTGTCGCTATTGCGAATATCTGCTGCAGGAGAATCAAAAGAAGCAGCTTCGAGCGAACTGATGGCTTTAAGTACGCAAAAACAGATTGCTTAACCTTTTCCAACCCAGTTCCGGCATCTGACCCAGCAGATCTTTCGTGATCTGCCCGCCGTCTGCAGCCAAGGGACCGGTATGGGCCTCTATCTCCTGGAAGAGGGTCTGCACTTCATCCTGCAGAAAGGCTTGAGATTCCTGGTCCAACATCAAAGAAGACAGTTCTTCGCGTTTGCGCTGCCATTGGACCCTGAACAGCCAGGAATCAGTATAGGGGCTGTCTTGAGCACTAAGCCACCTCCCGGTTTGGATCTCAGGGTTGATATCAGCCACTACACCACTGATAGGTGCCAGCACCTTGGAGGGTTGCCCTGCACGCAAGACTTCAAACCCGGGCTGATCCTGCTGCACCTGCTTGCCCAGCAAAGGCAGCCGGACCTGATCAAAAGGCCCCAGTACTTTACTGCAAAAGTCATCAAGCCCGATTCTGACCATGGCCCCTTCCTCGAATTTGACCCAGCAGTGGCCTGGGTGCAGATAGTAGCCCTGGGGGATACTAAAGCCCATCACCTCCAGGAAGGAAACCGGACTGAGCAGGGTGTGTACACTGTATAGTTCAGAGAATTGCTGATCGAATTCGCAATCTTCACAAACGTATTCATTGGTACAGGGCCTGAAGTTTATGCGCTGTTGCATGTAGTGGATGCAGGGCCTGTGCAGTACAGGCAGTCTTTTGAGCCTATCCTCCCAGAATTCCAGGGCTCCTGTCTTTCCGGACGGGGTTTGGCCTGCCTGGCGCAGTTCTTTGTTTCGTCTGCAAACTTTACGCAGGGCCTGATCAAATGCACAGGCCCTGCACTGATATTCATGACGGCAATACTTTTTGCGCACCAGTCCGGCCTGCATCCAAACGCAGGGCTGGTCCTGAGATACGGCTTCCTGTCTGAATAAGGCAACCATTTTGCTGACCTCTTTGATAAGATCCGGATGAGCTTAAAAAGGGACCAGGCCGGATTATGGCCTGTTTTGCCCCAGCATTAGCCAGTCTTGAGGAAAGTCTTGCACAGGTTATTCCAGCCCAGTTGAGGCAGATTGCCAAAGACATCCTCTTGCAACAGGCCGCCATCTGCAGCCATTGGGCCAGCCACTTCCTCGATCATGGATTCCAGGCGGCCCACTTCCTGGCTGAGCCAGTCCACTCCGCTGGTGTCGGTCATCAGGGCTTTGACCTGATTTTTGATGGTTCTGGAGTGGATCATAAACAGCCAGCCGTCTCCATAGGGATCTTCATTGGCCAGGCCAGGTTTGCTTTTGACTTTGGAGTTTACTTCCATAATCACGCCATTGATGGGAGACAGGACATTGGCCTGGTATTCAGACCTGGACAGGCCCCAGGCTGGTCGATCTGCGCCAATTTCCTTGCCCCGCAGGGGCAGATCCAGTTCATCCATGCGGCCCAGGATCTTCAGGGCGAAATCGTCCATGCCCACCCGCAGGTAACCGCCGCTTTCTATTTTGACCCAGGTATGACCGCTGTGCAGATAGTAGTCCAGGGGCAGGTCAAAGCCTTGCACATTTTCCAGGGCATAAGGCAGGCTCTTGGTTTTCAGATTTAGTACATCTTCAAAGTATTGATCAAAATCACAATCAGCACACTGATAATCATAGGCGCAGGTCCTGTGTCCAATCCTGTTGGTCAGGGTATGCCTGCAGGCACGATGCATGGAAGGCCGTCTGCGCATCATCTGCTGCCAGCTGGGCTGTTCGCCTTTTCGGGCTTTGTTGTGCATGGCCTGATCATACTTGCAACTGGTGCAATCGTAATAGTTGTTGCAGGTTTTGAACTTTACTACACCAGCCTGCATCCAGAGGCAGGGGTTTTCCACTCTGGGTTTTTCATCCGGTTTGATGCGCCAGATCTGTCCTCTGAGTACAGTATCCACGCCGTCCCCTCCTTGCCTGTTGTTTTGCTGGATCCGGGTATAGGCAGAACCAAATCCACTCCAATGTCTGTCTTGAGTATTGTTCCTGGTCATTCTCTTATCCTCCTTTTGATTTATTGTCTGTTGTTTTAAATATAACATTGCAATAGCTGTGCCCAATTTGCTGGCTAGGACCATCCATCTCTGGAAATAACTGGGGTAACAGCAAATGATATTATAATTCGGTATATTAGAATAGGTTCAAAGCTGAAAGTAGCTGCTAAAAAACTGATAGCGAACTGCCTGGGGAGTAGCCAGCAGCCTGGTCAGCAAATTGCTGCAATGTTTTTGTGGTGATTTCCTACGGCGAGTTTTGTGTACAGATCCATTAAGCCTGGAAAAGGGGATGGTTCAGGTGCAGCAGGCAGTACGCAATAGTGTGGGTTTATACAGCAGTGCTGTTGGCTTTTTCCACAGTAGTTCCCCTAAAACGAGCTTTCAGAAGGCTGGGCTCAGCTTGCAGATTCAGGGTTTGAGCTCAGAGATTCATCATGCCTGAGACTGACTCCCTGTAAACGGTCTATAAGCTGGATGTTTTTGAATCTGCCTGCTTTTTTTGCCTGGGAGAACTCCTGATACCCTCTTTGGACGCAGCTATCGCAGGATTGGGGTTGTATTTCAAGACCGAGGCAGTCCCTGGTCTGGCTGGAATTGCTTTCTATCTTCAATAGGCCAGGGCAATGATCACAATCCAGCAGAAACTCCCTTTGGCGTTCAGTGATATAGGCTGTATCGTAGAAAATTTCTTTGCTGCGGACAAAGAAATTGTCCTGTTTTTCTTTACTGGCCTGACTTTGTGGGGGGTGGAAATAATTCTTGAGAGAGGTTTCAGCCAGTCTCTTGATATACTCTGCTATCCTTGGTTCTTGGCGCATTTTTTCCGGATCATAGTTCGGTTCCCGGACGTAGCTGAAATCAAGGCCAGACATGGCCAAAATGATACCTAGATTGACATAGGGCAAGGCACCTTGAATGGAGTAGCCACCCTCCAGAACGGCTATATCCGGGTTTAGCCTTTTGTTCAAGGTGGCATAGCCCTGGGCGGTGATGTTCATATTGGTCAAAGGATCGCTGAAATGATTGTCCTGACCAGCTGAATTGATAATAATCTCTGGCTGGAAATCCTGCAGAATGGGCAGGATAATTTCATCTGTGACCTGCAGGAAACCTTCATCTCCAGTGTTCGGAGGCAAAGGGATGTTGATGGTTTTGCCCAAGGCCTTCGGCCCTCCCATTTCACCTGGAAAACCCGAACCTGGGTAAAGGGTCCTTCCATCCTGATGAACTGAAATATAAAGGGTTTGAGGATCATGCCAATAAATATCCTGGGTACCGTCTCCGTGATGGCAGTCTGTATCCACAATAGCCACCCGGCCCACTTGGAAATGGGTCCGGATATGCTCCAGCATGATGGCTTCAATGTTGATATTGCAGAATCCGCGGCCGCCGTGGACCACTTTCATGGCATGGTGTCCCGGAGGCCGGACCAGGGCAAAGGATTTGTCTTCCAGATTCTGCATATAGAGCCGTCCAGCCTTGATTGCCCCTCCGGCTGAGATGACATGGGAGTTGGTTAGTTTGGACTTTGTATCTGGAAAGCAAAAATGCACTCTGCGTATATCATCCAGGCTGGCTTCGTCTGGTTTGTGCTCCTGGATGCCCGGGATATCAAAGACCCCTTCTTCTTTGAGTTGGTCCATGGTGTACAGCAGCCGTTCCTGCCTTTCTGGATGGTTGGGCGAAATGGCCCAGTCAAAGGCCGGGAAGAAAACCACACCCAGATTTTTTGCAGCTTTTAGCATATACACCTCACAGCATATTCATAATCAGCAGAAATGCCTGGCTTGACCTGGCATTTGACTCGGATGTCCTGACCCACTTCTGTAAAATCCTTGATCATATTCATTGCATTTTCTTCAATTATGCGTGCCTCTTGCAGGGGTATCTCCCAGTGCAGGTGTTGTTTTAGGTAATGGCAAAGCTGCTGTTGCAGTTCTTGTTTGGCCTGCTCCAGGCTGTATTGCCCCTTGATTTTGCGGGTTATGCCCAGCACCGGGATAGAGAGCATGCCTTTTTCTGTATCAGCAAACAGTTCTGCCTGCTGTGTGGGTCTGGCCAGAGCAGCGCCCAGGGCGTTTGCCACTTGGTAGTTTTCTGGCACTATGGCTGGCAGATCGAATTCCTGGCTCAAGAAAGGAGCCAGGACTTGGGCTGGTCCGCCCATCAGATAGAGTTTTTTGGGTTTTATTTTTCTGTATTCCAGAAATTCATGCACGGTATAGACAGGTTTTGAGTTGATCAGATCCAGCATCTCCAGGGTCTTTTCCTTGATCTGCCTGCAGGCGGCATGGACTACCTGCCTGGAGACTTCTTCACAGGAGATGCAAAGCTGTTTGCTCAACTGCAGCATGCCTTGGTCAGAGGCTGGGGTGTTGCCATAGCTGAAGCTCTTTAGGCAGTTCAGGGCATCCACCAGGGTGGGGGCCGGCCCTCCTTGGGCCAAGCAAGGTCCAAGTCTTTTGGGGCCGATGTGCAGTTTTGCATCCTGAACCTGTACCGCAGTATCCCCTCCTATAGCTATGAATTTGCTCTTCATAGCCCTGACCAGGGTGGGCCTGTGCGCCACTGCCACGGTTTCCGGCTCAATCAAGGGATCCCCGGCAGCAAACACCCCAACATCAGTGGTAGTGCCTCCAATATCCAAAAGCAGGGCATCCTCCTGGATGTCGCATAAGGCTTTGATACCCATGATGCTGGCTGCTGCACCAGAGAAGATGCTTTCTACTGGGAATTGCTTGGCCAGATGCAAGGGCATGGTGCCTCCGTCTGCCTTGAGGATGTTTAGGTTGGGCTTGAGGCCTAGCTCCTGTATGCTTTCAAATACTGAATGGGCAAAATTGTTGAATATGGGCCAGACAGCACTGTTATAGTAAGCTGTGGCTATCCTGCGCTGGAAGTTTAGCTGGCCAGACAACAAGTGTCCCTGGGTCAAAAATCTGAATTTGCCTCGCAAAAGATCTGCCAATTGCATTTCGTGTTTGGAGTTACGCGGGGAGAATTTGCTGACCACAGAAAAGACCTGAACTCCCTGTTTTAAAAGATTATCAATGGCTTTTTGGGCCTGATTCAGGTCCAGGGGCTTTATCTCTGCTCCTCTGTGGTCCAGCGCTCCGGCCACCAAGGCATAATTGTCACCAAGTCTGAAATGTTCAGGGTCAATACCTGGCCCGGCACTGACCAGGAGTCCTACATCTGCCAGCTCACCCTGGACAATGGCATTGGTGCACAAGGTGGTACTCAGATTGAATCTTTGCAGAGGGATGTCTTTTTGCTGGGTCAGGATATTTGCCAAGGCCGAACGGATAGACTCTAAGAGGTCAGCATGGTTGGTGACCACCTTTGCCCAGGCTATCAATCCGGATTTGTCCACCAGGACCGCATCAGTATGTGTGCCACCTACATCAATACCCAGGATCATAGTCTCCCCTGTTTTGTTTAAATGCAATTGGAGGGACAGCAGCAGCCAATAAACAGTAAGCATATCTAGCTGATTAATGTAGTCTGGGTATACTATTCACGATTTCAGCTGATTGGTCAAGGGGTTGATCTAATTCAGGACCTAAGCCAGGCAATTGACAGTTCAAGAGAAAGCTATTAGCAGATGCCCTGGTTTGGGAGGTGTCTTCTGCGGGGCAGATCCTTTGAGATGCTGTATTGGATTTGAGTCTATTGCAGCAAGTCTGGTGTTGTTGTATGCAAGGATCTGACCCACAAAAATTTCTAAACAGGAGGAACAGGCTTCATGTCGAACAGCAGTATTCAAGTAGCGATCTTTATGGGCAGTGCTTCGGACAAGGACAAAATGCTGCCTTGTGTCAGGGTTCTTGAAGAGTTGGGCATCCCTTGCCGTTTAACAGTTACTTCTGCACACAGGACCCCAGAGCGCACTGAACAATTGATTCAGGAATTGGAAGTCCAGGGCTGTCAGGTATTCATCTGTGGTGCTGGCATGGCAGCTCATTTGGCTGGGGCAGTAGCTGCCAGGACTACAAAGCCGGTTTTGGGCGTGCCTTTGGACGCTTCCCTGCAGGGCTGGGATGCTTTATTATCCACTGTGCAGATGCCGCCTGGATTTCCAGTGGCCACCCTAGCTGTTGGCCAGGCCGGAGCCAAAAATGCGGCCTGGCTGGCGGCGCAGATTTTGGCTCTGCAGGACCAGGACCTGGCCCAGAGGCTGCTGCAGGCCCGCAGGCAGATGCAGGAGGCAGTACACAAGGCGGCACAAGATTTGGAACAAGAGCAAAAAGGCAGCTAAACTTTAGGTTATTAGCCTTAATCCTGACCGCTGTGCCCGAAACCCTGCTCTCCGCGTCCAGTCAGGTTTAAAGATTTTACCTTACTGATCCTGGCCTGGTAGGCAGGCAGGAACAAAAGCTGGGCAATGCGCTGGCCTTGGGTTATCCTTTGGGCCTGGGCGGATATATTCAGCAAGGAAACCTTGAGTTCACCCCTGTAGTCAGGATCTACCACGCCCACTCCCTGGGTGACTACCAGGCCTTGTTTTGTGCCCAGGCCGCTGCGGGAAAAGATAAAACCTGCCACCCCCGGGGTAACTATTTCCAGGGCCAGGCCACAGCCAAAGACATGCTTGGCCCCTGGCATCAATTCATAGTCCTCTTGTTCCAGGCAGGCCCGCAGGTCCAGGCCGGCAGAATGGCTTGTGGCGTACTGCAGGGGATGCTGTGCCCACAAAGCATGCAGGTACTTGACTTTGATCTCGATAGTTTCCAGCATTTATGAATCTCCTTTGTTAGGCTGGCCTGAAGGCCTGTCTAGCCTCGGGTTTAATGGCAGTTGCTTTTTTGCTTGCTTGGTGGCAAAAGGTCAACCTTGCTTGGCGTTTGTAAAATTGCAAGGTTTAAGAACCTGATGGTTTTTGACTGCCTGGCAAAAACAAAGGGCCGGCTAGTCAACTTGTGCATTTTGCTGGGAAAAAATCATGACTAAACGTACTATACGCAGGCAAGAGCGGATCCAGGCTGTTTTAAAAAGACGCCAGCCTGATTTGACCCTGGTCCTGGACAATATTCATGATCCGCACAATGTGTCTGCAATTTTACGTAGTTGTGATGCTTTTGCTGTACCTGCAGTCTATTTGTACTATACAGGGCAAAACTTTCCAACTCCAGGCAAAAAGAGTTCAGCCTCGGCCCGTAAATGGGTGGAACTGAGAAAGTACAAGGCCTTGCAACCCATGATAGAAGACTTGCGGGCCAGCAGTTTTCAGATCCTGGGCACTGGTTTCAGCCAGGATGCACTGCCTATACATGCCTGGGACTTGACCAGGCCTACAGCTGTTGTTTTAGGCAATGAACATCAGGGCCTTAGCCCAGAGCTGCAGGATTGCCTGGATGTTGAACTGTACATCCCCATGCAGGGCATGGTCCCCAGTCTGAATGTCTCGGTGGCTGCAGCGATCATCCTCTATGAGAGCCTCAGGCAGCGCCTGGAATTAAGGGGGGCTGCCCAGGGTGGTTTTGATTGTCAGACCTTGGAGCAGATGTTTGAAAACTGGTGTAAAAAATAAGAGCAGCAAAATTAATACGAGTCCTTTATGTCCGGGAACACCTTTGGCCGATTGTTCAGGCTGACCACCTTTGGTGAATCCCATGGTCCAGCCATGGGAGGGGTGATAGACGGCTGTCCTTCAGGGCTGCCTTTGTCTGAAAAGGAAATACAAGAAGAATTGGACAAGCGCAAACCAGGTCAGACAGCTGCCAGTACCACACGCAAGGAGCCTGATCAGGTGCAGATTCTTTCCGGTATCTGGCAGGGGTTGACCTTAGGCACCCCAATTGGATTTTATGTGCCTAACACTGGTCAGGAATCCAAGGATTATGAACAAATAAAAGATATCTACCGCCCAGGCCATGCCGATTTCAGCTATGAGGCCAAATATGGAATTCGGGATTATCGCGGAGGCGGCCGGGCTTCGGCCAGGGAAACAGTATCCAGGGTGGTGGGCGGAGCCGTGGCCCAGAAGTTTTTGAGTGGCAACGGCATTTCAATATTGGCCTACACTCGGGGGCTGGGTGGAATAGAGGCGGAAGTCATATCTCCACAAAAAGCCCAGGACAGGGATTATTTTGCACCAGACCCTTCAGTGGTGCAGCTTTGGAACAATAAGATTCAGGAAGTGCGCAAGGCCGGGGATAGTGTAGGCGGTGTGGTGGAGATCCAGGTCCAAGGGGTTCCGGCCGGTTTGGGGGAGCCGGTATTTGACAAGCTGGATGCCAGACTGGCCTATGCCTTGATGGGAGTAGGCGCTGTCAAGTCGGTTGAGATAGGTGCTGGCCGGGATGCAGCCGAATTGCTGGGCAGCCAGAATAATGACCCTTTGTTCAAGACCGGATTTGGACAGAATAATGCAGGAGGGATCTTGGGCGGGATATCCAGTGGACAGCCCTTGGTGGTCAGGGCCGGGATAAAACCCATTCCTTCCATTGGTCTCTCCCAGAAGACATTGAATAAAGAAGGTCAGGAGGTGTCTCTAAAGATTGAAGGTAGGCATGATGTATGCGCTATACCTAGAGTCGTGCCGGTTCTGAAAGCCATGGTGGCCCTGGTCTTGGCAGATATGTGGCTATTGCAGGGCTGGGCAGGATCAGAAGGCGCAGGGCCAGGCTGCTAAGCAGCCCTGAGACGCCTGGGCCTGAAAGCGGTTGACTGCAGATCTTGCCCTGCTGATCAAGGTGCTGTTTCATGTGCTGCTCAAGTTGTTCTGTATCCTTTTAGCCAAGCAAATGTGATGACTGCAGATCCGGATAAAAGCATCGGCTCCACTGGCATGATTTGGAGTCTGGCCTGGCCTCAGCTCTTGATGATGTTCTTTCATTTCTGGATCGGATTCGTGGATGTCTATGTGGCCGGCAGGATCAATGAGCAGGTCCAGGCTTCCCTGGGCATCATAACTCAGGCCTTGTTCTTTTTTTTGATCGTGGCTATGGCTCTGGCCAACGGCGCTGTTTCCGCGATCAGCCAGTCTCTTGGAGGCCGCCGGGCCCAAAGGGCGCAAAGGTATATTGCCCTTTGCCTGGGTCTGGTTTTTGGGGCCAGCCTGTTGCTGGCAGCCCTGAGCCTGGGCATTAGGGAT
>CAZLUR010000003.1:51905-73829 GCA_964562725.1 uncultured Desulfohalobiaceae bacterium | reverse complement strand
TTGCAGGCAAGGCTTTGCAAAAATTAAGAGCTGAGACCCAGGACAAACCCGGGATCCTCATGATCTCCAGAGCAGATCTTTTTCCTGCGGATCACGGGGCTGCGGTCAAAATTGACCGCACTGCTGCCGCTCTTTCCAGGCTGGTAGGTTTTGTCTGTCTGTTGACGGACGACCGCAAGGTTTATCATCTCTACAAAAATGGCTGCAGGGAGACAAAAAGTTTTCCCTGGTGGATCAGCATAATCGCTTTTCCTCGGCGTCTGATACGCCGCAGGGCCCTAAAAAAAGGTATCCCTGAAAGTGATGCCTTTTTATATTATCCTTTGTTTGACTGGAGCTATATCCTAAGGACTGTCTATCTGGCCTTGCGTTACCCAGCCCAGGTTTTCCAGGCTGAATTCCCGGCTTTTGTCCGGCCCTGTATCTGGGGCCGCAGCCTTTTTGGAGGTCAGGTGGTTTTGGCAGAGCATAATGTGGAATATCAACGCCTTCAGGATCAGAATCCAGACTCGCCCCAGCAAGCATTTGATTATATGCGACAAGCCGAGATTATGCTCTGCAATCAGGCGGATAGTGTGGTTACAGTTTCAAAACAGGACCAGAAAAGGCTTATGCAGGATGGAGTGGACCCCAGGCGCATACATTATATTCCCCATGGAATTGATCTGGACAGTTTTGATCAGGCAGAAGCCCTGGATGTGCGCAACAGATGTAATATTCCTTCTGAAGCAGCCTTGCTGGTCTATCACGGCACCTATCTTTATCCTCCAAATATGCAGGCTGTAGAAGTCATGGCCCTGGATATCCTGCCTTTATTAAGCCAGTATGGGGTTCAGGCCAGATTGCTGGCCATTGGCCCCTATCCGCCTGCTAACTCCCCATGGAAAGATGTCATTTTTGCTGATTCAGTGGAAAATGTGGCATCCTATCTGCGCGCTGCAGACATGGCTGTGGTCCCTCTGCGCCAAGGAGGCGGCACCCGGATGAAAATCCTGGATTACTTTGCAGCAGGGCTGCCTGTAGTAACCACTGCAAAGGGTATCGAGGGCATTGCAGTACAAAATGGGCAGCAGGCCGTGATTGTGGAGGAGGTAGATCAGGATTTTGCTCTAGCTATCAAGGAGTTGCTTGATGACCCTGCAAGGGCTGCCAGTCTTGGTCAAAAGGGCCGCTTATTTGCTGAACAGCTGGACTGGAAAATCATCGGCAAAAGATATGTGCAACTGATGGGACTTTATTCAGGCAGTTAGTCAAACTTTTATTACTGCAGGCAACTCAGGGACTTTCTGGCATGGCGGCAATAAGATTTTTTGCCGGACGCCTGCAAAAGATATGGGCGCAGTGCTTCCGGCCTAAAGAGGTATGGACAGAGATGTCTGCCAAAAATGAAGCGATCCCCGAGGTTCCTCTGCAGATTAAGAGTATTGAAACATATGCAGAATATATGGAATATCAGGATGCCATGGCTGATGAATATGCAAGAAGATCCAAGATTGAATCCAGATTAGCTCAGAATAAAAAACTATTTCAAGTTTCAGGGTATTGCGCTATTTGTCAGAAACCATCCTGGTTTCATGTTGATTACCAGTCCAGCTACCCTGGTCCAGATGGTCAGCTTAGTCCCAACTGGAGGGAAAGACTTGTCTGTCAGTATTGCGGCCTGAATAACCGCATGCGGGCCTCATTGCATGTTTTTTATAGTATCTGCAATCCATCCCGGGAACAGGCAATTTATATTACTGAGCAGACTACCCCTGGGTATGCCTGGCTTTGCTCAAAGTTTTCCTGCCTAGTGGGCAGCGAGTACCTTGGTGAGCATCCGCCTTTGGGCCAGAAAAATCTGCTGGGCATAAGAAATGAAAGTTTGCGCGGCCTGTCCTTTGCAGATAAGAGTTTTGATTACCTGCTGTGCTTTGATGTCCTGGAACATATTGTTGACTATGCAAAGGCACTGCAGGAATGTTTGCGGGTACTTAAGCCCGGGGGGGTGATGTTTTTCTCCGTGCCCTTTGAGCGCGATTCGCCCCATAATATAGTGCGTGCTTATTGGAACTCCCAGGGAGAAATCAGGCATGTCCTGCCGCCTGAATACCACGGGGACCCCATAAACGATAAGGGTTGCTTGTGTTTTTATCATTTTGGCTGGGAGCTATTGGATGAGATCAGGGCCGCGGGATTTGCAAAGGCTTGCGCACTATTTTACTGGTCCCAGCAGTATGCATATCTGGGCCAGGAACAGTGCATCTTTATGGCCCAGAAATAATGCGGCTGACAGAAATATTTTTTGCTTGGAAAGTGAAATGGCCAATAATCAAGATTTAAGAATAAAAGTGGTTAAATGGATCAAAAATAACAATGTAATGCAAAAGCAATAAATATAATGCTTTTCATTGATTGAGAGTAAGGATTGCCAAGCTGTTATGAAAACAATGACCTCTAAAAATTTTCCTTTCCTCTTAGTTGCAATAGGCTTTGTGCTTTTTTTACATGGTGCCGTGCCTTTTGTTACTGTGCCTACCCTGGCTCAATCGCTGTGGACCTCTGGATTTGGATTGTCTTTGGCTAAAACTGAAGGTCTTACTTTGTATGCCACCCACTTTGGCTATCCTGAGCCTGCAGCCATCGCCTTTGGACTGGCTGGAGCCCTGCCGGTTAGCTTTCTCATTTCCCTGGGACTGCATCCTGCAGATGCCTACACAACAATGATTGCAATGTGGCTGATCATAGCTTTGCTCGGAGCCTTGCGCATGGGCACAATGTTTGGCATAAGCCAGAGCAACGCTCTGTTGGCGGCAGTCCTCTGGATGTGTTTGCCGGTGGTTTGGTATCATCAAGCATATGCCATGCTTGGTTTGGGCATGGCTTTACTGCCTGCATATTTCTTGACAGCCAGCTTTGTTATACTGAATTCTGCTGCAAATTTGCAGAAGAGACTTCTTAATGCTTGCATCTTTTGTGTGTCCTGCATGGTTGCAGTGTTTATGGACGGATATACATTTATGATGTTTGCAGTGGGCACTGGGCTGCTTATAGCCTTCACCTTGTTTCGGCGTACTGATTTGCGACGCAACTTGCTTCTGCATACCTTTCCAGTCTGTATTGTTGGTTTCGGCTTGGCCTATGTCTGTTATGGATTGTATATCGGTAAGGCAAGTTTTGGAGCTGAACCGATACAGCTTTTCCGGGCTTGGGGTGTGGATCTGAAATACTTGGTGGTTCCCACCCAAGGCATACATTGGCTCTGGGACATGCTGGGTCTAAGTGTTGCCCGTTCCAGCCAGGAGTTTTTTGGTGATGCCTCATTGTGGAGCAGCACATTTGCTTTGCCCCTGATTATTACCGGGACTATATGCTGGTGGAAAACCAGAAAGTCTGTCTGGCTGGCAACCGGCCTGCTGATCATAGCTCTTGGCGGGCTGTACATGTCTTTGGGGCCTTCACTAAAGATCGACTCCGCCAGGCCTGAGCAAATGAGCGGGAAACACGAGATGTTCGAGGGCATGCCTGCAGAAGAGGCCATTGCACCTACTGGCAACGAAATTTTGTCCCAGAATATCCCTGGATTCCAGAATATGCGCGCAGCATACAGATGGATCGCTTTGAGCCTGCTCGGATTTTGGTGGCTCATCCTCTTGGCCGGCAGTTTGCAGAAATCCAGGGTTGGATCCTTTGGAATGGGCCTAATCCTGCTGGCTTTGATTATTATAAATATTCCTCATCTGGGAGGGCAATGGCAAAGGACTGCCTTAACTCGCAAATCGTTTCTGGATATTGAACATGACCTTATTTCAGATCTGGGTATGGCTCTTAATCCAGGGGAAAGGGTGGCCTTCTTGCCTTATAGGAATGATTTCCTGGTCAACTATATAGCGCCCCGCCTGGATATCAGGACTTATAATGTAGGTGGGGATAAAAATCTCATGGCAGCCAGAAGACACTGGCCTATGACTTTAAGCCATTTTCCAATGGGGAAAATTGATGATGGATTCACTGACAGGGTTATCCGGGTTCTAACTCAGGATAAAGTTGCAGATGCCGTAGTATTGCCCTATATAGATATGTTTTGGGCAGCCCAGGTCTGGCCTCCAGATATAGAATACAGAGATGATCTGCAGCCTGTGGTCCATAACCTGCAGGAAGCAGAACAAGTCAATGTTAAGCAGAGCAATTACTATGCCCTGGTTCGATCTGGAGTTGATTCCCCGGAAAGGGACTCTTCAGATCTTAGTTATCCAATTCAAATAGCCCGGGGAGTGTCTGGATTGCAAGATATTTTAGGCCCTGGATGGTATGATGTGGAAAAAAACCATGTGTGGTCCGGCTCGGAAGCGGAATTGCTTTTGCCGGTTCCAAAGGATTGTGAGCCGGGTCAATGTGCTGCGGAATTAGACCTGGCAGTATATGGGGCTTCCCAGAATCGTCAGGTGGAGGTCTTTATCCATACAGATGATAAGGAATTGCCCGGCTTAGAGCCTTTAATTGCTCAGGATCAGAAGATCAAAAAAGTAAAAGTTCTGTTACAGGAAAGTGGTTCAAAACAAAAAGTGCAGATCGATGTCCCTGGGGCATGCGTCCCTAAGGATTTAGAAGACAGTGAAGATACCCGGGAGCTCGGAGTCGCATTGTACTCAATCCGTCTTGTGCGAGAGAGATAGTGTAGATGTCACATAGGAAGTGGCTTTAAAAAAATAAGCCGCCCTGTTGTGGGATATAGCAGCTTATAGGAGTTATTATGATTGAGGCACCTGGTGTATGGCAACTCCTTCTGTACTATACGCTTTTTGCGCTCACCCTGGGGGTACTGGGATTGACCGGCCTGGCCGTAAATACTTTTCTTTTTCGGCGCTCAGGTTGGGCAGAGGTTTATGCTCCAAACGCCATGCTGGGATGGGCTTTTCATTTGACCACTGGCTGGTCGGTCTGGATTTTGGTCTTGTTGATCCTGGCTTTTGGCCAGTTTTTTTTTGGGCCGGTAATATTTGCGGCTGCTGTGTGTATGGCGGCGTGCTCTTTTGTATATCTCCAAAAAATCCGGTATTGTCCAGATTGGCCGGTCTGGAATGTGCGAAATCTGATCACCTATCTTCCTTTTCTTATCTTGGGTTTGGCCATAAGCTTATTGGCATTTCGTGTCCCTGGGCTATGGGACGATACCATGTATCATCTGCCTTATGCCCGGTTTATCCTTGAACAGCACGGTTTGGCAGTCAATCCCTATTTGCGCTTTCCTCTTTTCCCGCAACACCTGCATTTGGTCTTCGCCTATGGCTTGGCTGCCGGTAGCACAGTCTTCGTTCAGCTGCTGAACCTGAGTTTCCCAATAATAATTGTTTTTTTTCTTGGAGGGTTAGGCAAAGAGCTGGGGGGGAATTATCTGCTCGGGATCCTGGTTGCCTTGATTTTTTTGAGCATAGATCAGGTGCAGCAAATAATGCCCTATGCCTATGTGGACATGGGATATACCTTGTTTTGTACTGCAGCAGCAGTCAGCATATATCTGTGGTTCCGATACCGGCAGGAATCCTGGCTGTGGATTTCAGCTATCGCCGGAGGTTCGGCAATAGGGACAAAATACTTCGCTATTGCGTTTATTGGCATATTGGCTGGTATGATTTTGATCTCCAGCCGATCAGTGCACAAGTTTCTTATTTATATTGTGATTGTTTGCTGCGTGGGTGGATTCTGGTATCTGCGCAATGTGATCCTGAGCGGCGATCCGTTTCATCCCTTAGGTGGACCGGTCTTTGGATTTTATCTCTGGGACCCGATAGATTTGGAAGGTCAAATGGCCACTATAACCCGTAACTTTGGAGGAAGTCTGATAGATACCCTGCCTAGTCTTGTAGAGATGAATGCATATCTGTTTATATTGGGTCTGGCTATTATTGTTCTGTACACATATTTTTCTCCTGGCATGACCATGTTGTGGGGGGTTACAACGGGTTATTGTCTAATCTGGGGGTTTTTTTTGCATGGGGACAGATACCTGCTCCCTGCGCTGCCCATAGGTTGTCTGCTAGGTGGGTGGGGTCTGCAACAGATAGTCCGGACCCTGATCCAACGAAGCAGGTTTAAAAATAAAAGCTTCGAGGCTCTAGGCCTGTTAGGGGTCGGGCTTTTTTCCCTGTTTATGGTTGGAGCCAATGTCCAGGAATATATGCATAAAGCCAGAGCCGGCTTCGAAGAACCCTTAAAGGCCAAGCCCGGGTATAAACTGATTCGCAAAGCCAATGAATACGCTGATCAATACGGTCATAGATTGTATCAGCTCGGATTTGAAAATCTCATATTTTTCTTTGATGGACAAGTGGTTGGTGATTGGTTCGGTCCGGGGCGATACTATTACGTAAAACAGCCAGGAGAGGATAGATTCCGGGAGATGGACGTTATCCGGGATTATCTGGGCCAGCATGAGATACAGCTAATGGCAGTAAATGCTGAACGTTTTAATCTGGACATAAGCCAACTGCGGCAGTATACGCAGGTGCTTTACGAAGATAATCATGGCATTTTGGTCAGAGTGGATACTTCTGAAGAAAACTAGTAACTTGACACATCTCGAGTATCGCACATTATTAACCCTCCCCTAACCTCTCCTTGCCGCCTGGAAGACAGGCGGCAAGGAGGGGAAGCAGAGACAAAGCGGATTGTCCCTGAGATGCGACAATATAAAATTGACGCGGCACTAGAAATCTAGATTTTCGGGAATCAGGAGCCGGACTATACTCAATTCGTCTTGTGGGAGAGGGGCAGAGCAGCAAAAAAGTAGAAAACGTCCCCCAGAGTGGTGACGATCCGGAAGGCCAGGATGCCAACCAGCAGACCCACCTCAGGGAAAACAGGTTCCAAAATGAGCAGCAGTATGGCTTCGCGGACCCCCAGTCCACCGGGAGCCCCGGGGGTAATAAAACCAACTGCCCAGGCAAAGGCATAACAGCCTGTGATCATCGGCCAGGTTGCAAAAGGTGTCGATATTGTGCCCAGGGCCAAAAAGACGGTCCATATAAACAACATTCCGGAAAAGATGAAAAAAGCGAGATAATTGGCTATTGAGACAGCCAGTGGTGGCCAGCTAAGAGCGTCACTGACCTGTTTTGCCCAATAGCTTTTGCCCCACCAAATCACTGCCATCACAAATAGACTTCCCATGCCGGCAACAAGGGTTAGGATTGACCAGGTGGCGTCCACCCGGCTTACAATGGCCTTAGCTGCCAGTAAGCTGATGAATGCGGCGGCCATGAGCTGTAAAATTATTTCCAGGATCAGAGCCGCAGCCAACTTAGTGTGAGTTATTCCTTTCTGGTTGGTCAAGGCATGACGACCGATGAAATGGAATACATTGCCGGGGATATATTTGGCTATCTGGGTCTTGCCGTAAACAGACCAGGCTTCCCTCCAGGACAGAGACCTGGAATCTACTCCCTGGACACGGAGGAGAGCCAGCCATCCAAAGGAGAGCAATGAGCAGAATAGTGCGTAGAGAAGAGCAACCAAGGGGAGAACAATCCATAAATTAGTGTTGTGTAGCTCACTGCCCAGAGTGTGTCTGAAGCTCCAGAGCTTGTGGATAACAAAGGCCATCCCCAGGAGCATCAAAGTCCGGCCGAACCAGGGCAGAATTTTTCTGAACAGGTAAGAGTAGTCCATGGAATTGAATGTGTAAAAATTTTGATCAGGTCTAGAAGATCTGTGGCTATTTCGTTTTCTGTCTGTTTTTCCAGAATCGTGTTTTATCCCCATACCGCAAGACATTTAATTGATATTTCACTTCCTCCAGCATTTTGCGGTTGGCTGCCAGTACATCAGCTAAAAAGGCGACAAGGATAGTCTGAAATCCGGCAATGAGCAGTATGGCTGACAAGATAAGGGACTGAATATGTCCGGCTTCCTGCTGGGTGAAATGAATATATAGAAAGCGCAGGCCAATCAGCGTGCCTATGCTGATCAATGTTAGTCCAATACTGAAAAAGAACCGAAAAGGCTTATAAATTACAAAGATCCGGAAGATGGTCATAATAGAGCGTTGAATGTAGACAGGGATGCTCTTAAACAGCCTGGAAGGGCGCAGGTCTTTGTTCACCCTGACAGGCACAGAAGTGATGGCCATGTTTTTTTGACCAGCCTGGATAATTGTCTCCAGAGTGTAGGTGTATTCATTAAATACATTCAGCTGCATGGCAGCCTCTTTGGAAAAGGCCCTAAAGCCGCTGGGAGCATCAGGAATATCCGTACTGCTCACCTGGCGCACTACCCAGGAGCCGAGTCTCTGCAGGGTCTTTTTCAATCTTGAAAAGTGACTTATTTCCCCAATAGGTCTGGCCCCAACTACTATATCCGCAGATCCATTAAGTACAGGCTGCACCAAGGCCGGGATATCAGCAGCATTATATTGATTGTCTGCATCTGTATTGACTATGATATCTGCCCCTAACTTTAAGCAGGCATTCAGTCCAGTCATAAACGCCCTGGCCAGTCCCTGGTTTTTGGTATGGCTCACAACATGGTCTGCTCCATGCTCTTTAGCTGCTTGAGCTGTATTGTCGCTGCTGCCATCATCAATCACCAGCCATTGTACCACATCAAAACCTTCTAGCTGTCTGGGCAGATTTTCAAGTGCAATGGGCAGAGCCTTGGCTTCGTTGTAGCATGGAATTTGGATAATGAGTTTCATATGGATTATCCATTGTGCGTTATGAGATTGTAGCTTATTGTTGAACAGTCGCTTCTTGTCATGTGCAGCGTTTTTCTGTCCAAAGACTAGCCAACCAGCTGTTAAGCAATTAAATCAATTAGTTGATTTCTGTATTTGCTTTTACAATGTTTATTGGTATGCTTTTCTATTCAGTCATCAAATGTTTCGTTTACAAAAACTTATTATATCAAAAAATTGCCTAACTGTTTAGGTTTTTTTAGTACCATAATTTTTAATCAAGTTAGCGGCAAGCATATAAATAATCTGCCAATTTTAATAGCTAGGGAGTTAACCTTAATGTCTACCCCCTGGAAAGAGATACCGTCAGAAGATATGCACAGCATTTTAATTGGCCTTGTTGGGCATGACTTTGGACAATATCCAGAAGAGCGTATTGATGAAATAAGAGAGAGCCGTAAGGAATATGCCTCTATATTCTCCAAGCTGGTTGACTTGAACCAGAATGATACTGTAGTTGATCTTGGATCAGGCTGCGGTTTTGGTACTTACTGGTTTTCCATGATAGCAGGACACGTAATCGCATGTGATCTAAGTCAAACATATTTGAATTTTGCAGCGGCGCAATGCGCTGATCGTGAAAATGTTTGCTTTATGAAAATTGAGAATGGGAAGCTTGACCAAATAGAGGATGCATCTGTATCCAAGATTATTGCGATGTCTGTATTTATTCATATGAATTTATACGATATAT
Source organism: uncultured Desulfohalobiaceae bacterium (assembly GCA_964562725.1). Taxonomy (GTDB): domain Bacteria; phylum Desulfobacterota; class Desulfovibrionia; order Desulfovibrionales; family Desulfothermaceae; genus CAZBUB01. The sequence continues at coordinate 64,425 of CAZLUR010000003.1, read as the reverse complement.
ATTATTATTTTAAAGAGTTTTCTAGAATTCTTAAGCCTTCTGGTTTGGTTTGCATTGATGTTCTCGATGCTGATAACTTAGATTTCAAGAACCCCTCCTATAAGGAAGATAGGTTCCTGGTTGCTGCTGATTTGTATTATCGAGAAAAGAGTCCGCTGTCCGGCTTGCTAAACTGGAATTCTGAGCGTTCTGTTCAAAATATTGCCAGAGCGCATGGCTTTATAAAACAGCAGAGATTTCATGATATCCTGCTGCTTAGAAAGGATGGCGATCCCCCTCAAAAAAATGTGAATTGGTTAAGAAGGATATTTGCCTTGAGAATATACAATTTCAGAAAGCGGTTTAGCATGAGAATGAACAGCGCAAAATTTACTTTTAATTGAAATTGTTGATCAATTTTATAATAATTGTTTTTTTAGTTGCTTAAAATGCAATCTTCAGAGCTCAGGCTTTAAGGGCCATGGATTAGAAAATAAGACCAGATAAGGTTAGGATATGGCAGAGGTCATTATACATTATGAATAAAACTGGGTCTTGTTCAGAAGTATTTGACTATTAAGTTTAAATAATATAAGTGAGTTATGTTTGTAATTTCTGCGATAAGTCAGGGCGTATAGCTTTTTAAGCTACTTGCATCTACATTGGGGCCGAAGTAAAAAAACCCCTTACAACCGAAAAGTCCAGCATATGTCAATCTCTTTTTCAATAGTGCTTTATAATAACGGCCAGGAAGATATAAACAATGTCCTGCAAAGCTTGGATCAAAGCAGGGTACAAAAAAAAATTTATATTGTGGACAACTCCCCTGGGCAGGTAAAGTTGAATTTGGAACTGCCGCCTGAGGCGGAATATATCAAGACTGCAAGGAATATCGGCTTTGGTCCGGCCCATAACCTGGCCCTACAAAAGGCCCTAGACATGGGGACCAAGTACCACCTGGTACTCAATCCAGATCTTGATTTTTCCTCGAGCGTCATTGATGAATTGTACAGCTATATGGAGGCCAACCCAGATGTGGGCAATGTGATGCCCATGGTCTGCTACCCTGACGGGAGCAATCAGTATCTGGCCAAGCTAATGCCTACTCCGGGCAAACTGCTGGTCAGGCTCTTTCATCGTTTCTTGCCTGCCAGGCTGGTTAATGCAGTAAACAGGACTTATGAGCTGTGGGACTTGCCCCTGGACAAGCCCATTCAGGTCCCTTCGCTTTCCGGTTGCTTTATGTTCTTGAGGGTTGAGGCCTTACGCTGGGCCGGGCTTTTTGATGAGAGGTATTTTCTGTATTTTGAAGACTTTGACCTGGTCAGAAGAATAGGTCTGAAATATAAAATCATCTATTATCCGCAGGTAGCCATATACCATGATTTTGCCAGGGCCTCGCGCAGGAATTGGGCTGCCTTTGCTGCACATGTGGCCTCAGCAGTAAAGTATTTCAATAAATGGGGCTGGCTGGAGGATAAATACAGGCAGGATGTGAATAGCAATGCCATGCGGCAAATCTCCAAGGATAATAGCTATATTCAAGACCAGGCTCAGGGCCGTCAAGCTCCAAAACAGGCGGAAAGCAATATTTGAGAGCCTGCTTTGCTGTTTGCAATCTCAATAAGGACCCTGCATGCCCAATTCAGGGTCGTAAAAATGCGGATCCGCAATAACTGCAAATTTGACTTCAGGTCTAGCAGCAGAAAATTGCAGATGATCGCTCCAAGCCAGGCCTGGATATAAAATGCAAATTAAAGAGATAAACACTGTGCAGTTTAAGCGCATTCTTTTAATTGGGCTAAAAAGTACAAACAAAATGGGCCTCAAGCAGCTTGTGTTTTGCTTTTGGTTCTGCTTGCTGGTTTTGTGCATTTCTTGCAGTGTCCTTAGTAATACGCTTTATGCAGGAGGCAGGGTCATGCAATCGCCTGAAGCAGAGTGCCCCAGAGAAAAGGAGGTCCTGGTTCGTTTTGCAGCAAAAATTTCCATCCAGGATGCCCAGGTTCTGGCCCAGGATCTGGGCCTGGAGGTCATAAAGGCCTATCCCCCCCTGGAGGTACTGGAAGGGAGTGTTTTGCTGCTGGTAAAATCCAAGAGCCTTGAAGCAGCAGAGGTCATAGACCTCTTGCAGGAGCAATCAGCAGTACTGCATGCAGAACCCAATATTACCAGGAAAATCTCTGAGTAACTAGGCAGTCAAAAGCTCTTTAGTGATAAACTGTTCTTATTGATTATATTCAATTCTCTTCAAAAATGCGAAACCCCTTAGTCAAAACTGGTTTGCATTCCGAACTTACCCAGTACTGCCTGGTCTTGCAGGCCTTTCTGGACGTCCTGGATCAAGTCCTGCAGCTCTGGCCCGGCCTCGGAGTGCATTGCTTGCAATAGGCTAAAGATGTCGCCTAATAATGGCCTGGAGAGAAAGCCTGTTTTGCCCTGTAAAACATGCTGGATCTCTGGCAGTAGCTGCTGGGCAACAGACCTGGCTTGAGACATGATTTCCGGGTTCAGGAGCAAAAGCAGAGCGACTTCATGGGAGCGATCATAAAGCCGGTGCACATAGTCTCTTCCCAGGGCGGACTCCAGCAGAACATCGTCCCTGAACTGTCTTAGTCTATCCACAATGTTGGCAGGGCTGGAAAAGATCTGATTATAGACAGAGGTCCAAGCCTGGGATTGAAGCACAGTAAAGGTATCTGTATACTGCAGGGCCTGGTTGTAGTAAAATTTGACCTGCCAGGAACCAGGCTCATTAGGGATCCCATCTGGCCAGTAGTTGTAAAGGCAATAATCACCTGCTTGGTTTATTTCCCGCACAGGCGTCTCTAAAGTTTCTCCATCAGGATAAATCCAAACCCACTGATATTTATCGCCTGTTTCGCAGTGCGGGGTATAATTCCAGGCAGCAACTTGATCACCTGGATAAAACTGGGTGACCTCGCTAGGAATTGTTGGGCATTCCTCTATATACTCATACAAAGTGGTCACATGGGATTGGACCACGGTAATCTCAAAGTGCAGCTTATTGCTGGCCCCCTGGGCAGTAACCACCCAGACATCTCCGGAAATCGCGTCCTCTGGAACTTGGCAGACAATTTTGTCATTTCTCCAGGAAATGATCCCGGCATCAATATTGCCTGCAAAATAGACCTGACCTGCAGTGTCCTGGAAGTTGGCGCCCAGGATGGTGATTTGCGAACCAGCTGGAGCCCGCTCTGGGTTTATGGCAAAGATTTCAGGCCTGGTCACAGTTTCGGCTAAGGCCTGGTGTGCATTGATCCTGCCCTGGGTCAGGGTCTTGCCTTCCAATTCAGGGATCTTGTCAGTGCTGCACAAGATGCGATCTTTAAGCTGAGCTACGCTTAGATTAGGATTCTGGGCCAGTATCAGACCGGCCAAGCCGCTGACATAAGGTGCAGACATTGATGTGCCGCTTTTGTTACCGTAATTATTACCGGGCAGGGTGCTCAGGATGTTTAACCCCGGGGCAGCCACATGCACGGTGTAAGGTCCATAACTGGAAAAAGAGGCTAAATGGTCATCTGGGTCGGTTGCAGCTACTGAGATAATGTTCGACAAATCATAGCTGGCTGGAAAAAGCGGGGTCAGGTCATTATCCAGGGCGCTATTGCCAGCAGCAGCAACAAATAGGATGTCTTCAGCCGCAGCTATGGCATCTTTTTCTATTGCTGAGGGCTGTATACTGCCGTAACTCATATTAAAGACCTGGGCGCCATTTTGAACAGCATACTCAATGGCCTGGACCTCATCTGCCACACTGCCGCCTGTGGTGGAAATAAATTTCAAGGCCATCAAAGAAACATTCCAGTTTACACCGCTGATCCCCAGGGCATTATTACCCACAGCTCCAATTATGCCTGCCAAATGGGTGCCGTGTCCCTGGTAGTCCATGGGGTCACTGCCCGGGCCGCTGAAATTTTGGCCCAGTCCTGGCCACATATTAGCCTGGATATCTTCATGTCTGTAATCGATTCCAGAATCAGTAACCGCTATAATTACCCCGGGATCTCCTGTTTCTAAACTCCAGGCTTTGGTGCTCTGGATATTATCATGAGCCCATTGCTGGGGAAATTTAGGATCATTGGGCACTGTATCCAGGGGTTGGCGTTTGTAGTTCGGTTCTGCATAGCGCACAGCATCCAGTTGCAAGAGTCTGAGCATTGCTTCCAGCACGCTTTCTCCCTTAAGGGTGGGCAGCAGGGCAGCCGAAGCCAGGGGCAGATGCTTAATAGCCTGCAGGCCGTGCTCGGAGAGAATTTTTTTCTGGCTGGCTGTATCCCGGCCCAGATCAGATTTGAACTGGATAAGCACCTGGTCTGGAACGTAATCTGCAAAGCCAGCAGCAGAAAGTGGCTGGGCCTGGCCCTGAGCTGTAGTCAGAAATGACAGAACCAGGTTCAGAAAAAGTAATATTACTAATGCTGAGCGCATCAGGGACAAAAGGAAAGCAAGTCTTGAATTTTTCTGGGCCTGCTGCATTAGGAGTGCTCCTTTAACTGTCCTTTAAGGCTAAGAATATAAATAGAGTTTTCTGAGGGAAACCTGACCTGGCGTATAGACTGGAACTGCATATAACTTGCTGTTCAATCACTGAACAAGAAAGCGCTTCTGCAGTTCATTATTGGACCTGCACCCCAGGCGGGCCAGGATAGAAATCCGCCTGGGATACAGGCTGTGTCTGTACCTGAAACTAGTCCAGCAGCTCATGATCTTGCAGGGCTTGCTGGACGTCCTGGATCAACAGCTGCAATTTGGGCCCAGCCTGGGCATGCATTGCGTCCAGCAACGTAGAGATGTCTTGTCCAAGCTGCTGGGGCAGATAACCTGTTCCTCCCTGCAGGACATCTCTGACTTTTGGCAGCAGCTGGTCCACAACAGCCCTGGCTTGAGCCAAAATTTCCGGGTTCAAAAGCAAGATCAAGGCCACTTCGTGGGAGCGATCATAGAGCCGATAAACATATTCCTGACCTAGCTCAGACTCCAGCAGGACCTCGTCCCTGAACTTGCGCAGCAGTTCCAGGTTGGACTGTTTGTTGTTGGCAAAGATCTCATTGTAGACAGCATTCCACTCCTGGGAACTACTGAGCACGGTGAAGTAGTCTGTGTATTTGAGGGAGCCGTTGTAATAGAACTTGACCTGCCAACTGCCTGGATTGTCAGGGATTCCGTCTGGCCAGTAGCTCCAAAAACACCAATTCGTTGTTTTACTTACATTATGCACATCTCCTCTCGAAGTTCTCCCATCAGGGGCGATCCAGATCCATTGGTAATTATCACCAGAATTACAATTCGTTGTGTAATTCCAGGCAGTGGTTTCATCCCCTGGATAAAATTCTGTGACCTCCCTGGGCACATTTGGACATTCTTTTAGATACGAATACAAGGTAGTCAGATGGGACTGTACACTGGCTTGCATGGAAAATGAGGTTCCACAATCCAGACAGGGCTGAGCTCCACTGGTAGGCACTCCTGCCAAAGCCTGAGAAGCAGCCCCAAAAAATAGGGCTATGGCCAGCATGAAACGCAGGAAAGGCTTGATCTTTTGGTCCATTATCCTTCTCCTCTAATAAGTAAAAAAGTTTTCTGCCAAAAGGTCTGCTTCACACTAAGGGTTAATAAGCTATTTCACCTTGCAATCAAACTGGCTATAATTTGTTCTGGTATTTGAGATCATTCCCAGGTTTATCCGGGGAATGATCTCAAAGTTAATGAACCAGGTAGGGTCCAGAAGTATTGGATTGGATTCTGGAGCAGCAGGGCCTTATGCTATTCCTGCCTTTGTCTGCGCAGGCTTTTGCCCTTTTCCTCCATTTTCTCCAGGATTTCCTGCTTGTCCAAGTCTTGGGGCAGCTCTATATCCCCAGTTTGGGCTTGGACAAATTCGGAAAAGGAGACCTGGCTGTATCCCTGAGGCGGCTGGAATTCCGAGCTAGGTATGTTTTTTTCTTCAATCCTGACTACCTCTATATCAATCGTTTCCTGTCCACGGGAATAGTATACGCGTTTTAAAGGCCAGCCCTGGCTCAATAGCTCAGTATATTTCTGAGAAGACATCTCTGCAGGTTGATCCAAAGAGCACTGCATAAAATCCATGTTCTGCAGGTCTGCCAGCTCATTAAGCAAGGCAGGATCCTGAGTCAACCAGAGTTCCTCAGTGAGCTGGTCATTTTTCAGGATCTGATATTTGGTGGTCTCTAGACCAGCAATTTTACCGCCCGGACCTTTATCCTCCACACTGACCCTGGGGCTGCGGCCTTTGTCCCTGCCCTGGAAGCCCTGCCTAAAGGCTGCTGCTTTTTCCTGCATTTCCTCCATCAGCCCGCAGTATTCAGCAGAAGAGATCTGGGTGTATTGCTGAGAGTCTGGATTGACTACTGTAATACGGTCATCTTTAAGGTCCATTATGGTCCAGGGATCGGTTTTGTTCTTGGTCACGGTCTTGATCTTGCCGTCTTGGATATAGGTGGTGGATCCATACTTGTCTACCTGGACAAACCCGGCATAACAGGACGCCCAGGCCCATAGTACCAACAGCGAAACCAGAGAGAGAAATAATGTTTTTTTCATGGCCCCACTCCTTTTGAGTGTAAAAAATTAAAGGTAAAAAGTTGAAAGTAAAGACAAACAAATCAAGGTGTTAAATCGAATGCCGCTAAGGGTATCTTGAGCCTTGTAGGATAGTTAATAAAAACAATTGTCCTCTGCGGCTGCAAAAATTCATTTTTGTAGCCATCTTATACCAGGCCTGCAAAAAAGCGTATTTAGGGCCTGTTGTTTAAGGCAACAGTAGCAAAAGGCGCCTGGCAGCCCTGGACATGATACCTGTTTTAGCTTTAGATTATGGCTTCAAGACAGAAGAGATAACAGCTTCCCAGGCTTAGCAGCAACCAGGCGCTTTTCTGGGCTGTTGGTTTATTATGTATCAGAGAACTAGTGCTGTCTACTGCAAAATTGCCTGCACCCAAAAAAATACAAGTCTTTCCTGCCTTGCGCACAAGGCTAATAGATGCTTGGGGCTAATTTCAACCTGGGAAAGGGGCTTGAATCATGCATTTTGGTTTTGGATTTTTCCTGGCAGCCCTGGGACTGGCCCTAATTCTGGAAGGTTTGCCCTATTTTTTGTTTGCCGAACGCATGCCCGGAGTGCTGAAGATGCTTGCTGAAAGAGAACCGGCCAGTTTGCGCAAGATGGGCATCCTGGTCATCCTGCTTGGTCTGGTGCTCATTTATTTGGGCCGGGGCTGACCCAAGTCAGCGGGTTAACCGGTTAACCTTGTGGCTTGTGCGCCAGATAAATGTTTACTATGCCTGAACTCAACTCTATTTGACTGAGCCGGCAGAATCCAGCCTGCTGCAGCTCTTTTAAAATCTCTTCTGCTCCAGGGAAGTTTTGAATGCTGTTGGCCAGGTAGGCATAGGCATGTTTATCCCGGGATACGATCCTGCCGATCAGGGGCAGCACCCTGCGCAGATACAGATTATAGAGCCCCTTCCAGATCTTGTTTTTTCCTGAGCCGAATTCCAGGATGGCCAGCTTGCCCCCGGGCTTCAGGACACGCAGCATCTGCGTGTAGACCTGGGCTCTGGGTTCAATGTTGCGCAGACCAAAAGCCATGGCCACCTTGTGTACGCTCTGGTCAGGCAATGGCATCTGCCTGCCGTCAGCGCAAAGGGTCAGCAGCCCTTTTTTGCCATGCTGCTTCTTTTTCCCATAAAGCAGCATGGGCAGGGCAATATCTGCAGCCAATACAGTACAGCTTGGTTCTTTGCGCAGCAGTGCAAAGCCTACATCCAGAGTGCCTGCGGCCAGATCCAGGATTTTAATCCCTGGCCGGGGATCGATAAGCTGGATCAGCTGCCTGCGCCAGTAAATATCCAGGCCCAGGCTCAAGACATGATTCAGAAAGTCATACCAGGGAGCGATGTTGTTGAACATGGCCTGCAGGCCTGAGCCATGACCCTGGGGCGAGGTCTTTTCAGCTGTGGGGAGCATCTTGCTGCTTGGGATCAGATGAGGGGTGATCCTGGATATTACGCAGGATCTCCTTGTAGATGGGAGCGAAAAACTGTTCAAAGTTGCTGGGGGAAATTCGCCCCACCTCAATGAATTTGACCACTATTTCCTTGGTGACCTGCAAGGCCTGCTGCCGGGTCTTATCCATCCTGTTTTTGGCCTGTATAATCTGATTTTGGTCCATGGGAACCAGAGTTGGTAAAAAACCCGTCCGGCAGGGAAATGGCCTTGAACTTCCAATAAGTAAGGCTCCCGGACGGGAAAAGGAGAGAAACCCGGGCAGCACCCCTCCTTTTTTTAAGTATCATCTTCCTGCATCTCTCGGGCCAAAGCCTGAATTTCTTTGCGTACCACCCTGGCTGCCTCTGCAGGAATCTGTTGGACTATTTCCTGGCTCAGCTCTTGTTTGAGCCTGGCCGTCATCTCTTCTAGGTCATTTTTGTTAAGGGCCTGGCTACGCAAGTCCTGCAGCTGGTTTTGCAGGGATATTGTCTGCTCCTGTTCCTGGGAGCTGCAGACATGCTGCAGGTCTTGGAGTTGAGCCTCTAATGGGGCTAACTTTTCTTGCAGTTTCTGTTCAAAACTCTGGTGCAGCTTCTCCAGCAAGGCTTCTTGCAGCTGGTTTTGCATGCGCTGTTCGATCTCTGTATAGCCTGGCAAGTCCAGCAGTCTGGCCTCCAGGTCCTGGATCCTGGTCAGCAGTTCCCTGATCTGGCCTGAAACCTCTGCCAAGCCCTGGCCTGCACTTTGCTTTGCAGTCTGGGTTTCTTGCTGTTCCGGACCAAAAGCCTGTTGATCAGCGCCAGATGAAAAGGCCCAGGAATCGGGGTGTTCTACAGGGTGCTGCTCAGGATCAAGTGCCTGCTGTTTAGGGCCTTGGCTCTGCTGCATTGCAGGCTGGCCCGAGTCTAATTCCTGGAACAAGGAGTCCAGATCCAGGTCGTCGTCTCCTGTTTCCAATCTAGTCTTGCCCTCTGGTTTGGAAAATTCTGCTGAACCTAAAAAAAGTTCGTCCAGCTCCCGATCAAAATCTGCGTACTGGTCCTTTGTGCGGGTGCTTGATTGGTCTGTTTCCTGCCCGTCCTGCACTATATCAGTCAGCTCAATTATCTCTTCATCAAGGGCTTGTCTTTTTTTGTCCCTGGCCATTTTCCACCTCAAATAGAAACAGGACCAAAGGGCAGCGCCCTTTGATCCTGAGTTATTGTGAGCGATTGTCTGCGATGCAATGCAGCTTTACTCCTTGGGATGGCAAGCATTGCAGGGCAGAGGCCCGGTAGCCTCTCCAGCCTGTTTCAAGGCCTGGTGGCAGCCCACGCAGCTATGTTCGCTCTTGCGATCATGATAAGCATAATATGCTGAGTTTGTTTCTCTCATTTCCGCACCTTTGGCGCCGATCAGATCGTGGCAGCCGGCATCGGTGCAGTTCTGAGGAGGCTCAGATTCATCTTCCCACATATGATGGCAGGTTTGGCAGTCTGCCACTGCTGCTTCGTGTGTTTTATGCTGAAATTCAGTTGGGCTGTATTGCGGGTTTTCGGTTTTGCCCTGGGCATCGTCCATGAGAATGGTTTCCGGGATTTCAAAATCATAGGCCTGTAGAACAGCCAGGGATAAAAAGAGCAGCATGCATGCACTAAGCAGAATTGCAAGGATAGATTTCTTCATTAACCAACCTCCTTTGTTTTTGTTGCAGGTTGTTAAGCTTAAGCCAGGCCCTAACGCTTTACTCTGCTATGCAGTGCAGATTATCTCATCTGCTCCAGCAGGAAAGCGTGTTTATATGTCTGTTGTATGTCCTAAAATGAAAGCTCTTTAAAGTACATTTAAGTCATCTCAAGCAGAATTGTCAAGCAAATATCTGCAAATGCCTCTGAATTCGCAGTGGCTTAGAATTTAAGCTTCTGTGCTGCTTCCAGGGTTTGCTCCCAGTCCTGGTCTGTATGGGCAAAGGAGGTGAAGATGCATTCAAAATTTGCCGGGGGCAGATAGATGCCCTGGCTGCGCATATGGTTGTAGAACTTGGCAAACATTTCCTGGTCAGTCTGTTTAGCACCGGCAAAGTCCAGCACCGGTTCTGCTGTGAAAAACAAGGTAAACATGGAGCCCAGCTGGTTCAGCTGGACCTGCAGACCTTTATTTTGCAGGATGTTTTGCAGCTCCTGAGCCAGCTTCAGCGTCTTTTGTTCCAGACCCTGATAGTCCTGGGTCTTGAGCACCTGCAAGGCGGCCAAGCCTGCGCTCATGGCCACAGGGTTCCCGGAAAGGGTGCCTGCCTGGTAGACTGCACCGCAAGGCGCCATGTACTGCATGATCTCCTGTTTGCCTCCTAGGGCGCCTACCGGAAACCCGCCGCCGATTATCTTGCCCAGACAGGTCAGATCAGGGATGACCCCGAACCTGCCCTGGGCCCCGGAGTAAGAGACTCTGAACCCGGTTATGACCTCATCGAAAATAAGCAGACTGGAGTATTTATTGCAGATATCCCGCAAACCCTGCAAAAAGCCATTGGCAGGCGGGACCAGACCCATGTTGCCTGCCACTGGCTCTAGAATCAAAGCCGCGATCTCCTGGCCTTGCTCTTGAAAGACTTCCTCTACAGCCGGCAGGTTGTTATAGGGCGCCAACAGGGTCTGCCGGGCTGTATCCTCAGGCACACCAGGCGTACCTGGGATGGCCAGGGTGGCCACTCCAGAGCCGGCCTGGACCAGGAGGCTATCCACATGGCCGTGATAGCAGCCTGTGAATTTAAGGATTTTATCCCTGCCGGTGTAGGCCCGGGCCAGGCGCAGGGCGCTCATGGTTGCCTCGGTGCCGGAATTGACGAAACGCACCATTTCCAGACCAGGCAAGGCCTGCACAATGGCTTCAGCCAGCTCTATCTCCTGCTGACAGGGGGCGCCGAAGCTGGCCCCGTTTTGTAAGGCCTGGCTTGCAGCCTGCAGCACCTGGGGATGGCAATGTCCCAAAATCAAAGGCCCCCAGGAGAGCACATAATCAATAAATTCTTGGCCTTCTTGGCTGAAGATACGGCTTGCCCTGCCTTTACTGATAAATAAAGGCTCGGCTCCTACACTGCTGCAGGCCCGCACCGGGCTGTTCACCCCGCCTGGGATCAGTTTCTGGGCTTGTTGGAAAAGTTCTCGTGAATCAGGCATAAACTCTCCTGGCAAGTTTTTTTAATTTAGAAATAGCGCATGGAGGTCTTTTTCAGCTCGCGCACACTAAACAAGGCCTGGTAATCCTGCAGGCCGGTCTGGGCTTGCAGTTCTTGAATGACCTGTAGACATTGATTTTTGTCTCTGCCATGGATCATGGTGTACAGGTTAAAAGGCCATTTATCTGTGCTGCGCCTTTGATAGCAGTGGGTTATCTCTGGCCTGGAGACCATGATCCTGCTCACAGCAGGTATGTCTTCCAAAGGCACCTGCCAGGCCACCATCACATTGCAGTCATAACCTGCCTCCTGGTGACGCAAGGTAGCTCCGAATCTGCGGATATAGCCTTTGTTCTTCAGATTTTGCAGAAGTTCCAGTACCTGTTTTTCCTGCAGGTCGGCCTGTTCAGCAATCCGGGCAAATGGCCTGGGACTGTCCGGCAGGCTGTCCTGTACCAGGCGCAAAACCAGTTTTTCTTGTTCTGAAAAATCCAAGTCTGATGTGGTTGCCATTTATGGATACCAGATATACAGGGTTGAAAAAAATGGTATGCCATTACATCGCCTGCAGGTTATAACAACCAGGGCCTGGGGTGCAATTCCGGGTTGCTGCAAATCTGTAAAGTTACTACAAATTGTAACTCTTTTACCTATTATTGACAAGCTCTATTCTTGACCTGATGCCTGCGGCCAGGTATAGCTGAAAAAAAATCAAGGATCCAGGACTGGGAGTTCAAATGAAAGTTGCAGTGATAGGGGCTGGCTCCTGGGGTACGGCCCTGGCCAATCTGCTGGCTGCCAAAGGCTACCAGATTTCCTTGTGGGTCAGGGAGTCTGAACTTTTGGAGATCTTGGGCAGACAAAGGGAAAACACCTGGTTTTTGCCCCAGGTGCAGCTGGAGCCAGGCATTGAGTTCAGTTCTGAATTGGAACAGGTATCAAACAGGGCTGATTTTTTTCTGTTGGCTGTGCCTTGCCAGTATTTCAGGGCGGTTTTAGTACAACTAAAGGAGCATTTGCCTCAAAAGCCAGTGCTGGTTTGCGCCAGTAAGGGCATTGAAGTGCAAAATCTGAAAACCATGTCCCAGGTGGTGCAGGACGAACTTGACCACGTCCAGCCTGGTTATGCCTGTCTTTCCGGACCTTCTTTTGCCAGAGAAGTCAGTCAGGGCCTGCCTACTGCGGTTGCCCTAGGCTGTACAGACCTGGAACTGGGTCCCTGGCTGCAAAAGGCATTGGCTACTGAGACTTTCAGGGTCTATTCCAATCCGGACTATTTAGGGGTGGAGCTGGGTGGTGTCGAGGATCAGCCGGGGGATCCGCGTGGGGGTAAAGAGCTCGATCAT
>CAZLUR010000003.1:0-51895 GCA_964562725.1 uncultured Desulfohalobiaceae bacterium | reverse complement strand
CTGAAAAATGTTATGGCCCTGGCAGCAGGCATAAGTGATGGTCTGGGCTTTGGTGCCGGGGCCAGAGCAGCATTGATCACCCGGGGTCTGACAGAGATGTCCCGTATGGGTCTGGCTATGGGCGCGCAGCAAGAGACTTTTATGGGCCTGTCTGGCATGGGGGACCTGGTCTTGACCTGCACCGGGGATCTCAGCAGGAACAGGCAGGTAGGACTGAGGCTGGGCCAGGGGCAGAGCCTGCAGGACATACTGCAGGGCATGCGCATGGTGGCCGAAGGGGTGCAGACCACTCAGGCCCTTCACAGGCTGGGCCAGAATCTGGGAGTGGATTTGCCCATCACCGAGCAGGTCTATCAGATACTTTATCAGGATAAAAAACCGGCTTTGGCTGTGCAGGAGCTGATGCACAGGGCGCTCAAAAAGGAGTAAGAGCTGCTGCCCACAGGCTGCTCCAGTCACAGAGGACAGAAGACAGAGGACAGAGGACAGAAAAACCAATGAGTTAAACTTACTGGGATTAAAATCTAAAGCGAGCCAGGCCCGCAACCCAACAAGCAAAAGATGATTGAACCGCCCTCTCGAAGACTCGCTCATGACACAAAGGTCGCCAGGGAAGTAACGCAAGGGTTGGTGTATTTTTATTTGGACAATACTCAGCCTCGTGCCGAAAACTTTGCGTACTTGGCGACCTTAGCGGTTCAAACTTTCTTGTTTTTTTGACAGAGTTTCAGAAATAAGACACTATTGTCTCCTTTTTGATTTCTTGCAGCTGCATCTTTTAGGGCTGATCCAGGGCAGGCTATCAGGGATAAAGTGTGCTGCTGGCAATCAGGGTCAAGAGCAGCACTTAGCCTTGACAAAGCATGATTTAGAACGTAGGATGTTTAAGATTTTGTTCATTTTCAGGTGCTTGCATGTTGCATGCTGGGCTTGCTCCTTCAAGGTTAAGGCAATAAATTCAAACTGAATAAGATAATTACGAACTTAGACAGCTAGAGGCTTAAATATAGCTAATAAAAACAGTTCATTACTAAAAAATTTTTCACTGCCCAGAGAAAGGTAAAGACCAGCTTTTTAATCTGCAAAGCTTATTTTTAATTGTTCCACCAAGGGAGGAAAATATGGACAAAAAGGAAAAAAAGGCAGCTGACTCCAAAACCAAGGAATTCAAGGCCAGGGATCTGACCAGCTGCGAAGCAACCGCTCAGATGCTGGATAAGGCCCAACAGGACGGAGTGGAGACAGCCTTTGACCGCGCAGCCAGCATGAAGGCCTGCCCCATTGGTGCAGATTCAGCCTGCTGCAAGCACTGTTCCATGGGCCCTTGCAGGCTGAATGCCAAGGATCCTTACAGCAAGGTGGGGGTCTGCGGGGCAGACATCGACACCATCCAGGCCAGGAATTTCAGCCGCATGGTGGCTTCCGGGGCTGCCGCCCATACTGACCACGGCATGAGCATGCTGGATCTGTTCCGGGAAGTGGTTAAAGGAGAGATCACTGATTATAAGATCAAGGATCCGATCAAGCTGGTGGATGTGGCCCAGTCTGTGGGAATAGAGACTGAAGGCCGCAAGATTCCGGAGATCGCCAAGGATCTCTACGCTGAATTGGAGCGGACTTATACCCAGGTGGAAGGGGAAATCCCCTTTGTCTCCAGGGTACCAGCAAAGACTTTGGAGACCTGGCGCAAGCTAGGTATTGTGCCTAGAGGTGCCATGCGCGAGATCATGGAGCTCATGCACCGCACCCACATGGGCGTGGACCAGGAGTACTCCAATATCTGCAAGCAGTTCAGCAGGACAGCCCTCTCAGATGGCTGGGGCGGTTCCATGGTAGCTACAGAAATTTCAGACATCCTGTTTGGCACCCCTTCGCCGGTCCAGGCCAATGTGAACATGGGCTGCCTGAAAGAGGACATGGTGAACATCATTGTCCATGGTCACGAACCAAATCTGTTTGAGAGCATGCTGGTCTCTGCGAATGACCCCGCCTTGGTGGAGGCAGCCAAAGAGGCTGGCGCTTCCGGGATCAACCTCTGCGGGATGTGCTGCTCTGGAGCGGAAGTGCTTTCCAGGCACGGCGTGCCCCATGCCGGGGACTTTATGTCCACGGAAGCTGTGCTGGTCACCGGGGCCATAGATGCCATGGCTGTGGACGTGCAGTGTATCAAACAGAGTCTGTCCTCAGTGGCAAAGTGCTACAATTCCTACTTATTTACCACCAACCCCCGCTGCCATATCGAAGGTGCTGAACATATCGAGTTGGTGGAGCATGAGCCCAGGAAGTGCACTGATGAAGTGGTGATCAAGGCCATCAGCAGGTTCAAGAACCGCACCGCCCAGGTCCAGATCCCGAACATCAAGAATGCGGGTATCCATGGATTCTCCCATGAATACATTAAGTATATGCTGGGCGGCAGTTTTCGGGCCTCTTATAAGCCTTTGAACGACAATATCATAAATGGCCGCATTCGGGGCTTGGCTGGAGTTGTTGGCTGCACCAATCCCAGGGTCAAACAGGATTGGGTGCATGTAGAACTGGTCAAAGAACTGATCAAAAATGATATCCTGGTCCTGCAGACAGGATGTTCCCAGATCGCCTTGGCCAAGGCTGGCCTGCTCACACCAGAGGCTGCCCATCTGGCTGGCGAGGGCCTACGGGAAGTCTGTGAAACAGTGGGCATGCCTCCGGTGCTGGGCTTGGGTTCCTGCGTGGACAACAGCCGGATCTTGGTCGCAGCCTCGGAAGTGGTCCGGGAAGGCGGCCTGGGCGAAAGCATTGCTGATCTGCCTGCGGCAGGTGCGGCCCCGGAATGGATGAGTGAAAAAGCGATCAGTATTGGCCAATATTTTGTGGCTTCCGGGGTATATACCTTGTTCGGGGTGACCTTCCCCACCACCCAGAATACCAAGTTCCACGATATGCTCTTCTCTGGACTGGAAAAAGAAGGTCTGGGCAAATGGGGCTTTGCTCCTGATCCCTACGACATGGCTAAAATGATGATTGCGCACATTGATCAAAAGAGAAAGGCCCTGGGCATTGACAAGGCTAGAGAAAGGGTGCTCTTCGACATGGCAGCGCGCAGAGAGCTGGACGCAGCCTAGCCTGGTTGCAGCATGATTACAAAAAAAGGGCTCCTGCAGGAGCCCTTTTTTTATTTCAACAGGCAGCCGGCGCTGAGTGTTTAAGCCAAAGTCAAATATTGTTTGCAAGGAGAAAGACATGCAACAGGAATTAGCCAGAGCCAGATTGCTGCTGGAGGCCCTGCCTTACATCAGGGAGTTCTATGGCCAGACTGTGGTTATCAAGTATGGGGGCCACGCTATGCAAGAGGAGAACCTCAAACTGAGTTTTGCTTTGAATGTGGTTTTGCTCAAGTATATCGGCGTAAACCCGGTTATTGTCCACGGGGGCGGCCCGCAAATCGGGCATATGCTGCAACAGTTGGGTATTGCCACCAAGTTTGAGCAGGGCCTGCGTGTTACTGACCGGGCTACCATGGATGTGGTGGAAATGGTCCTGGTGGGCAGGGTCAATAAGGAGATAGTGAACCTGATCAATTTAAACGGCGGCAATTCCGTGGGCCTGTCTGGAAAAGACGGGGGCCTGATCCAGGCCAGGAAACTGGAGATGGTCATTTCCAAAAAGGATGCTCCACCAGAGATAATCGATTTGGGCCGCGTGGGCGAAGTGCTCAGTATTCAGACCAGGCTGATCAGTTGTCTGGAAAAGGAGGGCTTCATACCAATTATTGCCCCGGTAGGCGTGGATGAAAAAGGGCAGACCTATAATATTAATGCTGATGCAGTAGCCGGGGCAGTGGCAGAAGCGGTAGGTGCCAAAAGGCTTATTCTGCTCACAGACGTAACCGGGGTCATGGCCAAAGGGCATCTGGTCTCTTCTTTGAGCCGCAGGCAGGCTTTGGAGATGATCGAGAACAATACTGCCCAGGGTGGCATGATCCCCAAGCTCAAATGCTGCTTGGAGGCTGTGGAAGGCGGGGTGGAAAAGGCGCATATCATCGATGGCAGACTGGAGAACTCCCTTATTCTGGAGATGTTCACCCAGGGCGGAATCGGCACAGAGGTCACAATCTAGGCTTTAGGCAAATAACTTGATCATCAGGCCGGATCAGGATCATTGCGGCTGATTTCCCAGAGCTGGATCTGAGTCTGTACCTGGCCCTGGTAAGGGACGCTTTCCTGGTGCAGGATATTGAATTGCCAGCCAGAGGCCTGGAGAAGTTCCCAGAAAGGCCGGGCTACACTTCTTTCCGGGCTGGAGAGCCAGATCTGGCCCCCGGGCGCCAGCACCCTGGAAAAAAGATTGAATAGAGGCTGGAAAAACCTTTTTTCGTAGATGATATCTGCTCCCCAAATTAAGGAAAAGCTGTGAGGCTTGAGCGCCGGCCTTCTCCAATCCATAAGCACCCATTGGGCAGGACAGTTGTTCAACCTGGCGTTTTTGCGGGCGTAAAAAAGGGCCCGGGGTTCGTAGTCCAGCCCCAGGACCCGAGCCCCGCAATCAGCAGCTGCCATGCTGGTCAAACCTAGACCGCAGCCTAGGTCTAGACACAACCTGTTCTGCAACAGCCTTTTTTGGCCCAGGATCCATTTGGCCAGCAAAACAGCTGCCGGCCAGATCTCCACCCAATAGGGCAGCCTCTCGTCCTGGTCCAGGGCATGCTCATCCAACTCTGCCCAGAGAGCTTCCAGATCATTCGGGCGCTGAAATCGATAATTGCGGCCAGCTATGCACAGTTCTATATCCATTGGCAGCCAACCAGTTATGTGCTTACAAATTCCTCTTTTAGACTAGCTCAAGCCTGGAGCCTTGACAAGAGAGTCATTTAGGGCCTGGCCAAGCTTCCAAGGAGCAATAGACCTGTATTTTACAGGGTGTAGTTGACCAGCATCCTGTTCAAGTGTAGCATGCAGCTAATTATGGCCAGGATATTTATATCACCCAGCCTCAGACCTCAAAGTTCACATTTAAAGCTTTCTGCCGGGTAACTGTTCAGCAGTGACTATTCACTGGGTCCGAAGATTCGGCCAACAGGGCGCAAAAAACTCGCTCCTAAGAATGCGTAAAGCAAAAGTTTGATTTTGGGCCTCCTGAATATTCCAGATGATCATGGTGGACTCTTAGGTTGAAATGGCTTGCACAGTTTTGCTTAACGCATTCTAAGTCGCTCAGATCCGGCACTTACTTTTGCTGTTACTTCATGCTTTTAAAGATAAAAATTGACCTGCAAAAGTAAGTGCCGGAAGCCCTGTTGGCCGAATCCACGGACCCTGGCTTCTTTCGCTGGTACATTAGTTTATCCGAACATATTAGGTGGTGAATAATTACTCTGCCGGATTTGGTTGTCAATTGTGGATCTGACCTGGTGCAGATCAAGAATAAAGACAAGATAGTAGGTTGACTATGCAGGGCAAAGGCATTCTGGCTGGGGTCACGGTCCTGGATCTGACCAGGCTCCTGCCCGGGCCTTATTGTTCCATGATCCTGGCAGATCACGGAGCCAGAGTAATAGCAGTAGAGGATGCTAAGTACAAGGCAGATGGCTTTTTTGCCTATCCGCTCTACAGGAATAAAGAGCACATTTGCCTGGATTTGCAGTCCGGACCCGGGCTGCAGGTATTTATGCAGTTGGCGCAAAAGGCACAAGTGGTTCTGGAAGGCTTCAGACCGGGTGTAAAGCGCAGGCTGGGGGTGGATTATGAATCTTTGCGCCAGGTCAATGCCCAGATCATTTACTGTTCTATCTCTGGTTATGGGCAATTTGGTCCATACAGGGACAGGGCCGGACACGATGTGAACTATCTGGCCGCCTCCGGGGTCCTGGACCTGCAAGGGGAGCCGGACAGGCCGCCCAGCATCCCAGGAGTACAAATCGCAGACTTGACTGCAGGGCTCAATGCCGCCTTGGGCGTAGTCCTGGCTTTATATGAAAAGCAGAGCACCGGCCAGGGCCAATACATAGACATCTCCATGGCGGATTCTTGTCTGGCATTGATGCCTTTGGTGCAGTACCTGCAGGAAAAGACAGGGCAGGAACTGCAAAGGGGGCAGCACTTGCTGGCCCACAGATACGCCTGCTATAATACCTATCAGACACTTGATGGACGCTATCTGGCCCTGGGAGCCCTGGAGGCCAAGTTCTGGCATAGGCTTTGTCGGCATCTGGGCCTGGAGGAGTATAGTGCCTTGCAATATGACGACAGTTGCAGGCAGGAGATTATTCAGGCTTTGCGCAGGGTTTTCAAACAAAAGGACCTGGCTCATTGGCAGCAGGAGTTGAGCGAGCTGGATGTCTGTTTTGCACCAGTTAAGAGCCTGCAGGAAGCCTGGCAGGACCCCCAGTTCCAAAAGCGGGGCATGGTCCGGGATTGGGATTTAGAACAGAGTCAGGCCAAAGCTTTGGGTATACCTATTATTTTCAGCCGCACTCCAGGGGAACTACGCTGGCCAGCGCCGGGCTTCGGTCAAGATACATTGGCTGTGCTGCGTGAATTGGGTTACAGCCATAGAGAGATAAACAGCTTATTTGATCAGGGCCTGACCGGAGCCAGTTAGCAGGCCTTGCCTGCCGGCAGATTTAGTTTAATTTTTTCCAAGTCTAGACTGTCTTTGAGCTGTGGGGGTTGTTTTGCCATGGATGGGGGCTGCGGGCCACAATTCCGGGCCAAAAAAAGGCTGGGTCAGAACTTTTTGCTGGACATCAACCTGGCCCAAAAGATTGTCTCCAGACTGGAAGTAGAATGCAGGGACAGGGTCATGGAAATCGGCCCTGGACAAGGCGCTTTGACTAAATTTTTGCTGGAGCTGCCTGCGCAGATTATAGCTGTGGAGAAGGATTCCTGTTTGGCCTATAGCCTGAAAAAGCGCTTTCCAGGCCTGCGCTTAATGGTTGCGGACGCACTAAGCCTGGACTGGTCACGGATAGATGCTGCCGGGATACAGAGGATAATCGGCAACCTGCCTTACAATATCGCTTCACCATTGATCTGGGAACTGGTCAAATCCTGTCCTGGCGCAACCAAGATGGTCTTTACCCTGCAAAAGGAAGTGGCCCAGCGTTTGACAGCCTGTTCAGGAAACCGCATTTATGGCGCCTTGACAGTTTGGGTCCGCAATTTTGCCAGAGTCAAATATGAATTCAACCTGGGGCCGCAAGTATTCAGGCCCAGACCCAAAGTACATTCCGCGGTTGTTTCAATCCAGCCCCGCAAAGAGGCCATGCATCCAATCCTGTCCTCGGCTCTGGCCGAACTTATCCATATCTGTTTTCAGCAACGCAGAAAACAGATAAAAAATGTATTGAAAAGATGTTGCCCATCTGATATTGCCCAAAGTGTGATGTCTTTGGGGCTGGATCCCTTTTGCAGGCCTGAGGATCTGAGCCCGCAGGATTTTTTGGCCTTGGCTGAGTGGCTGGTCCAAAAAAAATACCTGCCAACCAAGTAAATTTGGAGATTTTCTTCAAAACAGTCTTGACACGGCTTGTTGTTTAAGTTTAGGGCTAACTGTGAAGCTTGATTCGTTCGTGGTCTGCACATCCATGATGTCTGGGCTCGAGAAACTAAAACTCTAACTGGAATGCATCCTGACCGCAAAAAATAGGTCCTGGATGATTCTTGGGGAGGCAGCAGCCAATTAACCTTGATTGTGCAACAGCAAGCTCGGATGTATCTTAATGTAGCCTTGGGTCTATAACTCATTAAAAGGAGGAAGAGTGATGACAAAAGCAGATCTGGTAGCCAAAATTGCGGAAAAGTCTGAATTGACTAAGGCGGACTCAGAACGGGCCCTGAATGCCTGTTTGGCTTCGATTGAGGACATTTTAGTCAAAGAGGGCAAATTAACCCTGACTGGATTTGGGACCTTTGCTGTGGAAAACCGTAAAGAACGCAAAGGCCGTAATCCTCAGACAGGCTTGGAGATCACTATTCCTGCCGCCAGAGTGGTCAAATTCAGGCCCGGCAAGCTGCTCAAGGAATCAGTTAAATAACTGAGGAGAAAATTATGTTTCCTCACGAGACTTTGCGCAGCCTGCTGCCTTGGGACATTCCCTGGTGGCTGCCGGACCATGCCGTGTTCTTTGGGGTTTTGTATGCAGTGCTTGCCGCCCTGGGCGCTGGCCTGGGTCTGGTGGTCCTGCGATCCCTGGTACAAACTTTTAGGGAAGACGACAAGACAGGTAGCCAGCCGGATTAGGAAACCATTGCTGTCCATTATTGAACCGGCAGTAGAAGGCAAGGTCAATTGGCTGCAAGTAGTTCCTGTGTTGAAGAGATTATGTCGCGTACACTCCAGCCTGAGTCCAGATAGAGCAGTACGCTGCATCAAGACTGTCTGCAACAGGAACAAAGGCCCGCAACCAAGCAAGTGCGGGCCTTTTTATTTGCTTGCAAGTTTAGGCTTTACAAGTTAAATTTAGTGTTTACTTTTAATTTTGCAAGTTGTACATTTACCCTTGATTTTTGTGGTGTTATGCTATTTATGCGGTGCAAGGACCAAAGCAAACGCACAAGATCTATGTTACCAGGCCATGCTAAGGAGGTGAGATTAAGTGCCGGGAATTATTTTAGGTGATCATGACAACTTTGATATTGCTTTGCGCAAGTTCAAGAAGCAATGCGAAAAAGCAGGTATTCTATCAGAGTTGAAAAAACGGCAGCATTATGAAAAACCCAGCGTCCAGCGCAAGAAAAAGGAAGCTGCAGCCAAGAAACGGCTGATGAAGAAGATGCGCAAGTCACGTTATAGTTAAGGGCAATTACATGTTCAGGAGGTTGGCCAAAGTTCTTTGCAACTTGTGATCTGGTTCAAAGCCTTGGAGTTAAGGGCTAACCTCCTGAATATCAGGCTTATTCTGAACAAAGAGACCTAATCCTTAACTGCTGCTTTGGGCTGGAAAGTCCCAAGAGCAGGTAGCGAGATGCAGTATATAAAAAGACCCTCTTCTCTGCAAAGTCCGCTTGCAGCCGGACAATCTGGAAAGCAAACTCTACTTGGTCCAACACCCAGGGCGGGCCTAAATGAGATCTTAACCCCCCAATTTCATTCTGGTTTATCAACTACTGCTGCCAGTTGAGTCTTAGATGCTGGTATGGTGAGGCCTTGAATGTCAGCAAGCGCCAGGAGGTACAAAATCAAACCGACTGCCAGGCGGTGATCAGCTATCAGCCCTATGCAAGCTAGAACATTGCGTCTACTGGATTATGAACAGGTCTTGATCCGTCTCGGGAATTTCGCCCTGTCTGAGGCTGGTCGCAGGCAATGTATGTCTATCCAGCCAGAAACCAGCCTTAAGGCTTTACAGGAAAAAAATGAGCTTTTGGCTCAGGCCTTGCAGGGCAAGGACTATATCCTGGCCGCCCTGGGGCATTATCCTGATCTGCACGGACTGTTTGGGCATTTACGTGCAGGGCACGTCTTGGATGAAGACGGTCTTTGGGCAGTGCGCGCAACCCTGGGTGCTGCCCGGGAGTGCAAAAATGCCTTGTCCAGGTCTGATCTAAGGGACTATGCTGCCCTGCAGGATTTTTTGCAGCAGGGCCCCTGGCCGGACAAGCTCTGGCAGGCCCTTAGGCGCTGTCTGGATCAAAGAGGCGAGCTAAAAGACGCCAGTTCTCCAGAGCTTCTGGAAATACGAGGCCAGGTGCGCGCCATTCAAGAGCAGTGCAGGAAAAGGCTGCAGGAATATCTGCAACAAAAAAGCGCATTGCCCTATCTGCAGGATGATTATCTGACCATTTCCGCGGACAGGTACGTGCTGGCCTTGAAGACCAATTTCAAGGGCAGACTTTCCGGCATAGTGCATGACTATTCCCAGACCGGGGAGACTTGTTATTTCGAACCCCTGGAGCTGGTGGAGCTGAACAATAGATTGCAAGAGTTAAAACACAGGGAACAAGAGGCCAGAAATCAAGTTCTGCGTTATTTGACCTCCATCCTGAAGCAGGAGTGGTCAGAGTTAAATGCAGTCTATGACTGGCTTCTAGAGTTTGATCTCCTGCAGGCTAAAGTAGCTTTGGCTCAGGAATTTGAGGGCAGCATCCTGGAGTTGGGGCCGGATCTACCTTTGGACCTGAGACAGGTCAGGCATCCCCTTTTGGTCCTGGACCAGGATTTTGTGCAGGAGGTGGATATCTGCCTACAGGCAGGGCAAAAGGCCTTGTTGGTCACTGGAGGCAATGCCGGGGGCAAGACAGTATGTTTGAAAACTCTGGGTCTGTGTATCCTGATGGGGCTGAGCGCCTTGCCGGTGCCGGCTAGTGAGGGCAGCTCCCTGCCTTTTTGGAGCCAGCTTCATGTCTTTTGCGGGGATGAACAAAGCCTGCAAGAGAGCTTAAGCACGTTTACGGCCCAAATTGAGCACTTTAGACAGGCCTGGCCTGAACTTGATGAGCAGAGCCTGGTCCTGCTGGACGAGTTTGGGGCGGGTACCGATCCCAGCCAGGGGGCGGCCCTGGCCCAGGCTGTGCTGGAAGCAGTGCTGGACAAGGGGGCCTGGTTGGCAGTGGCCACCCACTTCCCTGCTCTCAAGGTCTATGCCCTGAGTGATTCCAGAATCAGAGCTGCTTCCGTACTTTTTGACCCCCAGACCAGGCAGCCTTTATACAGGCTGGCTTATGATCAAGTAGGCGCCAGTCAGGCCTTAGAAGTGGCCAGGGAGCAAGGTCTGCCAGAGGTGATTCTACAACGGGCTCAGGAATATCTCTTGTTGCAGGGGGAAGATTCTTCCAGATTGCTGGAGCGTTTGAATCGCTTGGCAGTGCAAAGGCAACAGGAACTGCAAGAGCTGGAGAGCCAAAAAAGACAACTGGCAGAACAGGAAGACAGGCTAAAGTCTGACTTTGAGCAGAGCAAACAAGAGTTAGTGCAGGAGATCCGGGCTTATGCCCAGGAGATAATTACTGGCTGGCAACAGGAGAAAATTGGCCGCAAACAGGCCTTGCGGGACTTGGGGCGCTTAAAAAAAGAGCTGCAGACCTCCAGGCAGAGCCAAAAGCAGGCAGCTGCCCAGGAAGATTTTTGGTCTAAGCTGCAGCCTGGGGTGGTAGTGCATTGCCCCTTGTGGGGCAGATCCGGCCGGGTTCTGGAACTGGAGACCAAAAAGAAAAAGGTCAAGCTGGATCTGGGCGGAGTCAATCTCTGGCTTAGGCCTGAAGAGCTGGCTTGGGCTCCTAATGATCAGGAACAGGATAAACAGAGGCAGTTTCAGACATCTATTAGGGCTGAAGCCGGGTTGCATCTGGATCTAAGAGGCAAACGAGCTGAAGAGGCTGAGGCAGCCCTGTCCCGATTTCTGGACCAGACCTTGCTGCAGGGCAGGCAGGAGCTGGAAGTAGTGCACGGCAAAGGATCCGGAGTGCTGCGGCAGGTGGTGCATGAGCTGGCAGCTTCTTTTCCCGGGGTAAGCAGCTATTATTTGGCCCCTGAAGACAGGGGTGGAGACGGAGTGACCATAATTAAGTTAGATTGAACTTCATGTCCAGAGCCAACAGACAGGCCATAGAAGAAATCAAAGCCAGGCTGGATTTACTGCAACTGGTTGGCAGGTATGTGGATCTGCGTCAAGCAGGCCAGCGCTGGGTTGGGGTTTGCCCCTTCCATCAGGAAACCAAGCCCTCCTTGAGCGTGAATCCCGGGCAGGGGTTTTATTACTGCTTTGGTTGCCACGCTGGCGGGGACGGCATAGATTTTTACTGCCGCATAAACGGGCTGGAGTTTGGACAGGGCTTAGAAGAACTGGCCCGGGAGACCGGGGTCAGACTGGAAGGTAAGAGCTCTGACCGTTTAGAGCAGCACAAGGCCTGGAGCCAAGTCTGTCTGGAAGCCAATTCCCTGGCCCAGGTTTTTTTTAGTGCTGCTCTGGCAACAGACGAGGCCGGGCAGGCCAGGAGATATCTGCAACAACGAGGATTAAATCAGGAAACAGTGCAGCTCTTTGGCCTGGGTTGGAGCCCTGGGCACTGGCAGTCTCTGAAGGACTATTTGCAAAAGCACGGCATATCCCCTGAACAGGGTCTGCAGGCAGGGTTATTTTCCAGCAGCAGCCAGGGCCGGGTTTATGATCGTTTCCGGAACAGGATCACTTTTCCTATCCATGATCTACAGGGCCGGATAGTGGCCTTTGGGGGCAGGCTGCTTCAGGATACAGAAAACCAGCCCAAGTACCTGAATAGCAGCGAATCTCCAGTATTCAAGAAAGGGGAGCATCTGTTCGGCCTGTACCAGGCCCGCAAAGCCGTAACCCAGAAAAAAGAGGTTTTGCTCACTGAAGGATATGCAGACGTGATTTCTATGGTCCAGTTCGGCTACCTGAACACCTGCGGAGTGCTGGGCACGGCCCTGACCAAGGCCCAGATCAAACGACTGAAGGGATTATGCAGCACAGTGTATCTATTGTTCGATGGAGATCGGGCCGGGCAACAGGCAGCATTGCGCAGCACAGAGATGATCCTGGCCGCAGGCCTGCAAGCTCGGGTGGTCAGGCTGCCCGAGGATGAAGACGTGGACAGCCTGCTGCAAAAGCAAGGAACCCCGGTTTTGGATCAGATGCTGCAGTCTGCAATGGATGGCCTTGTCTTTTGTTTACAAATGATTAGATTCAATTATTCACCACAAAATATGGCCAACTGGGCCCGGGAATTTCTGCTCCAATTCCAGGACTTTGCCTTGCAGGGCTATTATCTGCCCAGACTGGCTGAAGGTCTACAAATTTCCGAGCCCGAGTTGAGAAAAAGCCTGCAGGGGAAATCGTCTCCTGTCCGGGCCAGCTTGAAAAAAGAGCCTGACCAGCAAAGCAAGGCTACCGCCCAAAGGGACCGGGAGCTTTTGCAATTCGCTGTTTGCTATCCGGATTATTTACAGGAACTGCAAAGCTTGGAACTGGAGCAATGCCTGCAGACCCAACGGGCTTTGGATTTTTGGTACAAACTGCTGCAATACGGCCATAATCAGGTTTTTTCTGAGCTGGATCAGGCAGAGAGAAGATTTTTCTCCCGTTGTGTTACCTTGCAGGAAAAAGGAGCTGAGGCCCCGCCAGAGATATGGCAAGATATCCGTGCATTTTTGTTGCGAAAAAAACGCAGACAAAAACAAAAGCAGGTGCAGTTGGATCTGCATGCAGCGCAACAAGCAGGAGATTCTTGCCGGCTCTCAGAGCTGCTTAATGAATACAGCAATCTTTTAAGGGAGGAGGAATGAGTGCAATCAAGGATATCCAACAAATAAAGTCTTTGATCGCCAAAGGCAAACAAAGGGGGTATCTGACTTTTGAAGAGTTAAATCAGGCCTTGCCGGCTGAAGTCAATGAGCCTGAGCAGATTGAAGAGATAATCACCATTTTTCAGCAGTTGGAAATATCCATTGTGGACGGCGCCAGTTATAAGAAGATCGAGGTCATTCCCAAGGAGATTGCCATGGAGCTGGACTCCTCTGCGAGTGCTGAAGATGGCGAGGAGGCCAAGGTCAATGAATTCTCGCGCAGTTCTGACCCAGTGCGCATGTATCTGCACGAGATGGGCCTGGTGCCTCTTTTGGACCGGGAAGGTGAAGTCAAGATAGCCAAAAAGATCGAGGCTGGAGAACTTGAGGTTCTGTATGCTCTGGTGGAGGTGCCTGTAGCCATTGAATACCTGATAGGAGTTGGTGAAGAACTGAAAAAGGGCAATGTCAAGCTCAAGGACGTGGTCAAGACCATTGAAGAAGATGATCCTACAGAGGAAGAGATGAATCAGCGCCAGCGGGTGATACACCTCCTGGATGAAATTCGGCAGATTTATCGCAAAAAAAAGAATATCTATTTCAAATTTAATGAAAGCGCTACTCTGCAAAAAAGGGTGCGCGGGGTGCAGGACAGGGTCCTGGATTACAAGCAGGAGATAGTGGATAAACTGCGGGCGATCAAGCTGGAAAAAAAGCTGATAGATGAAATCATAGAGAATATTGGCGATTATGTGCGGCAGATGAACAATTGCCGTCGGGACTATTCCGCATATATCCTGTCTGTGGGCAAAAACCACCAGGAAATAGAGGAACTGTTTAGCAAACTGGAAAAACGGGAGGTGAATCCAGTGGTCTTGGCCGACTCCCTGCATATGACAGTGGAGGAGGTCTTTTCTTTCAAGGAAATGCTCATAGGCAAGCTGGAGATATTAAACAGGCTGCAGGAAAAGTGCTGCCACGACGTCAGCGAACTGGAAGATATACTCTGGCGCATGAAGAACGGCAACAGGCTTGTACTCAAGGCCAAGCAGGAACTGATCCGGGCCAACCTGCGTCTGGTGGTCAGTATAGCCAAAAAGTATACCAACCGCGGTCTGCAATTCCTGGACCTGATTCAAGAGGGTAATATAGGTCTGATGAAGGCAGTGGATAAGTTTGAATATCAGCGGGGATACAAGTTTTCCACTTACGCCACCTGGTGGATACGCCAGGCCATCACCAGGGCCATTGCTGATCAGGCCAGGACCATCAGGATACCTGTACATATGATTGAGACCATTAACAAACTGGTGCGTACCTCTCGTTATTTGGTCCAGGAACTGGGCCGGGATCCTTTGCCTGAGGAAATCGCAGAACGAATGGATTATCCTTTGGAGAAGGTCAAGAAGGTGCTCAGGATTGCCAAGGAACCTATCTCCCTGGAGACTCCAATTGGAGATGAAGAGGACTCCAGCCTGGGGGATTTTATAGAGGACAAAAGGGCCTTGGCCCCGGCAGAAGAGGTAGTACACACCAAGCTGGGGGACCAGATTAATCAGATCCTGTCTGAATTGACCCCCAGGGAGGAGCAGGTGTTGCGCAAGCGCTTCGGGATCGGGGAGAAATCAGATCACACCCTGGAGGAGGTGGGCAAGTTGTTCAATGTGACCAGGGAGCGCATCCGACAGATCGAGGCCAAGGCTTTGCGCAAGCTTAAACATCCCTCCAGAAGCCAGATACTACGTTCATACTATGAAGGCTGAAATTAATATGCTATACTTAAAACGAAGGGCAGCGCTATGGGTTGCCGGCTTGCTGCTGGCTTTTTTGGCCTTGAGTCCCCAGGTCTGGGCCGAGGACTGGCAGGTCAGGGTGGACTGGGTCCCTGACGGGGACACTTTATTTCTACCCACAGGACAAGGAGTCAGGATTAAGGGCATAGATGCCCCGGAGATGGGAGGTGATAAAACACCAGATCAATACTTCGCCCATGAGTCCAGGGCAGGCCTGTGGTCCATGGTGCAGGATAGGGAGTTGACTTTGGAAGCAAAGAGTTTGGATCAGGACCGGCACGGCAGGATCCTGGCCCATGTCTGGCTGCCCGGGCAAAAACTCTTGAGCGAGGAACTGCTGCACAAGGGGCTGGTGTTTTACTACCCCCACCCTGAACAAAAGGAGAAGTATGCTACACAACTTTTAGAAGCCCAAAAGAGGGCCATGAATCAGAACCGTGGATTCTGGCCCAGAGTTTTAAGCGGTCCGCAGGCCAGAGAAGCATACGTGGGCAACAAGCGCAGCAAGCGCTTCCATACCCTGGATTGCGGTTTTGGTCAGAGAATCAGTGCGCAAAATCAGGTGCATTTTTCCAGCCTGCGGGAAGCGTTCTACGCAGGCTATGCCCCTGGCCGCAAGTGCACTCCCTGGCCTCTGGAGGATTGAGCCCTGAGCCCACACACAATTTAGACTGCTTGCTGAAGCTAAGCCCTGGACAGCTTTTCAGCGGCAGAAATGCATAATGGAGGTGCTTTATGCGCATCCTGTTTGTTTATCCTTGCTACCCAGATACGTTCTGGAGTTTTAAACACGCCTTGAAATTTATTTCCAAAAAGGCTGCATTCCCTCCACTGGGCCTGCTCACAGTGGCCTCCATGCTGCCTGTCCACTGGGAGAAAAAACTGGTGGATCTGAATATTGAAGACTTGAAAGACGAGGACATCCTCTGGGCGGACATGGTCTTTATCAGTGCCATGATGGTCCAAAAACAAAGCACTCAGCAAATAATATCCAGATGCAAAGACCTGGCCAGAAAAGTGGTGGCAGGGGGGCCTGCGTTTAGTGCTCAGCCAGAGAGCTTTCCAGATGTGGACCATTTCATACTCAATGAAGCAGAGGCCACTTTGCCGGAGTTCTTGAACGACCTGCAGGCGGGCCGGCTCCGGCGTACTTATTCTTCAGAACAAAGACCGGATATTACTCAGACCCCGATCCCCATGTGGTCCTTGATTGATATGCGCAAGTACGCCACCATGCCTGTGCAGTACTCCAGAGGCTGCCCCTTTGACTGCGAGTTCTGCGATATCGTGATCCTAAACGGCAGAAAGCCCAGGACCAAGACCAGTGAGCAGATGCAGGCCGAGATGCAGGCCCTGTATGATCAGGGCTGGAAAGGCGGGGTGTTTATCGTGGATGATAATTTCATAGGCAACAAGAAAAATGTGAAGCAGATGTTGCCCAAATTGATTTCCTGGCAGAAAAGACACAATTACCCCTATACCCTGCTTACTGAGGCCAGTGTGAATCTGGCCGAGGACAATGAACTCATGGATCTGATGAGCGCAGCCAATTTCAACAAGGTTTTCTTAGGTCTGGAAACTCCCTGTCTGGAAAGCCTGCAGGAGTGCGGTAAAACCCAGAATACCAGCATGGATCTGGTGGAGGCTGTGCGCTGCATTCACCAGCACGGGATGCAGGTTATGGCGGGTTTTATAATTGGCTTTGACAGTGATACAGAAAGTATTTTTGAGACCCAGATCAAGTTCATTCAGCAGATAGGGGTGGTTACTGCTATGGTGGGTCTGCTGGGGGCTATACCCCATACAAGGCTCTGGCATAGGCTCAGGTCGGAAGGCAGGCTGCTCGGGGAGACCAGCGGAGACAATACAGACGGCAGTTTAAATTTCTTGCCAACCATGGACAGGGACAGGTTGCTTGCAGGCTATCAGCAGGTGATCAATACCATTTATAATCCCAAGCAGTATTATAAAAGGATCCATACCTTTGTGCAGAGTTATCAGCCCAAGGCCAAGGGCAAGTTTTCCAGGGATGAGCTGCGTGCCCTGCTCAAAAGCATGCTGCGCATCGGGCTTTTTTCAAAAAATTGCCTGCGCTATTGGCGGCTGATATTTAAGACTGCCCGCACCAAGGCCAGGGCATTGCCCGCTGCTATTGAGCTGGCTATATATGGCTATCATTTCGAGCGGGTGGCCAGGGCCTGCCAGAAGAAGATGCAAGGCTACGCCTCAGAAATTCCCGGCCCGGAGCAAAGAGTCAATACCTAAGTTGGATGTAACTGTTCAGCAGTGACTATTCACTGGCTGCTTTCGCCGGTACATTAGTTTGTCCGAACATATTAGGTGATGAATAATTACAGCTGGGTCTGCTAAAAGACTTTTTGCAGCTGCATGGCATGGACTAAGCGTATCTTGAGGAATTCTGGGTCAGTGCTGCCGCCCTTTCCCGGGCCTGATCCAGAATTTTTTCTTGCATTGCAACTTGGCGATCCAGCATCAAAATCTTTCCATCGCAGATAGTGGTCTTAACGCAGTCTCCATTAGCAGAGTAGACAATATTGGAGATCAGATTATAGTTCGGGATCAACTGAGGGTGATCCAAATCCACCAGGATGCAGTCCGCCAGCCAGCCCTCGGCAATGCGCCCAGCCTGCAGTCCGAAAATCTGAGCTCCGCCCAGGGTAGCCACTTGGTGTATTTCAGAGGCCGGCATGGTGGTAGGATCCATAGTCCAGGCCTTGGCCTCCAGCGCGGCAATCTTCATTTCTTCCAGCATATCCAGATTATTGTTCGAGGAACAACCGTCTGTGCCCAGGCCTATTTGCAGTCCCCTTTTCTGCAAGTCAGGGTAGGGGAAACGCCCTGCACAGAGTTTGAGATTTGAAACCGGGTTGTGGACTACCTTGACCTGGTTTGCAGCCAACAGATCCATGTCTTTTTGGTTCAACCAAATACAGTGGCAGGCGCAGAGATTGGGGCTTAGAAGCCCCAGGTGATCCAGGTATTGCACTGGGCTTAGGCCGTGTTTGTTCAGGCAGTCCTGGACCTCTTTTTGGGTCTCGCTGAGATGCATGTGGATCAAAAGCCCGTGCTTTTGGGCCAGATCTCGGATCTGGAGCAGTGATTTTTCACTCACAGAATACACTGCGTGCGGGCCCAGGGCAAAAATGATCCTGGAGCCAAGACCGGCCCTGCTGGAGAAAAGCCTCAGACATTCCTGCCAGTGCTTATCAGCTGTTTGGGGATGATCAAAGTCTATGAACACTGAGGAAAGTGCCGCGCGCAGGCCCATTTCCTGAACAGCCCGGGCAGTGCTCTCAAAACACCAGTACATGTCGTTGAAGAAGGTGGTCCCGGTCTTGATCATTTCCAGGCAGGCCAATTTGGCCCCTATATAGATATCCTCCGGGTCCAGCCTGGATTCCAGAGGCCAGATATAGCTGTTCAACCAGGTCTGTAGTTCCATGTCATCAGCATAGCCCCGTAAAAGGCTCATGGCAGCATGGGTGTGGCAGTTGATAAAAGAGGGCAAAATCGCCTGGCCTTGGCCGTCTATGAGCTGATTGGCCGGCAGGTGCCCCAAGTCCGGACCTATCCTAGCAAATCTGTTGCCTTGGATGAACACGTCACAGATTTTGTCTTCCAGTCTTATCCTGCGGATGAGAAGGCTCATTTTCACTCCTTGACAGGCAAGCGTTTATTATGTCTACGGCCTTAAAAACTGATCCCTTTGCGGTCTAAAAATCTTCACCTTGGGTTTAAGGCATATCCCGCCCCCATCCTGGTTTTATAGGTGAGAAAGACACAAAATTCAAGGCAGCTAAAATAGCAGTCGCAAAACCCATTCTATGCAAAAAGTTTACATGTTTTTTGATTTGATATAATAAAGTAAGTCAGGTCGGCGCTTGCAAAGGGCCAGGAAAATCATCGCTTTTTCTTTCCTGCTATGGGCTTATGCTGTTGACCTCTGGCAGAGATTGAGCATAAAACCTGGTTTGGGACAGGTCAGCTTGCTGGGCAGAAAAAGGAGCAAGGGATGGCAAAGCAGAAAGTCAAAGGGCACTCTATTAATCAAAGCTGGTGTAAAGGCTGCGGCATATGTGTGCATTTTTGTCCCAAACAGGTTTTGGCCTTGAATGAGTATGGTCTGCCTGAGGTCCAGGCTGCTGAACAGTGTATTGGCTGTCGTTTGTGCGAGTACAGATGTCCTGATCTGTGCATAGAGGTCCTTATGGAGGAGCAATGAAGAGCAATCTGAAATTTGTGCAGGGCAATGAGGCTTGTGCAGAGGCTGCCCTATATGCTGGGATGAATTTTTTTGCTGGCTATCCCATCACGCCTTCCTCAGAGATTATGGAGCATGTGGCCCAGCGCTTGCCAGCCTTGGGCGGTAAATTTTTGCAGATGGAAGATGAGATAGCTTCCCTTTGTGCGATTATTGGAGCTTCTTTGACCGGGCATAAAGTAATGACTGCCACCAGTGGTCCGGGATTCTCCCTGATGCAAGAGGCCCTGGGATTTGCAGTCATGGCAGAGATTCCCTGCATTATAGTTGATGTGCAGCGCGGCGGGCCGTCCACAGGGTTACCCACCCACGCCAGTCAGTCTGATGTCTACCAGTCCAGATGGGGCGTGCATGGGGATCATGCCAACATAGTGCTTACAGCATCCAACCATCAGGATCTGTTCAGAATTACTGTGGAAGGGTTCAATATGGCTGAAACCTATCGTACTCCTGTAATCCTGCTTTTTGACGAGGTGATCGGCCATATGCGGGAGAAGCTGCAGATACCTGGACCTGGAGAAATTGAAGTGGTAGAGAGGCTGCGCACATCAGTGCCCGAGGGAGTGGACTTCCATCCCTACCTGCCCCGGGAGGACGGCAGATTGCCCATGTCAGATTTTGGAGACAAACATCGCTATAATGTCACTGGATTGTATCATGATATGTGGGGATTTCCCACCACAGATCCCGGGGTGATCCACGGTCTGATTCATCATCTGGTGGACAAGATAGAAAACAATGTGCAGCAGATCACCAGATACAAGGAATATTTCCTGGAAGATGCACAGTGTGTGCTTATCTCTTACGGCTGCTCTGCGCGTTCAGCGCTGCATATTGTCAAGAACCGCAGGAACAGGGGGGAGCGGCTGGGCCTTCTGGAATTGCAAAGCCTGTGGCCCTTCCCTGCTGATCTGGTGCGCAAAAAATGCTCTGCTGCACACTATATCGTGGTGGTGGAAATGAATATGGGCCAGCTGGTGCATGAGGTGAAAAAAGCAGTTGAACACCCGGAGCGGGTTTTTCTGGCCAACAGGGTAGACGGGGAGTTTATATCCCCGACCAATATCAAGGATATCCTGCGCCTGATCCAGGGTAGAGGAGTTTAGAAAATGGCGGTCAAAGATTACATCCGCAGCAGGTTTTTTCCGCACATCTGGTGTGCAGGCTGTGGTCACGGCACTGTGTTGAACGCCCTGTTAAGGGCAGTAGAAGAGCTTGGTTTGCCCAAAAGGGATCTGGTCATGGTCTCTGGGATAGGCTGCTCCTCACGCATTTCCGGATATGTGGATTTCCATTCCCTGCACACCTTGCATGGCAGGGCTCTGGCCTTTGCCACCGGGGTTAAGATGAGCAAGCCTGAATTGACTGTGCTCACACCCATGGGAGACGGGGACGCCCTGGCCATTGGAGGCAATCATTTCATCCATTCCTGCCGCAGAAATATAGATATAACCGCCATTGTCATGAATAACCGCATTTATGGCATGACCGGGGGACAGTATTCTCCCCTTTCCGGCTCTGGAGTGGTGGCCAGCACAGCGCCCCAGAAGACCTTTGATCCGGCCTTTGACATTGTACAGCTGGCCTTGGCCGCTGGGGCCTCATTTGTGGCCAGGGGCAGCACATATCATGTGCAGGAACTGCGCAGGCTACTCCAGAATGGTATCCAGCACAAGGGCTTTTCCGTGCTGGAGGTGCTTTCTCCTTGCCCCACCCATTTTGGTCGCAAGAATCAGCAAGGAGATGCAGTGCAGATGATGAGCTGGCTCAAGGAGAACACCACGCCGCTGGGCTCCAGGGCCAAACAGGAAAATCCTGATCTGTTGGAGCGAGGTGTTTTTGTGCAGGAACAAAGGCCTGAGTACTGTGTACAATACAAGCAGGTCCTGGCCCAGGCCCAGGAAGGTTGAATTTCATGGAAAGATGCAGACTGGTTTTTTGCGGTTCAGGGGGACAGGGAGTAATTACCGCGGCTATTATCTTGGCCGAGGCGGCAGTGCTTTATGACGGCCTGAATGCTGTCCAGTCCCAGTCTTACGGTGCGGCAGCCAGGGGTGGGGTGACCCGCTCGGATGTAATCATCTCGGATGCTGAGATCAATTTCCCTAAAGTGACCCAGCCTAACGTGCTGGTCTGCTTGACCCAGGAGTCTTTCAACAATTTCTACAGCATTATCCGGCCTGGTGGACTTTTGCTTCTGGATTCGGACCTGGTGCAGCCTAGGATGCAGGCGGATGCCAGGCAATGCAGCCTACCCTTGTACAAATCCGTACAAAAAGAGATAGGCAAAGCTGTGGTCCTGAACATCTGCATGCTGGGAGCACTCCTGGCCTTGAATCCTGTGGTGCAGATGGATTCAGTGCTGCAGGTGCTAAGACAGCGGGTACCGGAGCGCTTCATTGAGATGAACCACCAGGCCCTGCAGTTGGGACAGGACCTGGTGCGCAGGGACCAGGGCGCGCACGCTCTGGGTGCCACAGTCCAAAGCCAGTAGATATTTTTTGCTCATAAAATGCCCTCAGGGCTGTAATAGTCCTGCCAGAGTCTTAAGTAGGCAGATTTTTCCTGTTGCCAGGTCTGCAGGTCCCAACCCAGTTCCTGCATACAGATGGCCTGGATCTCAGACAGCAAGCTTTGGCCGCCCTGTGCACAAAGGATGCCCAGCCTGGAGCGCCTTAAAAGCAAGTCTTCCAGTTTGCAGACAGCCTCTTTTTGGGCGGACCAGCGCAGCTCAGACCAAAATGGACCTGATGCAAAAACCGGTTTTAATTCTTTAGTTTGGGCCTGATCTAGAAAGCTGGGCGCGTCCAACCTGTATTTGCTTTTTATGTATTCCAAATTCCCAGGGCTAAGAGCAAAGTCTTGCCCTGACTGCCAAGCCAAGGGACTGAATATGCGCAAGTTGCGGGACAAGGGCAAAGGACCGAGGTACTCCTGGGCAGCAGCCAGGACATCCAAGGCAATCAGCCTGAAGGTGGTCAATTTGCCGCCGCTGACAGTAATCAGGCCCTTATGGCACCAGACGTTGTGCCTGCGGGATTCCCTGGAAGGAGAATTCCCGTGCCCTTTGGAGATTATTGGCCTGATCCCTGAAAAGGAGCTAAGCACATCTTCTGCTGTTAGCCTTAAGTCCGGAAACATTTTTCTGGCCCCCTCCAGCAGGTATTCAAACTCACCCGCACTGATGCGTGGCAAATCCCAAAGATCTTGGTCGTGGTCCAGGTCTGTGGTACCCAGGATAGTCCGGCCCTTAAAGGGGAAGGCAAACACCGGCCTTTTATCTCGGGGGTGGGCAAAGGTCACTGCACAGGAAAAATAAAAATCAGGTCTGGAGAAGACCAAATGGCTGCCGCGTAAAGGACGCAGTTTCAGGGATTGCCCGGCCTGGGTGCTCAGTTCTTGGGCCCAGGCCCCGCAGGCGTTGACCACTGCTTTGGCTTTGACCTGCAGTTCATCCTGCTGGATGCGGTCCTTGACCAGCAGCCCGCTGACCTGGCCCTTATGCCAGTAAAGCTCCTGGGCCCGGGCGTAGTTCAAGGCCCAGGCCCCGTCTGCCAGAGCTTCCTGCAGCACGGAAAAGACCAGCCTGCTGTCGTCGGTCAGGGCGTCCTTAAAGAGATAGCCTCCCTGCAGGCCCTTATTTTGTATGTCTGGGGCTAGTTCCAGGACCTCCCTGGCAGATAATCTTCTGTGTTGCCACTGCCTGGCCAGGGCATCGTAAAAGGCCAGTCCCAGCCTGATCAAAGTTCTGTAAGCTGGGTTTTTTGAAAACACAGGCAGCAGAAAACAAAGGGGCTGCACCAGCCCCGGGGCTTGATAAAGCATTGCCTGGCGTTCGCGGACCGCGTCCAGGGTCAGCCTGATGTCGCCCTGGCGCAGATAACGCAGTCCCCCGTGGACCATCTTGGAAGACCAGCTGGAAGTGCCCCAGGCAAAATCATTTTTTTCCACAAGCCCTGCCTTGAGGCCCAACCGCGCAGCCTCCCTGAGCACTCCTGCGCCAGTGATGCCTGAGCCCACCACCACCAGATCCAGTTCCTGTTCTAGGCCTGCCCTGGCTTGTGCCCTGTTGTATGTGGCCCACATCCAGATTTCAATCCACTAGTTTACCCGGGTTCATGATCCCCTGGGGGTCCAGTTGGGCGCATAGGCTGCGCAGTATATCCAGGCCCAGGGCGCTTTTTTCAGGTCTAAGAAAGGACAGGTGGTCTTGGCCTATTCCATGGTGGTGGCTGATGGTGGCCTGGTGTCTAATTATGCATTGACTGGCGGCCTGTTTTAATTTTTTCCAGCGCCTGATGGTCACCTCCAGGTCCCAGGCTACTCGGAATATATAGGTGCAGTAGATGCTGCAGCCTGTGGGATAGAAATGGGAGAGATGGGAGAAGGCATAAACTTTTTCTTGTTCGTCTTGCAGGGCGTTCTGCAGGCTGTCTTCAATGGCCTCAAGGAGCCTGGGCACCTGTTCCCAATTGGTGGCGGTCTCCAGGGTGTCCACGGCATAACCCGAGTCCCAGAGTGTATTCCTGAGATAAGGCGCTCTGAATCTGTTTTTAGCCCAGGCTCGACCCGAGCCATACAAGGGCTTTGCCCCAAGGCAGTTTAGAATGGACCAGGCCAGGCGTTTGCTGTGGCGTACTCTAGGTTCAGAGCCGCTAAAGCCGGTGAGCAGCATGCAGCCTTCTGGTCCAATGCCCCGCATGCGAATATATTTCTGCAGGAGTCTGCTCAGTTTTTGTTTTCCAGAGAGCAGAAAATTGATCCTGGTCTCCCGGGCATTGCTCAGGCGCAGCATGGATAAGGCGCATCTTTCAGTTGCAAGTTCTTGCACCGCTTTAAGGCCTGTCTGGAAATCAGGCAGAACAAAACCCAAGAAATCTTCTTTTTCAGGCAGAGGGCTAATACGCAGGTATGCGCTGGACAAAAGGCCCAGCCTGCCTTCAGAGCCCAGGATTATATGGCGCAGGTCAGGGCCGGCAGCAGAAGCAGGTATGCTCGGGATGTATAATTCACCTGCAGGGCTGTGCAAAGTGCCGCCCTGGAACATGTCCTCTATCCGACCGTATCCCAGGGATTGCTGCCCTGAGGATCTGGTAGAGATCCAGCCGCCCAGGGAGGAGAACTCAAAGGATTGGGGATAGTGGCCCAAGGTGTACCCCCTGTTGCGCAGTTCATGTTCCAGGGCTGGGCCTAGGATGCCGGTTTGAAACCTAGCCAGCCTGTTTTTTTGCTGCAGGTCTAAGAGCTTGTTCATGCTGGCCAGGGATACAGTGAGTACAGGTCTGTTATCCTGCAAAGGATTGATATGCCCCAATACACTGGTCCCTCCGCCATAAGGGATGAGCAATACCTGGTTTTTCAGGGCCCAGACCAGGAGTTCCTGCAGCTGTGCTTCAGATTCAGGCCGGGCCAGGCCATCCGGAAAACTGTCCACCTGGCCGAAACGCAGCTGGGCCCAGTCCTGCAGACTCTGGCCCCTGGCGTGTAACAGTCTGCTCCAGGGGGTTTTGTCCAGGAGGGCGTGGTCAGGGAGCCTTGATTCCGGTATTTGCTGCAGGACATGGTTTAATAGGGTGCTTTTGCCGGATATGCCCTGCCCGAGTTCTTGGTTCAGGGTCTGTTTGACTGCCGGGAACAGCGGCAGCTGGACATCCTCCAGACCCCAGCCGTTCCAGCGCATATTGACTTTGTTTTGCACTGCTGGTTCCTTTTGGCTACTTTGGGTGCCTACTGCGTCTTTTGCTCCTGGGGTCTGTTCTGGCGCTGAGCTTGCAATTTTTGTCTTGCAGGCGTCTTTGCAGGCTGCAGACAGGGCAGATCTGATTATAGGCCGGTTCCCCGCAGACCTGGCAGTCCTGGAAGCTGCTCTCCATCTGCAGCTCTTTGGGTTTGCGCAGATAAGAAAATAAAAATGCCCTTTTAGTCCCGGGCATTTTCTCTTCTAGGAGTTGCAGGGCCTCTTGGAAGGCCAGGCTGGTGGCCCCTCTGGACAAAGGGCATTTGTGCTGGGCGGGCAGGATGTCCTGCAGTCTGCAGTAGGTCAAAATTTCTTTTGTTTCCAGGCGGTACAAGGGCTTTACCTTGCAGGGGATCCTGGGATGGGGGGCTGGTAAGCCAGGGGCCTGGCGCCGGACAAAATCCTGCCTGTCCCCCAGCAGATTGCCCAGCAGCCTACCTGCTTCATCGTCTAAGTTATGTCCGGTGGCCAGGCATGTATACCCTTGCCTTGCAGCCAGCCTGTTCAAAAACTGTCTTTTCAGCCTGCCGCACACAGAACAGATTTTATTGCGCAAGAGATTGTATATTTGGGGCAGGGAATAACCAAATTCTTTGTGCAGACTGTATTCAGTCCAGGTCAGCCCGCGATTTTCAGCAAATTGTGATATGGCCTGCCTGGAGGCCTGAGAGAATTCGTGCATTCCCATATTTAAATGCAGGCCCTGGGTCTTATAGCCAAGATCATCCAGCACCGCCCAGAGGGCCAGGGAGTCCTTGCCTCCAGAGACAGCCACCAGCAACGGGGTCTCCTTGTGCAGCCCTGTTCTTTTTAAGGCTCTGTGCACTGCTGTCTGAAAAAAATGCAGAAAACAGGCCTGGCAGAACCTGGCATTATGCGCTGGTAAAGGCACTACTGCCCTGGAACGGCATCTGGTGCATTTGGCCTGGGGCGGCAGCTGGGTCAAGCCTTTTTGCATACTTGCGATGAGATTATCCTAATCAGTTTCTTCTTCAGGTAGCATGGGCTGCAGGATATCCACTGGGGCCTGCAGACTCCTTTTTAAAATATTGACCAAGGTCTGACTCACAGCCCTGGGAGACATGGGGCTGATTTCGGGTTGATCTAAATCCCCATGGACCCTGACTGGTATGCTGATCAGATTGCCGCCCAGGATAGTGGAGAATAACGGCAATCTTTTGATCAGCCTGTCCACTGTTTTTAATGGGGCCACCAGCACCAGCAATTCCAGCTCCTTGCCATGCAGATCAATCTCTCCGGTGAAGGCCATTTCCAAGGTTTCTCCATCCAGCAGGCCTTTTGCTATTTGTAATTGATTATTATTAAGGTCAGCTTGGATCAGGATCTCATTGTAGGCAAAACCTTTTTGCTCCAGATCTGGCTCAATACCGAAAAAGACCTCGGTGGCATTCAAAATAGTTAAGATTCTGGATAATAACTGCATACGATAGATGCGGCCCTGCCTAGCCTTGAACTCCAGCTCGCCCTGCAGGGAATCCAGGAGCCGGGCAATTGCCATGGCTTGGGACTGCAGTTTGCCCTGTAGGCTGTAATCCCCGTCCAGCAGGGTCTGGTCCAGGTCAAAGCAGACCAGGCTTTGCCTTAAGTCCAAATCCTGGCAGGCTAAATCCAGATCAAGCCTATACCCTTCAGGGTCTGGGCGCAAGCCACCCTGCAGTATGATCCCACAA
Source organism: uncultured Desulfohalobiaceae bacterium (assembly GCA_964562725.1). Classification (GTDB taxonomy): domain Bacteria; phylum Desulfobacterota; class Desulfovibrionia; order Desulfovibrionales; family Desulfothermaceae; genus CAZBUB01. The sequence continues at coordinate 25,171 of CAZLUR010000003.1, read as the reverse complement.
AGTCCGGCCTTCTGGATATCCAGCTTGAGATCCTGCTGCTGAAATTCCAGGGTAGCCCACAGGGGCTGCAGGCTGTAATCTGTAAAAGCCAGCTCCTTTAGCTGTATGCCCAGGCTCCCTTGCCAGGTCTCCAGAAATGCAGGACTGGGTTTGCGCTCTTTATGGCCTGCAATAAAAGGCTCCAAGGCTTGACTCCAGGTTGGCCAATGGATCCTGTCTGCAGAGAGCTTCAGATCCAAGGCGATTTGCTGCTCCAGGGTCAGTTTGCCCTTTAGCCGCAGACAGTCTTCCAGCAATTCTACTTTGGCCTGCTGCAGGTGCAAGGCATTATCTTTAGCCTGCAGTTCAAGTTGCGCAATGCGTAGCCTGTGCTTAACGTCTGGCAGGGGTAGGCTGAGGCCGGCAGCCTGCAGGCTGCCTTCTGCCGCGGTGAGCAAGTAATTTTTGGGCTTAAAGGATAGATTCAGTGCACCCTGTAAGGTGTCCTGCAGGATCTGGTTTCGCAGCAGCAGATTATCCAGGCTGACTGCCTGTAAATCACCCTGGAAAGAAATGTGCAAGAATTTCTGGTCAGCCCTGTAGTCCATTTGAGCCTGAGAATGCTTGTCCAGAAGGCTGGCTTTGATTTCAAGTTCCTGCCCGGGCTCATGGCCCAGATCTAGTTCCAATTCAGTGCCCTGCGGGCCTATGAAACTGGACTGAACATTGGTTCTGGTCCCGGGAGCAAACTCTAGATTGGTTTCCTGCAGCAGCAAAGGGCCTTTTAGCCTGATCCTTTGGGATAGATTCAGTTGGTTGGATACAAAATCAAGACCCTGGCTGCCCAATATGCCGCTTATGAGCAGATTTCCCGCCTGGAGCCGATCTGGTATGCCCTGCAGACTGCCGCTGAAAAGCAAAGTAGAATCCCCGGCCAGGAGCCTGCATTGCTCCAGATCGATTGCCCCTGGCTGCAGCTTAAATTCTGCAGAAGGCAGGTTGATATCCCAGGGGGCTTGCTGGGTACGCATAATTGTATCCCGGATGGTGCCCTGGGCCTGGTACTCCCAAAGCCTTGGCTGCTGCAAAGGGCCCTGTAGCCTTAGCTGTTGCAGGTCTAATCCACCCTGCTCTATTTCCCAGCCCGGCAAAAGCCCTGGGAACCAAGCCTGACTTTCCAGCCAGGGCAGAAGTTCCTGCAGATCCAGATTGATTCTGGCTGCCTGGAATTGCCACTTGGGATCTACTGCCCAGTTAAGGCTCATTTTCTGCAGGAGACCTGCAGAAGAGCCCAGGTCCAGGTCCAGATCCTTTAGCTGGATACTTTGCTTGTGGTAGGTGAATTCCCCCCCCTTGATATTCAGCTGCAGAGGAAGCCTGGAATAATCAGCTTGCAGACTGAAGTCCCTGGCCTGGACCCGGACCTGCATGGGATCCTCCTTGTGGGCCTTGTCCAGGCTAAGGCTGCAGCTGCCTTGGCCTTGCACATTGTCTAGTTTGTGCAGTTCCTGCTGCAGCTTTGGTTCTTGGATATAGCGCTTCAGGATTTCAGGCAGCTGGGCCAGATCAGCCTGCAGGCTGGTCTGCAGGGAAAATGGTCGTATCTCTCTGTTTAGGCCCAGGTCCAGGCGGCCATCCAGGACCTGGGAGTCCAGCAGTTCTGCCTGCAGTTTGTGCACTTTTAAGAGCTTGTCCTGGATATCTACCAGTGCAGAAACCTGATGCAGGGTAAGATCGGCTTCTCTGACCCGGATTTGGCCCTTCTCCAGCCTGCTTTGCAGCACCAGGCTGGAGAAGATCTGCTCCGGGCTCTGGCCCTTAGCCCTGACCCGGGCTCTGGGTATCTCTGCTTGGCGCAAAATACGCAATACATGTCCCAGTACACGGTTTTCAGGCCAAAGCTCCAGGCCCAGCTCGCGTATAGGAGCTACTTTTTGCAGGTTGCCCTGCAGGTCAAAATCCAGATTTTGCTGATTTTGGTCCCAATGCACTAAGCCCTGTATTTTCAGTCCTGCTACAGGCAGGTTTAAATTGTGCAGCTCAAGGCCTGCCACTTGATCCTGCCAGCTCCAGGTGCCCTTTAGTTCTATGTCTTGCAGTTCTTGACTGGGCCCGGGGCCTGATAGCATAATTTGTGCTGGGCCGGCCCGGATCTGACCCTGGAGGTCCTGCAGGCCATGCAGGCTGAAATCCAGAAACAAGCGATCCAGCTGCATGCTTTCCAGAATGGATGTTTTAATCCCTGCAGTCTGCAGATGGTCTTTACCCAGAAAAAGTCCCTGCAGATACAAGTGCCCTGTACTGGCAAACTCTGCCGGGTCGAACTCCAGCTCCAGCTGCAGATCCTGGCAGTATTGATTAGCAGCACTCAGCTCCAGGGCCAGTTTTTGTTGCAGGCTGGCCTTGAGCTGGATATCCTGCAGGGCGAATCTGGAGTGCTTAGCATGCTCTAGAACCAGACTGCTTTGCTGCAGGGAAAGTTCCAGACCCTGGGGCAAGAGATTCAGGAAATGTTGCAGTTCTGATTTGGATAACCTTTCTTTGTCAGAAAATGTCTTGGGCCAGGACAGGGCCAGGTCTGCACCCTGCAGTTTGGCCTGGTTGACCTGGATTCTACCTTGCAGGGCCGAGAAAGGGTCAAAACGCAGGCTTGCCTGTTGCAGGTCCAATTGCAAAGCATCAGGCCAGGATAAACTTATATTTTGCAGCTGCAGAACTGGCCAGGGAGAGTAGCTTAGCTGCAAGGAGCCGATAGAAAGGCTGCACTTTGGCTTTGGGCAAAGACTTTGTTCCAGTCTGACCCGGATCTGTTCCATATCCAAAACAGCTGGCAGGACCAGGGCCGCACTAAGGCCCAGGTAGAATAAAATGCTCCAGATCTGGGCCAGAGCCAGGCCAAAATACGTCTTGTACTTCATGTCTGGGCTGGTTAGAATATAATTTATTTGCTGCAGGTGGATATTGCTGGCTGGTGCATTATGCACATCTGCGCTGCGTTTTATTAAATATAAAACAAATTCCAGTTCTTGTCATTAGAATTTGAGTTTCAGCCATGAACTGGGAGCAGAGCAGGCAAAAGGATTTGGTGAAAAATTTGAACAAAGTGGCGGATAATTACTATGAAGCTTATTATTAACGGCTGCATACTAATACTGATCCTGGTTTGGGCTGGTTTGCTCCAAGCTGCTCATGATCATCTGGAACATTTTCAGTCCAGAGTCACTGAATTTAGCCTGGAAAACGGGATGCAGTTTTTGGTCATAGAGCGGCAGCAAGCCCCGGTGGTCAGCTTCGTGACCCTGGTGCAGGTGGGCAGTAAGCACGAGCCTGCAGGCAAGACCGGCTTGGCCCATTTTTTAGAGCACATGGCCTTCAAGGGCACCAAGCAGATCGGCAGCAAGGACTGGGAGAAGGAAAAGGAGCTCTTGCAGCGCCTGGATCAGGCTTACTTAAGCTGGCAGCAGGCCAGGCGGGAACACGGGGAGGATTCAGAGCAGGCCAGGGCTAAAAAACAGGAGTTCAGCAGCCTGCAGGAGCAGGCCGGGGAGCTTGCCGAGTCCAATCAGTTCAGCAGGCTCATTGAGCAGCATGGAGGCCAGGATCTGAATGCTGCCACCTCCAAGGACTATACCATGTACCATTGCAGCCTGCCTGCCCATAAGGCAGAGCTCTGGTTCAGCCTGGAGGCGGACAGGCTGCAGCATCCTGTCTGGCGGGAGTTCTACCGGGAAAAGCAGGTCATCCAAGAAGAGCGCAGGAGCAGGGTGGACTCCAATCCCCAGGGACGGCTTCTGGAGAACTTCTTGGCCCAGGCCTATCTGGCCCATCCCTACCGGCATCCGGTGTTGGGCTGGGAACAGGATATTCAGGATATCCAGAAACAGGACCTGGAGGAGTTTAGGGACAGATTCTATCAGGCCCGGAATATCACGGTGGTAGTGGCCGGGGATATTGATCCGCAGCAGGTCAAAAACTGGGCCGGGAAATACTTCTCTGACCTGCAAACAGGCGAATCCTTACAGGGCAGGAGCACCAAAGAGCCGGAGCAAAAAGGCCCCAGGGAATTCAGGCTCACGGAGGAGCATGAGCCAGTGCTGGTGCGCGGGTATCAGACAGTGAGCTGGCAGCACCCTGATTATCCAGCCCTGCAGATCCTGGCCCAGATCCTGACCCAGGGCAGAACCTCCAGGCTGTATACTTCCCTGGTCCAGGAGCAGGCCCTGGCCCAGAATGTATTTGCCATGCAAGGTTATCCCGGGGAAGTGGATCAGCCCCTGTTTTTGATATTTGCCCTGCCTGCTCATGGGGTAGAGACCGCAGAGCTGATCAAGGCCCTGGATCAGGAGCTGCAGAAAATCCGCCAGGAAGGGGTTACCCAAAAGGAGCTGCAGAGGGCCAAGACCAATCTGCGCGCGGACCTGGTGCGCAGCCTGGATTCCAACCTGGGTCTGGCCAAATCCCTGGCTAAGGCCCAGGGCCTGCACGGGGACTGGCGTCTGGTGTTCACCAGACTAGAGGCCTTGCAGGAAGTGGATGCAGAACAGGTCAGGCAGGCGGCTGAAAAGTACCTGCAGCAGGAGAAAAGCACCCAGGGCAGGATTGTGCCCCGTGAGGACAAGGAGGAATAGATGTCTATCAAGCCCTACCGCTTAAAGCTGATCTTTTTGCTGGGCCTGTGCGCGCTGCTGTTCTTGCCGGGCTGCGGGCAGAAATCCCAGCAGCCGGGGCCGCAGGATCTAAAGTTCCCCCAGGAGATAGCCTGGCCGGAATACAGCATGCAGAGCCTGGAATTGGATAACGGCATGCAGGTCTTTTTGATCCCCCACCATGAGCTGCCCTTGATAAACTTGCATCTGCAGGCCAGATTCGGCAGCTTCCAGGTGCCCCAGGGACTGGAGGGCCTGGAGCAAATCTGGGCCGAGGCCCTGCAGAGCGGAGGCTCTAAAGAGTACCCTGGGCAGGAACTGAGCAGGATCCTGGAGGACAGGGCCGCCAAGCTGCAGGTGGAGGCGGATACCCAGATGCTGCAGCTGCAGCTGAGTTTCCTGAAAGAGGACTTGCAGGATCTTTTGCCGGTGCTGACTGATCTGCTGCGAAATCCCCTCTTCCCGGAGGACAGGATCCAGCTGGCCAAGAGGAAGCTCAAGGGCCGGATCTCCCGCAGAAATGACAGACAGTCCGAGATCGCCTTCAGGAAGTTCAAGCAGCTTATTTACGGCAAGGACTCTGTCTACGCCCGGGTACCGGATTTTGAGAGCGTGGACAGGGTCAGCAGGCAGGATCTGGAGCAGCTGCACTCTGAGGCCTTCCAGGGGGCCAACCTGCAGCTGGGCTTGGTGGGCGATTTCCAGGCCCGGGAAATGCGGGATCTGCTGCAAAAAGAGCTGGGCAGGATAAAAGAGGGCCAGCGCACAGAGCTTGAATTCCCTGAAGTGGATTATGAGTACAACTCCAGCCTGAATCTGGCTGCCAAGCAGGATGTGAACCAGAGCTATATCCTAATGGGCCACATCGGGGACTACAGGCAGAATTCGGACTATGCTGCGCTGCAGGTCTTAAACGAGGTCCTGAGCGGAGGCTTCTCAGGCAGGCTTTTTCGCAATCTGCGCTCAAACCAGGGTCTGGCCTATTCTGTGTTTGGCCGCTTCGGCTGCGAATACTACTATCCCGGGATGTTCTTCGTGGGCCTGCAGACCAAAAGTTCGCGCACTGCCGAGGCTATTCAAAAGGCCAAAACAGAGCTGAGCCAGCTGCAAGAGCAAGGGGTCAGGCAGGAGGAGCTGCAGCTGGCCAAGGACAGATTTTTGAATTCCCTGGTCTTTCGCTACGATAATCCGGAGAAGGTGCTAAGCAGGAAGATGCAGTATGCCTACCGGGGCATGGACCTGGATTCTTTCAGACAGCTGGCCAGGGAGGTGAGGCAAGTGGAGGCTGAGGACGTGAACAGGGTAGCCAGGGAGTATCTGCGGCCGCAGAAGCTGCAGGTCCTGGTGGTGGGGGACAAGTCCCAGGTTTTGGATCAGCTTCAGGAGCTGGGAGAGGTACGGGAGCTGCAGCTGGACTAGGTAGGTTGTTCAGGTTTGAAAGGGCAGCATATATAGAGCCCAGGGCAGCGAACAAAAGGAGTAAGAAACATCATCCCAACCACCCCTGCCCCTCCTTGCCAAGGAGGGGTAAGGGGTGGTTGAATAATAAAACCTTCCTTATCCCAAGGGGTCAAGTGTGTGGGCTATGCCCAGCTTTTCAAGGGAAGGGGGAGGGTCGTGTTGCGGGTGAGATCAGTTGTATCGATCTTGTTGACTACTACCTGAGCCCCAGCCCTCTTCCTGCAACAGCTCCCGCGCTTGGCGGCTGAAATAGGGATGTTCGGAAAGGGCCGCCTGCTGCAAAAACTCCCTAGCCTTTTCTTCCTGCCTGTCCAGCTTGAGCAGCAGGGCGCCCAGGTAGAAGTTTAGCTCCGGCCTGTGCTCCGCTTCCCGGGGCATGATCCGGTCCGCCTCCTGATAGTACTCCAGGGATTGTTCCAGGTCCCTGCCTGCCACCACAGGCAAAATTTCCCAGTATCTGCCCAGGGCCAGAGCCGGGACTCCGTTCAAATAGGTCTTGTCCAACTCATAGGCCTTTTCTAGATGCTTCCTGGCATTTTTCCTGAGGCCTTGGAGAGCTGCGGCCACCATGCTGATGCCGTCAGAGTAGACTCCGGCGCAGAGCCCGTAATAGAAATGGCCCTGCACTCCCTGGGGGTTGATCTGGATCGCCTTTTGGGCATGCACCATGCCCTTTTCTCCATATTCTGCACAGAGCTCTTCCCAGCGCTCGGGCCTGCTGCGTTCGGCTACGGTGCCAGCGAAATAGAAGGCCCTGGCGGCCTTCCAGTGGGCCAGGTAGCTATCAGGGTGTAGCCTCCGGGCTTGCTTATAAAGCTCAAAAGCCATTTGCTGCTGCAGGAATCCGTCATCTTCCGCCAAGCTGTCCGCAAGTCCTAGGATGCGGGGCTCCTGTGCACAGGAATCAGCCTGGGCCTTTTGCAACGGCAAGGCCATAATCAGGGCCAGAAGGCAAAACAGGATGTTACGCATTGATGCAGTCCAGTTGCAATTATAATCAGTAGCTTTCTAAGGTTATTCGAGATTGTATCCTACTGTCAAGTAGTGGGGCAAGGCAGCATCCAGGCGGTGCGAAAAGCTTGCCTGAAGGTATGTGCAGCGTGTATAGGGCTGGGCGTAGCTACAGAAAGCAGCTGGGCTGATACCCGGCCCGAGCCAGGCTCGGACCGGGTGGTCTGGTTAGACTATCTCCAGCAACTCTATCTCAAAGTGCAGATCCTTGCCTGCCAGGGGGTGATTGGCATCCAGGGTTACTTTTTCTTGGTCTAAGTCTGTCACTGTGACGTAAACCACTTTATCGTCAGGGGTGTTCAGCTGCAACATCATGCCTGGTTCAGGCTGGATGTCCTCGGGCATGTTCTCTCTTTCCACTTCCACTTTGCCCTGTTCTTGGTAGTCTCCATAACCCTGTTCCGGGGCCACTGTAATTTTTTTGCTTTCACCGGTGCTCATACCCACTACAGCATTTTCAAAGCCCGGGATGATTTTGCCATCTCCAATAGTAAACTCCAAGGGCTCCTTTTCATAAGAAGAATCAAAGATAGTGCCATCTTCCAGGGCACCCTGGTAGTGAACCTTAACCGTGTCTCCATGTTTGACTTTTGTCATTTGGACCTCCTTGTCCATTTTATTATTTTTTTCAAGCCTTGCAGGGCAAGGCAATATCCGCAAAGATCTTGACTGTCTAAATTGGGAAAAAAAATCGTTATGAACTCTGGATTTTATATATTAGCTGAAGAGGATGGATGTTGCAAGGCGAAAATTTTTAAGCCGGAAAAAGGCGGATATAACAGGTATGACAGCTCTCTTTGACCAGTTGGGGCTGTTGAGCCTAGGATTATTTTCTTGACTAGTTTCAAGCAGTTTATTTAGTAAAGGGTGTGCCGAGTTACAAAACAGAGGTATACATATGCAAAACAATACCGGGAAAGCCAGGCTGCTGGCTGTAGCCGCTTTGCTGCTGATTCTAGGCGTAGGCGGCGTATATTTATTCAATGCCGAAAAAGAAGGGCCTTGGATAGAGCTTAGCCCAGAACGCAGATTTATCAATGATCAGACCGACCTCAGCATCGTAGTAGAGGATGAGGGGTCCGGACTGGCAGAAATTGAGGTTTCAGTAAAACAGGATAATGCACAGCTGTTGCTCCTGGCAAAGGAGTTTGATCCGGAAACCAGGCATTGGCAGGACAGCCTAAACCTGGAAGGGCAGGGCCTTCAGGATCAGGAACTGGTCTTGCAGGTCCGGGCCAGAGACCGCTCTTGGGCTAACCTGTTTCAGGGCAATCTCAGCGAGCTCAACAGGGAATACGAGCTGGACAACAGCTCTCCTCAAATTTCTCTGCAAACCTTTGTACACAACCTGAATCAGGGAGGATCAGGCCTGGTGGGCTTTTCTGTTTCCGAACCTGTGCGTAAGGTAGGTGTGGAGGTACAGGATACTTTTTTTCCGGCTTATGAGCATGAACCCAACCACTACCTATGTTTGTTTAGCTTTCCCTATTTTTTAAGGCCCAATCAAGCCAGGGCCTTGATAGTGGCCGAAGACAGAGCAGGTAACCTGACCAGGGCAGGCTTTAACCAGCATGTGAACAGCCGCAGCTTCCCCAGTTCCAGGATCAATGTCTCAGACGATTTTATCCAGAACACGGTATTTCAGTTCAGTGATCAATACCCTCAGGCCAAAGACGGGCTGGAGCTTTTTTTGTTGGTAAACCAGGACTTGCGGCAGGAAAACCGGAAGAAACTAAAGGAAATTGGCAGGGACACTTCTCCCCAGCCCTTGTGGTCCGGGCGATTTTTGCGCCAACCCAACTCTTCCCGCATGGCTGGCTTTGCAGATGAGCGCAGTTATTTCTATCAGGGAGAAAAGATTGACCAGCAGACCCATTTAGGGCTGGATCTGGCCTCTGTGGCCCGGGATAAAGTACTTGCAGCCAACTCAGGGCGAGTGGTCTATGCCGATAAGTTGGGCATATATGGCCAGGTGGTTATTGTGGATCACGGACTGGGACTGCAGACCATGTACGCACATTTATCCCAGATACAAGTCCAGAAGGGCGAGATGCTGCAAAAGGGTCAGACTTTGGGCAGGACAGGGGCCACAGGCCTGGCTGCCGGGGATCACCTGCACTTCGAGATCCTGGTCTCAGGGGTTTCAGTGAACCCGGTGGAATGGTGGGATCCAGCCTGGATCCAGAATAATATCCTGCATAAGCTGGAGCTGGCTGATGAATAGCAAAAATTTCATATTTTAGATCTGTTATATGAAACTTGCACCTGGGGTCCTTAGAAAAGGTTCAGTTTGCCTGCGGTCAGGTTTAGGTCATGAACAGGAACGGTATATCCCGGAAAATAAACTGCAAATTCGGAGGTGGCAATGTTTGAGATCCTGAAAAGAACAGAAATGGCGGATGGATCAGTAGTTTGGAATGAGATAAGCGCTCCCCTGATTGCGGAAAAGGCCAAACCTGGCCAATTCGTAATCCTCAAGGCCAATGAGACTGGAGAAAGAATACCTTTGACCATTGCAGACAGCAATCCGCAAAGAGGGATTATTACCATTATCTATCAGGTAGTGGGCAAATCCACTGCAATGTTCAGAGACATGAAAGTGGGAGAGAAGTTCCAGGATGTGATTGGTCCCCTGGGCCGGCCCACGGATATTGAACAGGTGGGTACTGTGGTTTGTGTGGGCGGAGGAACCGGGGTAGCGGTTATGTACCCCATCACAAAGGCCATGAAACAGGCCGGAAACCATGTATTATCCGTAATCGGAGCCAGGACCAAGGATTTACTGATCTTGGAAGAAGAGATGCTCAATGCTTCACATGAGCTGCATGTTTGTACTGATGATGGATCCTATGGCCATCATGGCTTTGTTACGGATAAGCTCAAGGAACTGATTAAGGCTCAGGAAGTAAGTCTGGTGGTGGCCATTGGCCCAGTGCCCATGATGAAGTTTGTGAATAAAATCACAGCTGAGCACCATATTAAGACCCTGGTCAGCCTGAATTCCATTATGGTGGACGGTACCGGAATGTGCGGCTGCTGCCGGGTTACAGTAGGCCAAGAAACCAAATTTGCCTGTGTGGATGGCCCGGAGTTTGATGGGCATCAGGTAGATTTCGATGAATTGACTACCAGGCTGCAGGCCTATACCCAGCAGGAAAAAGAGGCCTATGAAAAGTATCGGTGCGAATGTCAGTCCAGATAATTTCCAAGGCTGGTATTGGCTGGATTTTGCAGTTTACAAGACCAGTGTTAAGACAATCTGCATTAATGTTGCACAAGCTATAATGGAGGAATAAATGGCCGAGAAAAAGGAAAAAAAAGAAAAGCTACCCCGCCAGAAAATGGCTGAACAAAAACCAGAATTACGCAGAAAGAATTTTGAGGAGGTACCTTTGGGTTATAGCCCTGAGCAGGCCAAAAAGGAGGCCTCCAGGTGCCTGCAGTGCAAAAAGCCCACCTGCATGGATGGCTGCCCAGTGGGTATTGATATTCCGAGTTTTGTTAAATTAATTGAGCAGGGCGAATTTACCAAAGCCATCCGCAAAATCTGGGAGAAGAACAGCCTGCCCGCCATCTGCGGCCGGGTCTGTCCCCAGGAAGTACAATGCGAGGGGGTCTGTATCTTGGGTAAAAAGGATGACCCTGTAGCTATAGGTAATCTGGAGCGGTTTGCCGCAGATTATGAAAGGGAATACGGCAGCGGGGAATTACCGCCCAAGGCTGCCCCCACCGGCAAGAAAGTGGCTGTGATTGGTTCTGGTCCTGCAGGGTTGACTGTAGCCGGGGACCTGATCCTTAAGGGTCACGAAGTCACGGTTTATGAGGCCTTTCACAAGGGCGGCGGGGTATTGGTCTACGGGATCCCGGAATTTAGGCTGCCCAAGGAGATAGTCTCCTCAGAGCTGCACTATCTGGAAAGGTTGGGGGTCAAGATCCAGTGCAACATGGTGGCAGGCAAGACCGTTACTGTGGACGAGCTCTTTGAACAGGGCTTTGATGCGGTATTCGTGGGCGTGGGCGCAGGGCTGCCCACCTTTTTGAACCTGCCCGGAGAGAACTTGATAGGGATTTATTCTGCCAATGAGTACTTGACCCGGGCTAATTTGATGAAGGCCTATCTCTTTCCCCAATATGACACCCCCTTGGCCCAGGGCAAGGATGTAGTGGTTCTAGGCGCTGGCAATGTGGCCATGGACTCAGCTCGGACAGCCATGCGCATGGGTGCGGACAAGGTACGCATTGTCTACCGCAGATCAAGGGATGAGATGCCGGCCCGGGTGGATGAGATCCACCACGCCGAAGAAGAGGGTATAGAGTTCTATCTCTTGACTTCTCCTTTGGCCTTTTTGGCTGATGACCAGGGCCGGGTCAAAGGCATGAAATGTCAGAGCATGGAACTAGGTGAGCCTGATGAATCAGGCAGACGCAGACCAGTGCCCATTGCAGGCGCAGAATTCCAATTGGATTGTGATCTGGCAGTGATTGCCGTGGGGGCCGGGGCCAATCCGGTGCTGACCCAGGCCACTCCAGGGCTGGAGCTGACCAAAAGAGGCTATATAGTGGCTGATGAAAGGACAGGCAAGACTAAGAAAAAAGGGGTCTGGGCAGGCGGGGACATCGTCACCGGCCAGGCCACTGTTATTCTGGCTGCAGGCGCAGGCCGGGTTGCCTCGGATTCTATACATGAGTACCTGAGCATAGGCTGGTAGTCTGCAATAGGGCCGCAAGTATATTATTATCCCGGAGACGCAGGTTTGCCTGGCTTCTCCGGGATTTCTTCTATTTTTGACTCCAGGAGAAAAGGCTATGCACAGTTTATTGCGGGAACAAATAGCAGGTCTTTTGCAGGAACAAAGATTTATGGTGCTCTGCACCCAGAGCGCACAAGGGCCTTATTGCAGCCTGGTGGCTTTTGCTGCTCCCAAAAGCCTGGAGTATATATTTTTCGCCACCAGGAGAGGAACAAGAAAATTTCAAAACCTGATGCTGGAACCCCGGGTATCTCTGTTGGTGGATGACAGACAAAATCTGGATCAGGACCTGCAGCAGGCCAGGGCTTTGACTGTGATCGGAGCAGCTGCAGAGTCAGCCAAGGACAGCCAGGATGCTGAGCTTTTTCTGGCCAAACAGCAGAAAATGATAAGTTTTTTACAAGAGGTGGATAGCGTCCTGATGCGGGTCAAGGTACACAGCTACTACCTGGTGCAGGAGTTTGAGACAGTGCAGCAGCTGGATATGGTTTGAGCTAGGAGCTGCAGGCTTTAAGCCTAAGGTCCAGTCCTGACCGCATTCCGGGCCTTGCCCTGCCAAGCAGGATCAATCCAGGCGCTGTAGCACAGGCAGCACCAGGGCCTGCAAATGCTGGTGCGAACTTCTGGCCTGTTTAAATTCCTGCAGGTCTGTCAAAAGCGGTTTCAGATTTTCTTCTTGGACCTGAGCCTGGACAATGGTCATGTTGCCTGGACAGACCTGGGTTCCGCAATGCTTGCCATCCAGGCCTTTGCCTTCCATCATGGGGTAGCGCACATAATCCTGGACCTGGTGCAGGTCCAGGATTTTTTCTACTGCCTGGCTGAACTCGAATCGGAAAGTAATGTGTACAAACTTCATGTCCATGTCCTTTCTGTATTGGCCTGGAGGCTGAATTTTCTAAGCAGAAAACCCTGCAGTTGATTGATCAGGGTGTAGACCACCGGGACCACGATCAGGGTCAGGGCGGTGGCAGTAAACAATCCAGCCAGCACCGAGACGCCAAGGGGGGAGCGGGCTTCCCCGCCAGCGCCAAAGCCAAGAGCAATGGGGGTCATGCCCAAAATAGTGGAAATCGCGGTCATCAGCACTGGCCGGAAGCGCTCTTGTCCGGCCTGCTTTGCTGCCTGCATCGGGCTGCTGCCCCGGGCCACCAGGACATTTGTGTAGTCTACCAGCAAAATAGAGTTTTTAGTGACCAGGCCCATGAGCATAATCACTCCAATAAAGGCGAATACACTGAAGTTCATGCCCAGAAGCCACAAAGAGCCAAAAGCGCCCACTGTGGACAAAGGCAGGGCGGTCATGATGGTCAGCGGGTAGACAAAAGACTCGAATTGGGCAGAGAGCACCAGGTAGACAAAGATAATGGAGAAGATGATGGTGATGCTCAGGTAGTAAAAGGACTCCTCAAAGATCTGGGACATGCCTGCCAGTTCGTAGTCTGTTCCTGGGGGCATTTCTTGTTGCAGATACTGTTCAAGCTTTTGGACTGCGTCACCCATGGCCACTTGCGGGGGAGTGGAGGCTGATATGGTCGCCGAGCGCAGCCGGTTGAAACGATTAATTTCACTGGGCCCTATGGTTTCCTGGATCTGCAGCAGATTGTCCAGGGAGACCAGTTCATTTTGTGCGTTTCGGACATATACGTTACGCATGATTTCCGGGGTAATCTCCCCGCGGCCCAAAACATCAGTCAGTACATCGTATCTCTCTGCCTCTCTCTCCACCTGGGAGATATTCACCTCGCCAAAGAGATAGCGCAGGGTATGAGAGATGTCCGCTACAGAGACCTTCATTTCAGCAGCCTTATCCCGCTGGACGCTTACATCAATTTGGGGCTTGTTCAATTCCAGGTTGCTGCGCACGCCAATATAGAACTCAGGACTGGCCCGCATCCAGTCCATGACCTGGGCTTGGAGCCTGTCTAAGACCTCTAGGTCAGGATTTTGCAGGACCACCTCAATGGGATCTCCGCCAACCCCCCCGGGGGTAATATCAGTGATAAAGACTTGGCCTGCTGGGATTTGGGCAAATTTCTCCCGGAAGATCTGCATCAGCTCGCTTTGATGCAAAACCCTGTCCTGCCTGGGGACCAAGGTCACAAAGGATATGCCCCGGTCAGGCTGGCCAGGAGTACCTCCCCGACCCAGCCCTATGGCCAAAAATTGATGGCTTATGCGGGCATCTTCAGCCAGGACCTCTTCGATGTCTCGGGCTAATTGATCTGTTTCCCGGATGCTGGAGCCCTCCGGGGTCTCAAAGATGAGCATGAATCTGGATCTGTCCTCGTCTGCCTGGAATTCCCTGGGGATATCCAAAAGTGCTGCAATGCCCAGACCAAAAGCCAGCAAAGCAATGGTCAGCACCAACCCCGGCCTGGATAAGGCCCTGGCCAGGATCCAAGCATAGGCATTTTCCATGTTTTTAAAAAGTTTTTCCGAGAGCAGGTATAGACGGCCTGTTCTAGGCTGGTATTTCAATATCCTGGAACAGAGCATTGGGCTCAAGGTCAAGGCTACAAATGTAGAGGCAAACACGGTAAGGGCCACGGTCAGGCCGAATTCAAAAAAGAAACGGCCCACAAGGCCCCCGGTAAAAGCTACTGGAATAAACACAGCGCCCAGAGACAGTGAGTTGGCAATGGTGGGAAAGGCCACCTCTGTAGTTCCCACTCTGGCTGCTGGTTCAGCATCAGCCCCTTTTTCCATATGTAAAAAATTGCGCTCTAAGACCACAATAGCATCATCCACCACAATTCCGATGACCAGGATCAAGGCCAGCAAAGTCAGGACATTGATGCTAAAACCCAGGACATTGATAATGGCCAGGCCGATGAGCAGGGAGGTGGGAATGGCCAGGGCCACCACAATGGTGCCCCGCACACTGCGCAGAAAGCTCAAAACCACCAGGATGACCAGGCTGGAAGCGATTAAAATTGTAGTCTGCAGGTCGCTGATGTTTTCCTCGATATACTGCGAGGCGTCCATAGCAATCCTGTATTCCAAACCAGGCGGGAAATTCAGGGCAAGTTCATCTAATCTGGCCCGGACATCTGCAGCCAGCTGGACTGTATTGGCCCCGGTTTGCTTGACTACGCCCAGCCCCACTGTGGGTTGCCCAGAGAAACGGGCCAGCTGCCTGTCAGACTGGACACTGTCCAAGGCCTGGCCCACATCAGAAAGCCTGATGGGCACCCCATCCCGGTAATCCAGGATCAGTTGGTTAAAGGGCGCTGCCTCTGAGAACTGGCCCCTGGTCCGGATCAAAAATTCCCGGCTGATGCCCTCGATTCGGCCGGAAGGGATATCCACGTTCTCCTGTTGGATCCTCTGCACCACGTCCTGCATGGTCAGCCCATGGGCAGCCAGGCGCAAGGGGTCGATACGCACCCGCACTGCATAATCCCTGGCTCCACCCACTAGGATCTGGCCCACACCGCGCAAGGTCTCCAACTGGGGCTTCAGGGTCTTGTCCGCGAATTCGGTCATGCGCGTATCATCCCAGCGCTGATCCCCTTGCAGCGCGATCCACATGATGGCTGTGGAATCTATTTCCAGCTTGCGCACAATTGGGGACTCTGCGTCATCAGGCAGGTTGCGCCTGGCCCTTTCCACAGCGTCGCGCACATCCTGGGCTGCCAGATCTTGGTTACGCCATAGTTCGAACTCAGCAACTACAGTACCTACTTGCTCCCTGGCGGTGGAGGTCAGCTCTTTTAGGCCTTCAATAGTGTTGATCTCTGCCTCCAGAGGATCCAGCAGCTCCATCTCCACAGTTTCCGGAGCTGCTCCTGGCAGGACTACGGTCACGCTAATCACTGGAAATTCCACTTCAGGATTTTCCTGGACCGGCATTTGCATAAAGCCGTAAACGCCGAAAATGCCCAAGACCAGAAAGACCACGATCGTGGTCACAGGCCTGCGGATGCTCAAGTTCCAGATCACAGGAGTCAACCTCTGATTTCAGGTGTTGGGCTTTGTCTTGATTCGTGCTTAAAGCCCTGTTGTTTAAGGTCCAAATGCCAGTTGGGGGACATCTCTTGTGATATTTTGACTTTGGAGCCGTCCTCCAGGGCCATATGCCCGGAAGCTACCACGATTTCCCCAACTTGCAGGCCTTGACTGATCTCCACCAGTCCTGGCTCGCGCAGGCCGGTTTGGACCTGTCTGGAGTGTACCTGGTTTTGGTCTTGGTCCAGCACATAGACCATATAGCCCTGCCTGGTGGAAATCAGGGCAGTTTCCGGGATTACCGGCCTGTCCTGGCGCAGGGCCAGGACAAGCTGCACTGAGGCAAAAGCCCCGGGTTTTAATCTGTGCCCAGGATTGTCTATCAAGGCCCGGACCTTGAATTTGCGACTGGTTTCCTGGACAACCGGGCTCACAAAATGGACCTGGCCCTGGAAGGTCTCTTCAGAAAAGGCAGTCACCTGGAGCAGGACTTTTTGCCCGGACTGGACTTGTCCAACATATTTTTCCGGGACAAAAAAAGAAATTTCAAGGGGGTCAATGGCGTACATAAAGGCCAAAGGTTCCCCTACAGAGACAAAGCTGCCCTGATCAACCAGCTTCTCCGAGATAAATCCGGAAAAGGGGGCATATATGGAGCTATCCTTGAGTTCCAGCCGGGCCAGCTCCACTTCTGAAGTCAGCCTATTGACCTCGGCAGAGACTGCCTCCAGCTCAGTCTGCACCCGGTCGTAGTCTTCTTCAGAGACCACATCCTGGCTGCGCAGTCTGGAAAAGCGCTCATAATTGCGCTGGGCGTTTTTTAGCCTGGCCCGGGCTTCCTTTAGTGCGGCTTTCCGGCTTGCAAGGCGGCTGGCGAGCTTGGTGCGCTCGATTTCAAAAAGTAGTTCGTTTTTTGGTACAAAACTGCCTTCTTGGAAATGTATCTCCTTTAGCTTGCCGCTGACTTCAGGCTTGATCTGTACTGTCTGCACAGGCCTAAGGCTGCCCACCCCCTGCACAGTAATGTCCAGGGTCTTGGCCGCCACCATAGCTGTGCGCACATTTTGTGCTGGGCGCTGTCTGCGCTGCTCTTCCTGTTGCGTTCTGTCCAGATGCAAAAAATAGAACCCAGCTAGGCCAAGCGCCAGAAGTAAAAAGGTCCAAGGACCAAAAAGTTTGCGTAACAGTCCTTTGCGGACGGTACTGTTTGTTTCTGCAGCCAGGTTGCTTTGCAGGGGCATGGCCTATTTCTCCTGATCTATATTGATACTGGGCAATTAAAAGTTCTAGTTTTAGCCCTGTGCTACTATATCAAGTGGGCAGCACAGGGCATTATCAGGATCAATGCCTGAACTCCTCTTTTTGCAGCTGCTCTTTATTCAAGGTGCCCAAGGTGAATTTAAGGCGTAACAGGTCCAGGTCCAGGCCATACCTGGCCTGGGCCAGTCTGCTCTGGGATTCGCTGTAGGCAGTTTGGGCGTCTACCAGGTCCACCGAGGAGGCCAGGCCCTGCTCGTACTGGGCCAGGACCTGCTGGTAATTGCTTCTGGCGGCCTGTACTTCCTCCTGCAGGTGCTGTACGATCTGTTCCCTGGTCTGGATCTGTAAACGTATGCTGCGCACCTGATTTCTGATCTCTTTTTCCAGGCGCCTGAGGGCAATTTGGGCCTGGCTTTGTCTGGATCTGGCCTGCTGCAGTTCAGCCCTGCGTTTGCCCCCGGTGAACAAGGGGTAGGAGACCTGCAATGAGGCCTGCCAATCTTCCTTTTCATCCCCATAGAAGAGCTGTTCTTCATCTGTGCGGGAGTATTGGCCTTCCAGGCTCAGCCTGGGGAAAAAATCAGCCCGTTCAAAATCCACCCTTTCTTGTTCAGCTTGCAGGTTCTCTTTGGCCTTTGCCAGATCCTGCCTGTGATTGAGGCTGATTTGATAGAGCTCCTGCAGGTCATGAACTGGCGTTTGGGGGCTGTAAGGCTGCAGCGGTCCTGCAGGCAGGGTCTCCAGCCCTATTTCCAGGGCCAGGTCCTCCCGGGCAATATCATGGTTGTTCTGGGCCTGTACCAGCTGTTCCTGGGCTTGAGCCACCAGGACCCTGGCCCGTAAAACATCGGTTTGGGTAGTCATGCCTGCATCCAGCAGGGCCTGGGCCCTTTGCAGCTGCTGCTGGGCCCTGGTCAAAAAGTCCTGGGCAATCTCAATGGATCTGGCCGCCAGGAGCACATCGTAATAAAGCATGCCCACCTGAAACAAAATCTCCTGACTCTGGCGTAGATGTCCATATCTGGAGCCCTGGTAGTAGTGTTTGGCAAGCCTCCTGCCGGACCAGACCTTACCCATTTGATACAGATGCTGGTTGAGCCGCAAGCTGAAAAGGTTGTATTTTTCAGGGGTAGGGGCCAAACTGTCAAACTCCTTTTGACGAACATGCCGGCCTTGGGCCGATAGCTGAGGCCATAGGGAGGAAGTGGCCACATCCACATCGCCCTTGGCCTGCAGCAGGTTTTCCCTGGAGATTTGGATCTGCTCATTGTGTTCCAGGGCCAGATCAAATGCCTGCTGCAGGTCGAGTCCTTCCTGGGCCAAAGCTGGGCTGCTGAATATAAGGATCAAGCAGACCAGGCAATAAAAAGTGCTTTGTCTTGGGCAACAGTCCATTTATCTATTCTCCTTGCTGTAGTCTGCCTGGAGGGTTCTGCACAGCTATGCCGTGCAGAAAGACTTCCAGCATAAAAGATTCATAGTCCCGGCCAGGTTCATGCATATTGTAAAGAATAGCGGATTTGAGCATGGACCAGACAAAACCTTGAAAGAGGAAGGCCAGCTTGTTTGGGTCGTAGGGCCAAAACTCGCCCTGGTTTATGCCCCGGGCAAATAGCTCCTGCAATTTGTCTTTAATCCTGGTTACCCCAGTGCTTAGCTCTTCGCGGCTCAGACCGCTGATCTGCATGCCCTCCATGACTACTATTTCCACAATCTCCCGGGAATGCTCAAAAACGGAAAAGTGGATCCGCAATACTTCCTGCAGGGCTTGCCTGGAGCTCAGACTCTGGTTACAGACCTGGTCTATCTGCTCCTGCAGCTGGCCAATGGCCCAGGTGGTCAGGGCGCTGAACAGGGCCTCCTTGTTGCCAAACCTGCGATACACAGTGCCTTTGCCCACCCCAGCCCTACGGGCTATATCCGAGACTACAGTCTTATGGAAGCCTGTTTTGGCGAATTCAGCCTGGGCTGCCTGGAGGATTCGTTCTGCCATTGTATCCTGATCCATGTCCTATTCCTTGCTGCAAACAGGACGGACCGGTCCGTCCAAAAGAACATATACTGCATGTTGATTTTCTTGGTGTCAAGGGTTTTGAGTAGGTAATTCGGGCTGTTTTATGTTTAACTAGTCTTGACAAGCTGCTGTATAGTTGCTACTTGTTTTAGCACTCAGAAGTGCAGAGTGCTAAAAGGGTGTTTATGTCTTTGAATTTCAGAGAAATTGATGTCATTAATATTATAGTCCAGGCCTATATTCAGCATGCAACCTCTGTGGGCTCCAGGTATGTGGCCAGACAGTCCGGGCTGGGTTTGAGCCCGGCCAGCATGCGCAATATAATGGCTGATCTCACGGAAAAAGGCTATTTGACCCAACCCTATACTTCTGCAGGCCGGATACCCACCCAAAAGGCCTTTCGTTTTTACGTGGACTCCATGCTCAAGCCGGGTCCGTTGTCCAAAGCCAAACAGGGAAAGATCCGGGAGTATTTGACCCAGGCTGGCCTGCATTTTTCTGATATTCTGGAGCAGACCTCCAAACTGATCTCCACCCAAGCCAGCCAGGTGGGTATGGCGGTAGCTCCGCAAAGAGACATGGTTCGTTGGCAGCAAATCGATTTTGTCCTGGTCAGGCCGGGCCTGGTGCTGGCAGTATTGGTCTTTCAAGGTGGTATTGTTCAAAACAAGCTCTTTAGTGTGGAAGAAAAACTAGGCACTGAGGACTTGATAAAGTTCAGCAATTATCTGAATCAGAGCTTCCAGGGCCAGACCATTTTCGAAGTCAAGAAAAGGATCTTGGAGCAGATGCAAGAGGCCAAAAATCAGTTCAATGCATTGTACGCCAAGGCCTTGCGTCTAGCCAAGGATACCTGCAATCAGGACAGCGAGCCTGAGATATTTTTAGAAGGTACCTTGCATGTTCTGGACAGATTGGACAACAAGGATCTCTCCAGCATGCGTGAATTACTGGAATTCCTGGAGCAGCGCTCTGAGCTGCTGAAATTACTGGAGGGAATTTCCAGGAATACAGGCGGCCTGAGCATAGTGTTCGGCACAGAGTTTTACGGGCCTGAGCTTGGGGAATGGGGAATGATTTCTTCTCCTTACCAGGTTCGGGGTCAGACTTTGGGCGTGGTGGGCACAATCGGGCCTATCCGTATGGACTACTCCAAATTAGTGCCTATGGTTGACTGTATTGCAAAAATGCTTAGTGAAATATTGGAAACCAGGTTTTAAGCACAACTTTTTTCCCTGGCCCTAAGCAACTGGGCAGCTAAAAGTTCTTTAGTAATAAACTGTTTTTATTGACTATATTTAAGTCTCTAACTGTCTCAGTTCGTATTTATCCTATTAGTTTGAATTTATTGCCTTAACCTTGAACGTTGAACCTTGAACTTTGAAGTAAGCAAGATGAATAAGTTAAAAGATGTCTGCTGGCTATGCAGAAAATGACTGCTTTACATTTACTTGCTGCTGTATAGTTTAATCCGGGTTTAATTGCCAGATTAGGAGTGAAGATATGAGTGAACACAAAGATTTTACCACACATGAAGAACAAAAAAACGAGACAGATCAGGATGAAGCAGCCCCGGAAGAACAGAAAGAGTCTTCAGCCGGGACTGACTTAAGCAATGAAGAGCTATATTTGCTTTGCAAGGAGAGGATCTGCCCGGAATGTCCTCAACGTGTAGAAATGGACCAGCAGGTGCTAAGGGTGCGGGCAGATGCGGAAAATTTTCGCAAACGTATGTCCCGGGAGAAAGAGCAATTCTGCAAATATGCCACAGAAACCATATTGGAAGAGATCGTGCCTGTATTGGACAATCTGGAGCTGGCTTTGCAGCACGGCAAAGATGTCCAGGCTTGCAAGGAATTGGTGCAGGGAGTGGACATGACCAACAAAATGCTCTTGGAGACCCTGCAAAAGCATGGGCTGGAACAGGTACACACTGAAAAGGGCGACGAATTCGATCCTGCCTGGCAAGAGGCTGTGGCCCAGGAAGAACGCTCAGACCTGGAAAGCGGCTTAGTTTGCCAGATTATGCAAAAAGGCTATAAAATCCGGGACCGCCTGCTGCGCCCAGCCAAGGTCATTGTCAGTAAAAAGTGCGAAAGTTAGGTTAGACCCCTTTACTTGATTACAAAAAGACTTAGTTTAAATCCAAGCAGGAAGCGAAACTCCGGACTGATTCACATTATAGATGTTTCAAGATTAAAATAGCTCTTTATCACAGGCAACCTAAAGGGCTGATAGGCTGAGCTGGTCCGGGGCTACTTACTAAAAATTAATGAGTTAGGAGGAGTTTTGGTATGGGTAAAATAATTGGAATTGACCTGGGAACCACTAACAGCTGTTTGTACGTAATGGAAGGCAAGGAGCCCAAATGCATTCCCAATCCCGAAGGCGGGCGGACCACACCTTCCATTGTAGCTTTTACTGACAAGGAAAGACTGGTGGGCGAGATGGCCAAGAGGCAGGCCGTAACCAATTCCGAGCGTACCGTACATTCCATCAAGAGGCTCATGGGGCGCGATTTTGATGCACCTGAGCTCAAGCAGTGGATTGAGCGCAGTGCATACAAGATTGTGGCCGGAACCAACAATGACGCCTTTGTGGAAGTAGAAGGCAAGAAATACAGTCCGCCGGAGCTTTCAGCCATGATCCTGCAAAAGCTCAAGCAGGATGCAGAGAGCTATCTGGGAGAAACAGTTAGCGAAGCAGTGATTACTGTGCCTGCCTATTTTAATGACAGCCAGAGACAGGCCACCAAAGATGCGGGCCGCATAGCAGGCCTGGAGGTGAAAAGGATCATTAATGAGCCCACTGCAGCCTCCCTGGCCTATGGTCTGGACAAAAAGGCCAACGAAAAGATTGCTGTCTTTGATTTAGGCGGAGGCACGTTCGATATTTCCATCCTGGAGGTGGGAGACAATGTAGTGGAAGTCAAGGCCACCCATGGAGATACCTTCCTGGGCGGTGAAGACTTTGATCAGCTCGTGGTCAACGACCTGGTGGAGCAATTCAGGAAAGAGACCGGCATTGACCTCAGCAAGGACCGTATGGCCCTGCAACGCCTGAAGGAGGCTGCGGAAAAGGCCAAGAGGGAGCTCTCTTCCACTATGGAGACCGAGATTAACCTGCCTTTTATCACTGCTGACCAAAGCGGGCCTAAGCATATGAATTATAAGTTCAGCAGGGCCAAGTTGGAATCTTTGACCTCTGAGCTGGTGGAGCGCACCATGGGGCCCTGCAAGCAGGCACTGCAGGATGCAGGTTTGAGCGTATCCGAGATCAATGAGGTTATCCTGGTTGGCGGACAGACCAGAATGCCTTTGGTCCAGCAGAAAGTGCAGGAATTTTTTAAGCGTGAGCCGCATAAAGGTGTGAATCCTGATGAAGTAGTGGCTATGGGCGCAGCTATTCAAGGCGGCATCCTGGGCGGAGATGTGAAAGATGTACTGCTTTTGGATGTCACTCCCCTATCCTTGGGGATTGAAACCATGGGCGGCGTGGCCACTAAGCTGATCGAAAAAAATACCACCATCCCCACCAAGAAGAGCCAGATATTCACTACAGCTTCTGATAACCAGCCCTCTGTCTCTATTCACGTCCTGCAGGGGGAAAGACCTATGGCCGCGGACAACAAAAGCCTGGGCCGCTTCGATCTGGAGGGCATCCCACCGGCACCGCGGGGCGTGCCCCAAATAGAAGTTACTTTTGATATTGATGCCAATGGCCTGGTCAACGTCTCAGCCAAGGATCTGGGCACAGGCAAACAGCAGTCCATCAGTATTCAGCCATCCAGCGGCCTGAGCGAGGAAGAGATTGACCGCATGGTCAAGGAGGCTGAGGCCCATGCTGAGGAGGACGAAAATAAGAAAAAGTTGATTGAGGCCAGAAACCAGGCGGATACCTTGATCTACAGCACAGAAAAATCCATGCGCGATCTGGGAGACAAGTTGGAGAGCAGCCTCAAGAGTGATATAGAGAGCAAGATCCAAGAATTGAAAAAGGCCATGGAGGGCGAGGATGTAAACGCCATCCAGACCGCTACTGACAATTTGTCCCAGGCTTCGCATAAGCTGGCTGAAAAGCTTTATCAGCAGCAGAGCCAGTCCGAGGCCCAGGCAGGAGCATCTGGTGCAGCCGGCGAAGAACAGACTGCCGGCCAACAAAAGCAGCAGGATGATGAAGACGTAGTGGATGCAGAATACACCGAGCAAAAATAAGGCTTGGCGCATGGCTTGACATTTGGCCTTGGGCCTTTCAATATCAAGGCTTGGTCCACCCAGGTGGGCCAGGCCTTTTTTTTCTCTGCCGGCTTTGGAAACAAGGCTTTTATTGTGCATGGGTATTTATGTTACAGCCCAAAGTGATCTGTTTTTTCCTCCTGTTGGTCTTTGTGCTCTGGGGTTGCGCTCCTATGGAAACAATCCCTGAGCCAGAAAAAGAACCTGATGCATTAAGAATCAGCCGCAGGGCGGAACAGGCCTGGCAGGAAGGCAGACTGCAGGAGACCCTTGAGTTGTATCAAGAGCTTTTGCAGCTCCCTGACCCGGCACACAAGCTGCAGGAGCAGGCCTGGCAGCGCATAGCCCAGGCTGCCCTGCAGACTGGTCAATACGGGCAGGCCGGCCGGGCCTTGCAGCACTGGTCTGAACTTAATCCGGAAGTGCGCAAGGGCTGGCCCTGGAACAGCTTGCTGGCAGACTATTTTGAGCTCCAGGACAATTATGATGATTTGCAGCAGCATCTAAACCGCCTGCTGGATGATCAGGCTTATGCTCTGGAAGTGCAGCTTGCAGCTCTGCTCAGGTTAAGCAGGCACTATATCGAGCAGGAAAATTATGCCCAGACCTGGTCAGCCTGGCAGGATATTTATGCGCAGCAAAAGCGCGCCCAAGACAGGCTCCAACTGGAAAAGGCCCTTTTGGATCAGCTGCAGGAGATCCATGAGGAGCAATGGTTCGCCATGCAGGAGGAAATCCTTAGACGGCCCAGGAGCGATTTCCCTGGCGCGCTTCTGCAATGGGCTTTCTATGTGCAAGGCCTGCATGCAGAGCATTTTTCCTGGCACCGGGTCTGGCCCATCTTGCAGGATATCCTCAACGCAAGCCAACTGGAAATGGCTTCTAAATTAGAAGGCCAACTGCAGGCTTTATCTGAAAGGTATGGCCCTGCAAAACCGGCAGTAGCCATGCTTTTGCCCCTGGATGGGGATTTTAGAGAGATGAGTAGAAGTCTGCTGCGCGGGGTTGATACTGCCTTGTGGCAGGCGCCAGGGAATATCTCTGGTCTGGAAGTCAGGGTCATCAATACTTCATCTGCTGCTTGGAGGCAGGAATTGGAAAATTTGCCCATGCGCTTCCAAATCGTGGGCGGGCCTTTGCAAAGCGAGGTTTGGCAGGAAATTTCCCGGTCAGGGCAGGCTGAAAAGCGCATATTCTTCACTTTCAGGCCTGAGTTGCCCCAGGGAGACGAAGGCCGGCTGGGCTACCGTTTCTTTCCCAGCCATAAAGACCAGGTCCAGAGCTTGTTGCAGGTCCTGCAATCAGAACTGGGTATAGACAATTACGCTGTGCTCTATCCAGAAGGGGAATACGGTAGACGAATGTCCAGGGTTTTCTGGGAGGAAGTACAAACACACCAGGGCAGGCTCAGCGCCCTGACCAGTTATCCTGCCCGGGATCACACCCGCTGGAAAAATACTGTAGCGGATTTGCTGCAGGTGCCCCAAGGCTTGCGCGGGCCAGGCAAAGATGCTCAGCAAAAAAAACCGGGCCCAGTCAGCCCATTGAGCCCTTTTCGGGCAGTATATTTGCCGGACAGCTTGGCCCAGGCCAGAACAATTATCCCTGAGTTTTTCTATTATGACGCGCGCAGTCTGATTTTTATTGGCCCGCTGCTTTGGAGCCAGGAGTGGCAGGATATTGACCGGTTGGACCAGGATTTGTTCAGGCTGGCCCTGATGCCGGGCGCCTGGTTTTTAGATCCAGATAATCCAGCAGTACAATCTTTGAGCCAGGGCCTGGAAGAACTGTTGCAGGGAGAGCCTGACTTTTGGACTGCCTTGGGTTATGATTTTCTGCGCTTTGCGCAGGACTTGATGCTTA
>CAZLUR010000002.1:21800-74781 GCA_964562725.1 uncultured Desulfohalobiaceae bacterium | reverse complement strand
ATCAATCGATCACTATGAATCAGTCAGAAACAGTATTACTTGGAGAAACAAATGGCTGAAATTTCTGCCTGTATGATGGATTGTCCGGACTGCTGTTCCTTTATAAAGGACACAGAAACTAATACCATCCGGGGCAATCCTGATCACCCTTTTACCAGGGGATTTATCTGCTCAAAAGGCAAGGCATTTATCAGACGACTTAATGCACCGCAGCGTATTCTAACTCCCATGCTGCGACAAAATCGGGATTTCAGGCCTATCTCCTGGGATGCTGCCCTGGCTTTGGTTGCTGAGCGCATCAACTATCTTGACTCTACTCCTGAAAAGATCTTGCACATCAGAGGGTATGGCTACCGCGGAGTCCTGGCTCAGGCCAGCCTGAATTTTTTCCAGGCCCTGGGCTCAGCTGCCACTTATGGCTCCCTGTGTGACGAGACCGGGATTGAGGCCTGCATGCGGGATTTCGGCAGTCTGAACCAAAACCATCCCCAGGATCTTCTCAATGCTTCCTGCATTGTCAACTGGGGCAGGGATTTTTTGAGGTCTTCGCCACATACAGCCGCTCTGATTCAAGAGGCCAGAAAGTTGGGAACAAAGGTCCTGAGCATTTCTCCAGGGGGCCAGAGCCAGTCATTAAGTGATGAATTTATTCTGATTCGTCCAGGCACGGACAGGTTTCTGGCAGCAGCCATAATCAAAATGTTTATCAGAGATGATCTCTTTGATCCGGAGCTGCTGAAGCTTGTAGGTGACTGGCGGAAATTTAGGGATCTGGTTATGAGCACCAGTATCCGGGAACTCCTTGATATGTGCGGCATTGCTCCTGACCAGGCCGGGGAAATATTTGAGTGCTACAGGGCAAAAAGGCCTGTTGCCAGTGTATTGGGCTGGGGGCTCCAAAGATATGCCTTTGGAGGGGAGAATGTCCGCTTCATCAATGCTCTGGCTCTGCTGACAGGGAATATCGGGATAAAGGGCGGTGGATCATATTTTAATATTGATTCTAGCCGCAACCTGGGCAGCTGGTCGGCCATAACCCCGGATGGGGTGCCTGATCCAGAAAAACGCCGCCAACTGGCACTTTACAATCTGGGCCAGGAGATTGAAAACTCCAGCCCAAGAGTTGAGTTCATCTGGGTGGACGGGCACAACGTGATCAATCAGGTCCCGGACAGCAAAGCCATGCAGCTTGCTTTCAGGGATAGCTTTGTGGTCTGTGTGGATGGTTTTTTTCATGATACTGCGCTTAGTGCGGACCTGGTCCTGCCCCCGGCCTTTATGATGGAAAAAGAAGATATCCTGGGTTCCTGTCTGCACGACTATGTGAATTACTCCGGGAAGCTGTTCGAGCCAAAGGGGGAATGCCGCAGTGATTTTGATATCTTGGATGATCTGGGCAGTCGTCTTTCCAGGCAGATTCTTTTTCCTGACTCACAACAATGCCTGGTAGCAGGCTTGGCCCCGATGGGTGCAAGCCTGGAAAAGATCCGGGAAAAAGGCTTTCTGGAAGGACGCAATCCTCGAATTGCTTTTGCAGGGCCAAAGTTTGATCACCCTGACGGACGCTATTGCCTGCCGGAGAAATTGAGCCCTGAACCGGAAAATCCCAGGATTTTTCCCATGCGGCTCTTGAGCCTTGTGCGGGGCAGATATATGCATTCCCAGATTCCTGAATCCCGGCAGCAGATACTGCCCATGGTTTTAATCTCAAAGGATAATCCGTTTTATTTCAGTTATGATCCATCCCAGAAAACCTGGCTGGTCACTGCCCTGGGTAGGATGCAGGTCAAGCCGAATTTTGTCACTGATATTCATCCGGAAGCGGTGATTATGCGCAGAGGTGGCTGGATGAAGTGCGGGCACGGCCCAAATATTATCGTGCAGGCAATGTCCACGGACATGGGAGATGGAGCTGCCTACTACAGCCAGTGCTGCCGACTGGATCAGGCTTGAATTTTTGAAGAGGTTTTATCATGCCTATAGTCAGCGAATCCTGTTTGCAGCATTTGCAGCTGGAGGAATTGACCCTGGAGCAGATAACCGAATGTCTGGGTTATTTCCCGGAAGTGTTCCATTATCTGCAGCAAAGACAGTCCGAGATGGGCCAGACCAGGCCCATAGTAACCTTTGCCTCTGCAGCTACGGTTTGGGCTTTCAAGTCCAACCAGGACCAGATGCGGGCAATGCCCCAGGGCCTGCTCTATCATCTGTGGAGCAAGCTGGCCCAGGGCTGTGCAGGGGACAGGGTTTGTGCTTATCTGGAAGAGTGGGAGCCCCATATGTGGCAGTACTTTGTGCGGCTTACTGCAGCAGCTGCTGTTAAGGAAGACTGGGATCAAGGCCAGATAGCTGCCTCGGCCCTGGTTTATGCGCCTATTTTAACTTCTTGCATCTATATGTTCTGGCCTGAGCAGGAGCTGCAAACCTTGGAGCAGGGCTTTTGGGATTGCGGCTTGCATGGAGAAAGCTAGCAAGGTGTTTTATGGTACAGGCTGCAGTGTTTATGGAACAAGGTCCGCGCTGGCGCATGGAGGACGCGCATGTGCTGCGTTATGGCCTGCTGCAAAACCATGACGTCTTTGCAGGGATTTATGATGGGCACCTGGGCGATTATGCAGCATCATATGCAGCTCAAACCCTGCATGTCAAATTTGCCAGCCATATGCAAAAAGGCCAGGACCCAGCCCAAGCCTTTTTGCTCAGTTACCATGCAGTGTCCCAAGAATTGGCCAGTTTTGACTCCGGGACTACTGCCCTGAATTTCTACTTGCTGGGCAGAGAGCTGGCCCTGGCCAATGCAGGCGATTCCCGGGCCATTATCATTACCCGGAAAAACGTGAAACAACTGACCAAAGACCACCGCTTGGACCAGGATCAGGAAAGATTGCGCATTGAGGTCTATGGGGCAGAGGTTAGATATCCTTATGTGCTGCGTGCTGGTCAGGGCCTGATGCCTACCCGCAGTCTGGGCGATTCCTTTTTTCAGCCTGTGGGGGTCATTCCCAGCCCTGAACTGCATACTGAACTGATCCAGGACAGTGATTTGTGGCTTGTGGCCGGCACTGACGGCCTTTTTGATTTTATGTCCAACCAGGAGGTGGCAATTGCAGTGCGGGGTTCTTCCTCAGCCCAGGCTGCGGTTGAGGCCCTGGGAGAAGAAGTTTTGCTAAAG
Source organism: uncultured Desulfohalobiaceae bacterium (assembly GCA_964562725.1). Taxonomy (GTDB): domain Bacteria; phylum Desulfobacterota; class Desulfovibrionia; order Desulfovibrionales; family Desulfothermaceae; genus CAZBUB01. The sequence continues at coordinate 71,609 of CAZLUR010000002.1, read as the reverse complement.
CGCAAGGGTTCAGACAACCTGACAGTTATTGCCTTGGCCTTACAGGCCTAAGACAGGTAGAGGCTTTTATCAGGGGCTCAATCAGAAATTTTCTTAATCAGGCCCTGGACAAGTCTTGCTTTTTGAGTTATGTGCTGCCCCAATACATCTGCTAAGCAGGCATTATGTTTGCAACAGGTTTTTGGCAAGGTTTGTATGCCAGCTTATCAACCTTTTTGCTCTGGGGCGCATTATGGATGTTTTCGGGATCAGCGTGCAGAAAACCGGTGGCAGGTATGACGAGTATTACACCTGTTATGACAAGGCCTGTCAGGAATTTGACAGGCATTGCTCCAACCTGTTCAGGGAGGGCAAGATCATCCTGATCCAGGTCTGTCTGGAAGAGAAAAAACAGATCCTTAAGCTACGGGAAGTTGTTGCCTGATAAATTTGCTTGGCCCAAGTTATTCTCAGCATGACTCGGGCTAGAAGGTTTAGATGCGCACTTCCACCCTGGAGCTCAAACTTTCCTTGACAGCCCTGATGGGCACTTCTTGGCGATGAAAGATTCCAGCAGCCAGGGCGGCCTCGACGTTGGTCTGGGTGAAGACCTGTAGAAAATGTCTGGTGTTGCCTGCACCGCTGGAGGCAATGACCGGTATTTGAACCTGCTGGCTAACAGCCTGGATCAGTTCCAGATCAAAACCAGATTTGGTCCCATCCCTATCAATACTGTTCAATAATATCTCCCCTGCCCCAAGTTCTTCGCAGGCCCGGGCCAGTGTGATAGCATCCAGCTCCCTTCCTGTCCTGCCTCCTTGCACAGTACACTGGAACCAGCAGTAACCCTGACCTTCAGGACCAGGGTCCTGGGTGGGTATGCTCAGGTGGCTGGTCATTCCGGGATCAAATACATAGCTGCGTCTGGGATCTATGGAAATGACCACTGCCTGGCTGCCGTAGACTGCGGAGATCTGCTCTATGGCGCTATGTCCGGTCTTTTGGCCCTGAGCAAGATATTGCTGCACAATATCCACGGCCTCGCTGCCGATGGATATCTTGTCCGCTCCGGAGCGGAAATACCTGGCAGCCACCTGCAGGGCTGAGTAGTTTTGACCCTGGGAGTCAGTGTAATCCCTGATCCCGCCTCCTATGGTCAGGGGCACGAACACATTGCAGGAGGTCTGTCTCAAAACTTCCAGCATGGGCAGGTCCTGCAGGGGGAAATCCCTGAATCCGGTAATATTCAAAAAAGCGATCTCATCTGCCCCTTCCTGGTAGTAGCGCTCTGCTAGTTCTACAGGTTTGCCCAGGTTGCGCACAGCTCCGTTTTCCCGCACCTCATACTGGTCCCCTTTGGTGACCACCAGATCTCCCTGATCGTTGGCCCGGACATCCAAACAGGCTATGATGCGTTTGGCCAGCCTGGTGCTGGCAGTTGAGGCCTTTGGCCTGGCCGGCCGGGAGTTTTCATCCAGAAAATTCCTGAACAGGTCCAGCCCAATCTCTGCGCTTTTTTCCGGATGGAATTGGGTGGCCAGCACGTTGTCCAGCTGGATACTGCTCACAAATGGCTGGCCGTAATCTGTATAGCTGAGCACAATCTCCTGGTTTTCAGGAACTACATGGTAGGAGTGCACAAAGTAGACTTTTTCCTGGCCTGCGAAGCCTTGGAACAGCCTCGAAGGCTTTTGTACGCGCAGACCGTTCCAGCCAATGTGGGGCACTGAGAGCTGTGTATTGAAACGCTGGACCAGGCCCTGGATAAAACCGAGCCCAGGAACGCCAGGGGCCTCTTGGCTGCTCTGGAACAAGGCCTGCAGGCCAAGACAAATACCCAGATATGGACGTCCGGAGTGCAAGTAATCCAAAAGCGGCTGGTAATAACCCTTGTCCTGCAGGGTATGCATCATGCTGCCAAAGGAGCCCACACCAGGAAAAATCAGGGTCCTGGCCTGGATGATATCCCTGGGGCTTTGAACTATTTGTACTGTATGCCCCAGCCTGGTTATTGCGTTATATACACTGCGCACATTCCCGGCGCCATAATCCAAAAGGGTAACCATTTCTGCTCCACAGTTCAGGGCAAATTTAGATGGGCAGGCTTCCAGCTATAGTCCGTGGTTTTGGACCAGAGCCAGGAAGCCAGAGACTTGAGCTCTGAATTGGCTCAGAGCCTGGGGTCTATATGGCCTGGGCCTCCGCACTCAGGCGTGTAGCAGGTCACATTGACAAATTCACATTTCTTATTGCACTGGGAACATAGCTCAGGGGGCGCAGGCGCAGTGATCAAGTAGCCACATTCCGAGCACTTCCAATAGGTGAGCCCGCATTGGGGGCAGAGGTCTTCCTGGAATTTTTGGTCTGCTGTATGTCCGCAATGGGCGCATTGCCATTTCTGGTGCTCATGCTGCATGGGTCTTCTCCTTTGATTTTTTGTTATTCTGGATCAAATCGATGTTAAAAATAAATTAGCAGGCCATGGCTTAAGTCTGCAACGACTTTCTCCGAGCTGGGCAGGGATCAAAACCTGGAGCTGGTATTCATGAGCCAGGCGGACGGTTCCTGGCTTTGATGGCCTCGGCCAGCCTGGATTTTATCTGGGCCCATTCAGCCCTGCTGAATTTGCCCTGCTGGTACATACGGTTCAGCTCTGCGCTTAAGGAATCCAGGTCATAGCTTCGATGGGCAAGGCCCCTTTTTTGAGCCCACCTGGTAAGATAAGTGATGCTTTTGTCCCCGGCCTTTTTGCCCCACTTTTGCATGCAGACCTGGGCAGCGGTATGTAAAGTGCGCATAAATATCCTACTGGACATAATAATACTCCACAATTTTTTTAACTGTTCACCATAACTGCTCGTCATTCGCCGGCTTGACCTGAGAGTCCAGAAAAAAATACCTGGATTCCCGCCTGCGCGGGAATGACGAAGAGGAAGTCCGGCGTGACATTCACCTTGTCCGTCATTCCCCGGCTTGACCGGGGAGTCCATGTCTTTTTGACTTTAAGACATAGATGTATTGCCGTGTCAAGCCCGGTAATGACGACGGGGTTATATATTTCTTTGGATGAATCAAATGCACCTCACCATATAGATACCAATTTTTCATTATTCATTTTATGCCTCTTGGACCTGTTGTGCCAGGGAGCGAGTATTTTCTGCTGTGCACAAGGCTTGCACATTTTAAAGCGGTGATCGGCTTTTAGCATCACTTATGTTAAGCATTGCAGATGGCCATGTAAAGCTCTGGTTAAGGATCAAGCACAGCCAGGCTTAGATAATTGGTTCTCAGGAGGTATAATACCCTCCTGTAAAACTCATGGGCTGCGGGTTGATAAGAATATTTTTTTGATATAGGGAATTATGTTATCCAGACCTGGTTCAGTCCATGTTCCAGGCCCAGATAGCACAAGATTGCCCTTTATTTATCAGCAAACCTCTAAACCAAGTGACGGCTGACATGCAGAATATTTTCAAAGAATTGGAAGACCGTTTGGCCAGGATTGAGCAAGGAGGCGGTGCTGAACAAATCAAGAATCAGCATCAAAAGGGTAAACTAACCGCCAGGGAGAGGTTGAGGATCCTGCTGGACGAGGGTTCATTCAAGGAGTTAGATGTATTCGTGCACCACAGACGCACCGAATTGGGAATGGACAAGCAATCAGCTCCAGGGGACGGGGTTGTCACCGGATATGGGAGCATTGAAGACAAACTGGTTTATGTCTTTGCTCAGGATTTTACAGTTATGGGCGGTTCCCTGGGAGAGATGCATGCTCAAAAGATATGCCGGGTACAGGATTTGGCCCTGAAGAACGGCGCGCCATTGATAGGTATCAATGATTCAGGCGGGGCCAGGATACAGGAAGGTGTAGCCGCCTTGAGCGGCTATGGGCACATATTCTACCGCAACACCCTGGCCTCAGGAGTGATTCCGCAAATTTCAGTGATCATGGGCCCCTGTGCCGGTGGAGCTGTTTACTCTCCGGCCTTGATGGATTTTATCTTCATGGTAGAGGGCAGCAGCCAGATGTTTATTACCGGCCCCCAGGTGATCAAGGCTGTCACCGGAGAAGAGGTCAGTGCTAATGAATTGGGAGGAGGGCGGACCCAGAACGAGGTCAGCGGTGTGGCCCACTTCTTGGCTCAAAATGAAGAGCAATGTCTGCAGCAGGTCAAAGAACTGCTGGGCTATCTACCAGCGAACAACCTGCAAGGCGCGCCAAGGCTGGAATGTACAGATGACCCAAACAGGCTTTGCCCGGCCCTGGAGCAGATCATGCCGGTCAGTGCAAATAAAGCCTATGACATGCAGGATATAGTCAGAGAAATAGTGGATCTCGGCCAGTTCCTGGAGGTGCACAGCTATTATGCACGCAACATCCTGACCCTGTTTGCCAGGCTGAATGGCCAGACCGTGGGCATTATTGCCAACCAGCCCAAGCACCTGGCTGGCTGTCTGGACATCAACGCCTCGGATAAAGGGGCCAGATTTATCAGGTTCTGCGATGCTTTTAATGTGCCCATCTTGACCCTGATGGACATCCCAGGCTTCCTGCCTGGAACCAATCAGGAGTTTGGAGGCATCATCAGGCATGGGGCCAAGATGCTCTATGCCTATTCAGAGGCTACTGTACCCAAGGTGACCTTGATCACCAGGAAAGGATACGGTGGCGGATATCTGGCCATGTGCAGCAAGGAACTAGGTGCGGACCTGGTTTATGCCTGGCCGGGGGCAGAGATAGCGGTTATGGGGCCAGAGGGAGCAGCCAATATTATTTACAAGCGGGAGATTGAGTCTGCTGCAGAACCGGAAAATGTGCGCCTGGAGAAGATAGAACAGTATCGCAGGGAGTTTGCCAATCCATATCGAGCTGGAGAGCTGGGTTATGTGGCTGATGTCCTGCGGCCGGCTCAAAGCAGGCCGGTGCTCATTTCAGCCCTGGAAATGCTGGTAAACAAAAGAGAATCCAGGCCGGCCAAAAAACACGGCAATATCCCTTTGTAAAATTTCCAGGACCAAGGAGGATCTGTTTTGCTAAATCTGATCACAGGCCTGCAGGTGACACTGATTGGAATGGCCAGCGTGTTCATAATCTTGTTGCTCTTGTTTTTGGCCTTGCATGTGCTGCGCTATGTCTTTTACAGGCCGGAAAAGGAAATTCCTGAGCAGGAAGCTGCAGCCCCAGGAGTTGATGAGCATACAGGTCCGGAAACAGGCACTGATACCGGTCAGAAAACGCCCGGGCAGACCAGGCAGGGACCCAACCCCAAGCTGGTGGCGGCCATGATCGGAGCCCTGGCAGCATTCCAGGAGTCTGAGAGACCAGCCCTGCTGGTCCGGGTCAAAGGCATGGCCAGGTTTAAAGACCAGACCTGGATAAATGCAGCCCGCATGGAAGGCGTGCATAGATGGGGACAGTTGTGAGTAGCCGGGATTTGTTGCTATAGCGGGTTGGAATAAATGATTTGATGGCGATTAAACCTCCAGGATCCAAACCCATCCTGCGCAACCCTTATGTATAATCGAAAAGGGCCAGGCCATGCTTGAGAAACTAATGCTCTTCATTGACTCCACAGGATTTATGCATTTCACTTTGGGCCATGCCCTGATGCTGGCTATCGCCCTGGGTTTGTTGTATCTGGGCATCTCCAGGAAGTATGAGCCTTTATTGCTGGTACCCATAGGGTTTGGCATGCTGCTCATAAATATGCCCATGACCGGGCTGATGGAAAAATCCGTCCTGATCATTGGCCAGGAAGTCATTGAATTCGATAAGATTGGAGGCCTGCTGCACTATCTGTACCAGGGCAACAAACTGGGAATATTCCCCCCATTGATATTCATGGGTGTGGGGGCCATGACAGATTTCGGACCACTGATTGCCAATCCCAAAAGCGTCTTGCTGGGTGCTGCAGCGCAATTCGGGATCTTTGCCACTTTCCTGGGCGCCCTTTTTCTGGGCTTTACCGGACAGGAAGCTGCTTCAATCGGAATCATCGGCGGGGCGGACGGTCCCACCACTATTTATCTGACCTCCATGCTGGCCCCGCATATGCTGGCTGCCACTGCAGTGGCCGCCTATTCCTATATGGCCCTGGTACCTATTATCCAGCCTCCGATCATGAAGCTTTTGACCACCAGGAATGAACGTTGCATTGCAATGGAGCAACTGCGGGATGTCTCCAAAAGGGAGAAGATCATTTTTCCTGTCATGGTCACCATTTTAGTGCTTTTGTTTCTGCCTGCTGCTGCACCACTGATCGGGATGTTGATGTTGGGCAACCTGTTTAAAGAGTGCATGGTCACGGATCGGCTGGCGCAGACCGCTCAACACGCCCTGATCAATATTGTGACCATTTTTCTTGGTGTGACAGTGGGCGCCAGTGCAGCTGCTGAAACCTTTTTGAACCTGAAGACCCTGGGCATCCTGCTGTTGGGCATAGTGGCCTTTAGTTTTGGTACTGCCTCCGGGGTGGTGCTGGCCAAGCTGTTGAACCTCTTTTCCCGGGAGAAGATCAATCCTTTGATTGGTTCAGCCGGAGTATCTGCAGTACCCATGGCGGCCAGGGTCTCCCAGGTTGTGGGCCAGCAGGCCAGGTCTGATAACTACCTGCTCATGCATGCCATGGGCCCCAATGTGGCCGGGGTCATAGGCTCTGCCGTGGCTGCCGGGCTCTTGCTGTCCATATTCGGCCAGTAAGCTGCAGGCCTCTTTGGATCAGGAACTAAAAGGAGGTTCAATTATGATCAAGAAAGTGATTATTTACGGCATGGCGGGCTGACCCTATACTGACAAGGCCAGGCAAATTGACTTGTTTAACTTTTTTCCAGGAACGAACTCAGCATTTATGATAAAAACCAGGATAATCATTTTATTGCTGTTCTGCTTTTTCACGATCTTGCTTGTACCGGCCCAAGGAGATCTGAATAGAAAAGATAATGATCAACTTTCGCAACTGATCGGGCAGATGCTCATGGTTGGTTTCAGGGGGCTGGAGGTGGATGAGGACAGCCCCATTATCCAGGATATTCAAAAGGGTCGTGTGGGCGGAGTGATAATCTTTGATTATGACCTGGCCCTTAAAAGCCCTATACGTAATGTGCAGTCGCCTGAGCAGTTGAAAAGGCTTATCAAGGATCTGCAAGGGGCCACAGAAGATACCCTGCTGGTAGCAGTGGATCAGGAGGGAGGCAAAGTAGTGCGGCTTAAGGAAAGGTATGGTTTTCCGCCATCTCAGTCCCAAGCCTGGCTGGGGGATCAAAACGACAGGGCGCTTACTGCTGAGTATGCCTTAAGAACAGCATCCACCCTTTTTGAGATGGGTATCAATGTCAATCTGGCCCCTGTGGTGGATTTGAATGTTAATCCAGATAATCCAGTCATAGGTAAACTGGAGAGGAGTTTTTCCTCAGATCCGGATATTGTGGCCCAGCACTCCAGGCAAGTGATCAAAGGCCACAGGCAGAAACAGGTCCTGACTGCTTTGAAGCACTTCCCAGGGCACGGCAGTTCCACCCGGGATTCACACCAGGGCTTCACTGATGTCACTGATACCTGGAGCAGGATAGAACTTGAACCTTATGAAATGCTTTTTGAATACCCAGCAGTGGATATGGTGATGACCGCGCATGTTTTTAATGCCCGGCTGGACCCGGAATGGCCGGCCACTTTATCTTTAAGGGTCCTTAATGATCTATTGCGGCAGGAGCTGGGCTATGAGGGGGTGATTATTTCCGATGACATGCAGATGGGGGCCATAAGGGAGGAATATGGCCTGGAAACTGCCATTGAAAGAGCAATTCTTGCCGGGGTGGACATATTAATCTTTGGCAACAACCTGGTTTATGAACAGGATATTGCGCAAAAGGCCAAGGAGATTATCCTTGGCCTCATACGACAGGGCCGGATTGCTGAGTCTAATATTCAGGAGTCCTGGGACAGGATTGATCGATTGAAACAGAATTTAAAAAAATAATCGTAACTATTCATTGGGTCCGAAGATCCGCCCAACAGGGCGCAAAAAGCCCTGTTGGGCGAATCCACGGACCCTGGCTAGGCCGGTACATTAGTTTGTGCGGGCATAGTAGGTGGTGAATCCATCATTAAATAATCAATAGATACAGGGTGATTAGATTTTTTCCTGTACCGAGCGTACCTTGTACTGCAACAGGTCGGTTTTACCCTTGCGGTAGTCCAGTTTGAGGGTCAGATAGATCCTGTCGCAATCCTTTTCCAATTCCTGGAAGCATTCCTGCACGGTCTGCATGACCTCAGCCCATTCTCCCTGCAAGCAAGTGCCCATGGGTCCTAGCTGGTATTCCAGGCCGCTGTTGCGAATGACCTGCACGGCACGGGCCACATAGCTGCCTAGGCTGGTTCCCTTATCCATGGGAAAGATGGAGAGTTCAGCCAGAACTGTCATAATATACCTCCTAAGTGATTAAAAGTGATGCAGTATGGCTAACGTCTTATTATTTCAGCAGTGAACAGCCTGTTGATCAGGACTTTTGGCCCAGTTCCTCGTCTTTGAGTATCCGGCGCAAAACTTTACCCACCGGGGAGACAGGCAGTTCGTCCCTGAATTCCACACTGCGGGGACGTTTGTAGCCGGTCAATCTCTGCTTACAGAAATCCAGGATTTCCTGTTCAGTAGCTTCTTGTCCGGCTTGGAGCTGGACAAAGGCCTTGACCCGCTCCCCGCTTTTTTCGTCTGGCACGCCAATTACTGCGGCCTGGGCCACCTTGGGGTGGGCAAAGAGCACCTCTTCCACCTCTCTGGGGTAGCAATTGAATCCGCCTACCAGGATGACATCCTTCTTGCGATCTGTAATTATAATGTAACCGTCAGGGTCAATATGGCCAATATCCCCGGTCAGGAAATATCTGGCTCCCTGGATTTCCCGGAAGACCTCGGCGTCTGCCTGGGGTTTTCTCCAGTAGCCCTGCATGACCTGGGGGCCGCTGACTGCAATTTCACCGTCCTGACCCTGGGGCAAGACATTTTGACCGGTTTCAATATCCACAATCTTGAAATCCGTGTTGGGCATGGGGAAGCCTACTGAGCCAAAACGCCGCAAGTTTGTATCACTGGGATTGGCTGAGACCACAGGTGCAGTTTCACTCAGGCCATAGCCTTCAAAGATCACCGCCCCTGTCTTTTCTTCAAAACGCTTGGCCAGTTCCACTGCCAAGGGTGCACCGCCAGATGCACAGACAATAATCGAGCCCAGGTCATACTGCTCCAGGTGGGGGTGGTTGACAAAGGCGGAGAAAATAGTGGGCACACCCACCAGCATGGTGGTCTTTTCCTTTTGCACTGTCTTCAACACCTCAGTAAAGGGAGGCTTGCCAGCTCTGGGATCTGGTACGCAGACCAGTTTGCTTCCGTTGCCGCAGGCACCCAGCAAGCAAACAGTCATGCCGAAGCTATGGTACCAGGGCAACACACCAAGATAGCAATGAAAGCCACCAGGCCTTATTTTTTCAGGTTCTGCGCCTGGTTCATGAGGCACACGCACCCATTCATCCAGGGCCATGACGTCGAACACAAAATTACTGTGGGTCAAGGCTGCACCTTTGGGTACGCCAGTAGTGCCTCCGGTATAGATGATCAGCGCCAGGTCCTGCAGCGGGTCAATGTTCACTTGGGGCGGATTAGGGCTGGCTTGGGCCAGCAGCTGCTGATACGTTATATGGCCTGGTTCGTGCTGGTCAGCTTTGGGGATCTTGCCCAATAAGCCGCCAATGATCTGCTTGGCTTTAGGCAGATAAGGTTTGACATTACAGATTATTATATTTTGAACTTCTGTGTCTTGAACAGCCTTTACTGCAGTGGGATAGAACTGGGGATGGTCCATGCAGAACAGGAATTTTGCCCCGGAATCCTGCAACTGGTATTGCAATTCACTGGCTGTGTAAAGCGGGTTGCAGGTTACACAGACAGCCCCTGCCTTTAAGATGCCGAAATATATCTCTGGGTAATGGGGTAGATTGGGCAGAAATATGGCCACCCGGTCTTTTTTCTGGATGCCCTGGGCATGCAGGTAATTAGCAACTCTGTCTGCAGCATCCTGGACTTGGGAGAAGGTACGCTGTGCTCCATTAAATACTGTGTAAGGCAGATCAGGATATTTTTGGGCTGCATCATCCAAGAGCGAGAACAAGGGCTTCTCATATCCGGATATCTCCCGGGCCACTCCTTGAGGCCAGTATTGGGTAGGCCATGGTGCATTGTGCATAGGGTTTGCTTCTCCTGGTTGCGGGCTGGTTAAGCCTGTTGCTTGGCAATATATTTGAGCATTTGCTCGACCACCATGGATATGACCTCAGGGGGCAGGAAATCCTGGGGCATTTTTTGTGCCAGATCCTTGGTGACCTGCTCAGTGCTTTGCTGTACATCCTGGGTGCGCTGGTAGCTTGCTTCCAGGATCTGTCTGGTTTCTTGAGCAGACTGCAGGGATCTCTGCATAAACTCTTGGGCGTCTTTTGCGGTCCTGACTCCGTAATGCTCAGCCAGATGGATCTGTACATCCAGCTCAGACATGCGTTTAAGATTTTGCTGGTAAAGATCAAAATTGGAATTGGCTGCTGTAAATACATCCCGGCCAAAGGGGATGCCAGTAGAATCAGAAGCAAACAGGACCTTTTCCTGGGGCATATAAAGGGCAATGGAGCAAGAGGAGTGCCCAGGCACCTCCAGGACCTGCAGCTCAAAGTCGTCTCCCTGGATCAGATCCCCCTCTGTCAGTGTTTCCTGGACTTCAAGTCCAGGGAATTCCAGGCCTAGTTCCCGGGCCTTTTGTTGCATTTGCTCCCTTTCCAGCAGGACTTGGTTCATGAATTGAATGCTCTGCAGGACGTCCGGCCTGGAAAGGAGCTTTTGGGCCTGGGCGGAGGCCATTACCCTGGCCCCGGGCAGGTGTTTTTGCAGATAGGGTATGATGCCGCAGTGATCAAAGTGGGCATGTAAAATAATAATCCTGGTTATGGCTTGCAGAAAAATGCCCCAGTCTTTAAGCTGGTGCAGGACTTCTGGAGCAATATGGATCATGCCCCCGCCTACCAGGATATGTTCCTGGCTACCTTGCAGCAGGTAGACACAGGAATCCTTGCGGCCAAGCATGATGATCCTGTCTGAAATTCTGCCTGGCTGGTCTATGATCATGGGCTGCTCCTTATGCGCAATGGGCATGCTGGCTGGAACTGCAGATTATATATACTGGTTATGACCTGCTTATGTACAGAAAACAACCAGCTATAATCTATATCAATCTAAATTTAGCCTGGGTCTGAAGGACTGTCAATACATGATCTGCAGACTTTTTTGGTCAGGGGAGTCCAAATTTTGTTTGCTTTGTGCCTGGATTTGCTATATTGGCATGCTGAGCATTTAAGACCAATAAGAAACCATAAGGAATACGGATATGCAAGGCCATGAGCTAAATCCTGAACAACTCCCGGGCCAGTCTGGCGAGCTCAAGTCCTCGGACCTGCCCCAGAGAAAAGCCAAAAATGAGACCCTGCAAGGTGCAGTCTAGAAGCGCGCAGCTCTCCATTCAGGGCTAGCCGATCTAAAAGGCTTTACAGCCCAGCTGCAGACCCTGTAAAAGATGCTGCATCCTTTGCAGGTGGGAGCCCTGCCAGTATATCCGCTCGCAGTCCGGGCAGATACAAAAATGGTCATAGTATTTTCTGGTCTTGGGCAGCAACAGGTGTTGGATGCTTTCTTTAGGCACAGGCTGCAGTCTGCTGTTGCAGCGCAGGCAGCGGGTGAATATAGGAAACCCGTCTTGGAGGCCGTAAAATTGCAGGACTTCCTTGAGCTGCTGCAGGGGCTGGTGGTTGCGCAACAATCTGCCGTACTCTATCTTTTTGCGCTTCAAGAGGCCTTTATCCCTGCTTAATACAATCCTGCCCTCTTGCCAGGCCAGTTCTGCAATTTGGGCGTCACCCCATTTTGGATTATAGGCCGTGTCCAAGCCCAGCATACGCAATAGGCTGGCTAGTTTGCCTACATTGACATCCACTATGAATCTGTGTTCCTTAAGCGCCCTGGTCTGGAGCAGGGTCTTCTGCCTGCAGTCTACAGGCGGTGTGTGGGGCCGAATATGGATTATTTCTCCTGGCTCCGGGATATGATCGAAGGTCAGATGCCGGCCCAGGCTGATGATGCAGCCCACCTCTGTATGGGGCAGACCCAGGCTTTCCACAATATCCTTAATCGAGGCCTTGCGTCCGGGGTCAACACTGGCCAGGCCTGACCGGTATGCTGGGGATAAAAAGTTTTGCAGGTCTAAATGGAATATAATTTTGGTCTGAGCAGTCATTTTTGCTTCCAAAGTCTTTTGGAGCTTAACCCGGGTTTACTTTTATCTTTGATGAAGCTCAATGATACCTGAAAGTCAATGGTTATTAAAGTTGTTTATGCTCACTACAGTGTTTTATTGTTTCTCATATACAACTATTTGAAATTGTTGTTTATCAGTGATAGATTTAAATATTTGGCTCACTACAGCCGTAAATTCGGGTTAATATCATGGCTGGGGTCAAGCAGCAAGACAACTAAGAATTAGTCACGGGGTGAAGGGCCATGCACAGACTGCAAGAGTTGATAGGGCTGGCGGGTTTTGGTATTGAGGCTTTCGGGGTTTTGGTAATAATCCTGGGCTCAGCATACACCTCTTTTAGGTTTTTAAAGCACCTGCGCCTTTTTAGCGGTGAAAAAGCCTACAAAGAATACCGGCGGGATTTAGGTCGCTCCATAATTCTGGGTCTGGAGTTCTTGATCGCCGGGGACATCATCCGCACAGTGATTGTCTCGGAAGCCTTGACCAGTGTTGGGATCTTAGTGCTGGTGGTTTTTATCAGGGCATTTTTGAGCCTGACCCTGCATCTGGAGGTGGAGGGCCGCTGGCCTTGGCAGGAAGCCAAGAAGCAGGGACCGGATGCATAGTGAAAATTAGTACTGACTGGACACTTGCCTATTCTTTGCTCTGCTCTATCTGGCTACAGCCGTTATTTTCTTCTAAATTAAGATCCAAGGCAGGGCCATTTTTGTGCAACAGATCCGCAAGGGTCACAGCGTTTAACTCTCTGTACATGGCCTGGCTGGCCTGATTCCAGATGTCCTTGGTCGGGCAGTCTGCTGACCTTGCGCAGGCTTCAGGATCCTTCAGGCAGGGAGATAGTTGCAGCTCGCCCTCCAGAACCTGGACCAAGTTGCCTATTCTTATTTTTCCGGGATGGACCTGGAGCTGATAGCCCCCTTTGGGACCGCGGACACTCTGGATGTAGCCGGCCTTTTTTAAAGGGATGATCAGCTGTTCTAAATACTTGATGGATATATTCTGTCTTTGGGCTATGTCGTTGAGGTGCATTGGGCCTTGTTGGTAATATTCTGCCAGTTCCAGCATAAGCCTGGTACCATAACGGCTGCGGGTGGATAATTTCATGATCCTGCTCCTTGTCAAAAACAGGTTAAACAAAGTGATTGAATATATATTCTTTTGCTAGGGTAAATGCCTATAAACCAACTTCTTCATGCTGCATAAATGATATAAAACTTGACCTCTGGTTTGGCTCCAGCTAAAAATGCTGGGACTGAGGTCTTAACTGGTTATTTTAGTATGCAGCTTTATTTCTAACCCATTTGCAGTAAAAGATCAAGGGGCCGGGGAGCAAAGAAGGGCCGGGTCTGATAAGCAATAAATGGCTTTAGAGCAGGTCTTCAAATTCTTATTGCCTGGGTTTGCGTTTTAGGTTCTAATTTGCTTGCCCGGCCTGAACTGCCTGGATAAAATCCTGGCGTCTTTGAGCATAAGAAGTGCAGCGGAAAAATGCAGAGCCAGAGACCAGGACATCTGCTCCAGACTGAACTGCTTGTGCAGCATTTTGTAAATCAATGCCCCCATCCACCTGGATCAGGGTTTGGGGGCTTTGGATATTAATCCTCTGTCGCAGGTCCTGGATCTTGTCCAGGCAGAAAGGAATGAACTTCTGGCCGCCGAAGCCCGGGTTGACACTCATGATCAGCACCATATCCAGGCTGGGCAGGATATAGTCCAGATGACAAAGTGGGGTATGCGGATTCAGGGCTGCTGCTGTTTTACAGCCTAATTCCCGGATACGGCTGATCACGGATTCCAAATGGCTGCAAGCCTCTACGTGCACACAGAGCAAGTCAGCGCCTGCAGCTGCAAATTGTTCCAGATAGTTTTCCGGCTCTTGGATCATGAGGTGCACGTCAAAAAAAAGGCGGCTTTTTTTTCTGCAGGCTGCAATCAATGCAGGCCCCAAAGTTATATTGGGTACAAATGCGCCGTCCATGACATCCCAATGCACCCATTGCAGTCCAGCCTGTTCCAGGGCCTGCAGTTCATGGCGCAAGCCCCCGAAATCCGCCGAGAGCAAAGAAGGGGAGAGTATGAATTCTGTTTTGGTCATCAGGCCTCCTGAAAGATAAGCTTGTAATAAATATTATTGTTGATCCTATTTCTGTTTGCAGTGCCAAGTCAAGCGCATAGCACAAAACCCCATGAGGAGAAAGAACATGCTTTCCAGAAAAAAGATGGCCGACGCGATCAGGATCCTGAGCCTGGATGCAAGAGGCAAATTCAGGACATCCAGGCGCCCCTATGGGCATGGCTGATCTGGCTCAGGTGCTCTGGTGCGATTTTTTGCGCCACAATCCCAAGGATCCTGCCTGGCCGAACAGGGACAGGTTTGTGCTCTCCAATGGACATGCCTCCATGCTGTTATATGCCCTGCTGCATCTAAGCGGTTATGATCTTGCCCTGGAGGAGATAAAAAGGTTCAGGCAGCTGCATTCCAAGACCCCGGGCCATCCTGAATATGGTCTGACCCCGGGGGTGGAGACCACCACCGGCCCTTTGGGTCAGGGTCTGGCTAATGCAGTGGGCCTGGCTTTGGCAGAGAGGATTTTGGCCGCCAGGTTTAATAGGCCTGAGTTGCCAATTGTTGATCATTATACCTATGTGCTGGTGGGTGATGGCTGCCTGATGGAGGGTATCTCCCATGAAGCCTGCTCTCTGGCTGGCACCCTGGGCCTGGGCAAGCTGATCACCCTGTATGACGATAATGGCATCTCCATAGATGGCGAGGTCCGAGGCTGGTTCAATGAGGATACGCCCAGCAGATTTAAGGCTTATGGGTGGCATGTGATCAGCATGGTGGATGGTCATGATCCTCAGGCAGTACACCAGGCCCTGCAGGCGGCCAGATTGGAGCTGTCCAGGCCAAGTCTTATCTGCTGCCAGACCAAAATTGCTTGCGGTTCCCCTAATCTATGCGGCAGCCATAAGACCCATGGAGCTCCCCTGGGCAGGGATGAGATTGCAGCCACCAGGGAGCATCTGGATTGGCATTATGGGCCTTTTCAAATCCCGCAGGAGATCTATCAGGCCTTTGATGCAACAAAATCAGGAGCAGAACTGCAGCAAAAATGGCAGGCAAGTTATCGCAGCTACAAACAACAATATCCAGAATTGGCCCTGGAGTTTGAACGCTGTACAGCAGGAGATCTGCCTCAAGGCCTGCAAGGCAAAATACAGGGTTTTGTAAAAGAGATGGATACAGCAGGGCAGAAGTTGGCTACACGCAAGGCTTCCAGGCAGGTTCTGGACCTGCTGGGCCCGGAACTGCCCGAACTGCTGGGCGGCTCTGCAGACCTGAGCGGCTCTAATCAGACTCTTTGGTCCGGGTCCAAGGCGGTGCGTGCAGGGGATTTTTCCGGGAACTATGTGCACTTTGGGGTCAGGGAATTCGCCATGGCCGCCATTATGAACGGCATAGCCCTGCATAAGGGGCTTATCCCCTATGCAGGGACTTTTCTGGTCTTTTCGGATTATGCCAGAAACGCCTTGCGCATGGCCGCTTTGATGGGACTGCAAAACATCTTCGTGCTCAGCCACGATTCCATCGGGGTGGGTGAAGACGGGCCTACTCATCAGCCTGTGGAGCATGCATCCAGTTTGCGCTTGATACCGAACCTTACAGTCTGGAGACCCTGTGACGCAGTGGAGACTGCAGCAGCCTGGCAGCAGGCTTTGTTGCATAAGGATGGTCCCAGCGCGCTGCTTTTGTCCAGACAGGGCCTGCAGACCCAGGCCAGAAGCGAGCAGGCCCTGGAGGATATCAGCAGGGGAGGATATGTGCTTTTGCCGGAAAAGGGCAGACTGCAAGCCATTATTATAGCCACTGGTTCTGAAGTGGAGCCTGCTGTGCAGGCCGGGCTTGAACTGCGCAAAAAAAAGCTCGGGGTACGTGTGGTTTCCATGCCTTGTCTGGAGCTCTTCCAGGCCCAGGGCTTGGATTATCAGGAAAAGGTATTGCCCAGTGAAATCAGGGCCAGGCTGGTGGTGGAGGCCGGGGTGAGCGCAATCTGGTACAAATATGCAGGCAGCAAGGGCAGGGTGCTGGGCTTGGACCGTTTTGGTGAATCCTCTCCAGCAGAGGATTTGTTCTCTTATTTCGGATTGAACTCTGCTGGTATAGTCAAGGAAGTACAGGCCATGCTGGGCAGCTAGCACTGTGTCTCAAGATGTTATTATATCCATTTCAGTTCAAAGAGCTTCTTTTGCTGGGTACTGACTATGTGGTAGTACCTGTCCTGGGGCACAAAGATATAGGGTACATCAGAGATACGGCGGTACAGAAAATGGGCCAGGATCATCCTGTTTACTGCCCTGTGCCCGACTATCATGATGTTCTGGGCTTTGCCGCTTAAAAAAAGCACCTTTTTAATCCCTTTATGTATTCTGCGCCGCATGCTGACATATCCTTCTCCTCCAGGATAGACATAGTGGTATTTGTCTTTTTGCCGGTTATGGTAGATGTCAGGCATATTGTGTTTGATCTCCTGGTAGCTCATCTCTTCGCAGATCCCGGCGTCTATTTCGTCAAACTCTCCCAGACTGAAGACTGTTGATTCTTCTGCCTGCATTTCAGCTACCGGGCTGGCTGTTTGCTTGGTCCTGGTCTTGGTGCTGCAAAATATATAGGGCAGGGAGGAGCTGCAGAAATGGGAGGCGATCCTCTGGGCCTGCTGTTTACCAGCTGGGGTTAGTTCAGCATTGCCCCCGATACGGTTTTCAATATTGTCGTAGCTCTCGGCATGGCGGACCAAAAACAGATTCTTGACCTGGTCCGTGACCAGCAGGTCCCGGATCTGGTCAAAGTGGGGGATCTCCTCTTTGATCCCGGCATCCAGAATGCGGTTATTCAATGTATCAAACCTGATGAAGTTCTGCTCAGCCTGTAAGGGGGCATAGATCTGTGCGTAGTAATCAATGCGCTGCTTGAAGCTCTGCACGGCCTCTTCCCGGGACAAGTGGCTGAATTCTGATAATGTTGCCTTCCGGGTAATAATTGTCTCCAGGATCTCCTGGTCCTGGTTGATACATTCAATAAAAAGCAGCGGGTATTCCTGCAAACGGGACTTGACCAGGGCCCTTCTCCTGCTGCTGGCATGGGTGGCGTCCAGAATGGCCACCTGGCCATTCTGGCGCAGATATTTACGGGCTTGATACATGTTGATCAAGCTCAGTTTTTCCCTGATTTTGCTGGTTTTTTCGTTGGAGCGGTCATAAAAACTGGCATAAGAGGTATTGCGTTTCAGGAGTTTGCGGCGCAGGTCACCATTATTGAATATGGCACAGCGCAGGTTGCTGTTTTCCAGGCTTTCTTTGATCTTGACCGCAGTGGTGGATTTGCCGCTGGCGGGCAGGCCCACCATAACGATAAACAGCTTCTGGTTTTGCCGGGTATTGCTCATGCTGTTGCTGGATATCTGGTTCTTGGTCTGGTTATACATCCAATCTTTTCTTGATCTGGACGCAAAAACATTTTTTGCAGTTTCATCTGGATTATCTGTCCTGATACAGATTAAACAGCAGGTTTTGGAGCCTGGGCCTGTCCCGGCTGTCCAGCCGGTGCAGCCCGTATTCCGCGGCCTTTTGCCTGGCGGCTGCATATTCCTGGGCGCTGATTGTGCCTTGCAGTTCAGGAAATGCACCTGCCTGACCGCAAGGCCGGTATTGGTCCATAAGGTTTAGGTAGACCTCCTGGGATATTTCCCTGGCCAGGAAGTCCAGCCACTTTTCTGTACCAGCCAGATCCTGGGGCAGCAGCAGATGTCTGACCAAAAGGCCTTGTTGGGCCAGACCCTGGGAGTTTAGCTCTAGGTCCCCCACCTGGCGGTGCATTTCGCGCACTGCTCTGGCCGCAATTTGAGGGTAGTCTTCTGCCTGGCAGTACTTTTTTGCAGGTTCAGGATCCGCGAATTTGAGGTCAGGCATATAAATCTGAATGATGCCCTCTGCCAATTTCAGGCTTTGCACCTGGTCGTAGCCGCTGGAGTTATAGACCAAAGGCAGACGCAGGCCGCCTTGTACAGCCAGGGGCAGGGCCTCTAAAATCTGAGGCAGGACATGGCCGGGGGTGACCAGATTGATGTTGGCTGCACCTTTTTTTTGCAGTTCCAGCATGATCGCAGCCAGCCTGCCGGCCTCCACAGGTATGGCCCCTGCGGTATTATGGCTGATGTCGTAGTTTTGACAGAACAGGCAGCCCAGGTTGCAGCCGGCAAAAAATATGGTCCCTGAACCCTGTTCTCCCACTAAGGGCTCTTCCTCGCCAAAATGCAGGTTGTAGGAAGCAATTTTTGCCTGTGCAGCGGTTTGACAAATCCCGGTTTGTCCTTCTAATCTATTAACAGCACATTGTCTGGGGCAAAGCCTGCATTCCTGCAGAAGCTCCAGGGCTTGTTCGGCCCTGGCCTGCAGTGCGCTCAAGGAGTGTTGTAGATAATATATGGCCATTTTTGGGGACCTGTCTGAAGCCTATTGCCGGCAGCAGGTGATCTGTTTCAAATATGCCTGCTATCATTTTGGATGTTAATTATTGCCCGGACAGAAGTCAACGTCAGTGTGCGCTTTAGCAGGCCCCGGCCAAGTAGCAGCGGAGAAAAACATGGGTCTTTTTTCAACCAGCAGCAGCCTGACCAGATACAGAGTAGTCCAAGAGGTAGAGCAGGACTTCTGGTCCCGGGTGCAGGACATTTTACTGCAACAGGCCTTTCAGGAGATGCAGGACAAAAGCGATGAAAGCGCTCTGGGCTGGGTCAGTCTGGAGGATATGCTGGATAACCAATGGCGGTCCGGCTCGCCCTTTAAAGGCGAATATCTTGTATTTGCAATGCGCGAAGACAGGAAAAAAGTGCCTCCGGCCCTGTTCAAGAAGTTTTACCAGCTTGCCCTGCAGGAGCAGCTGACACTGAATCAGGAGCAAGGCATAGACAGGGTGAGCAAGACACAGCAAAAAAAACTAAAAGAGCAGGTCAAAGCCAGCTTATTGGCCGGGACCATGCCTGTGCCTGCAGTGTTCGAGGTGGTTTGGAACACGCGCAGCCAGCATGTCTATCTGGGCTCCACTTCTGCCCGGATCAGGAGCCTGTTTGAAGATTACTTCAGCTCCAGCTTCCGGTTCAATCTGGAGCCCTTAAACAGTTATTTTCTGGCCTGCAGCCTGTTGGATGAGAACAACAGGCAGGCTTTGGATTCTTATCAGCCTGGCCCCATAGTCTGATTGCAGCTTGGTCCCGGGAAAAACCCAAGGAAATGGCTATGACTGAAGATATGGACTTGCAGCGCGCCTATCTCCTGGCGCCTTATCTGGGCCAGGACTTTTTGACCTGGCTTTGGTTTCATACTGAAACCAGGCAGTGCCTGGTGCAAACCAGCAGCGGACAGGAGTTTGTACTCTGCCTGGAGCAAAGGGTCTCAGTGCTGGGCGGTGAAGGGGCCAGCAAGGACACAGCTGTCTGCAGCGGGCCAGCATCTGCTCTGCGCGAAGCCAGGCTTGGCCTGCGTATGGGCAAAAAAGTGGACCAGGCCCGGCTTAGGATCACCCTAGATAAGAATGATTGGGAACTGCAGGTCAAGGCCGAGGATTTCAGTCTAAGCGGCCTGAAGACGCCCAAGGTCTCCAGGATTGACCAGGATGAAGACCCAGAAGCCATGCTTTTGGAAAAGATCTATCTGTTGGAAAGGGTTTGGCAGCTTTTGGATGATCTGTATCTGCAGTTTTTGCGACTGAGGTTGGGGTCTGAATGGGAACAGGAATCCAGGGAACTGGCCAGGTGGATCAGCAGTCTGGAGCTGGATTGAACAGATATCATAGGTTACAGACCAGAGCGGACAATCAGTGCAGCAGGTGCGGGACATGCTGTTCCCGGAATCCACCAGGTCTGCACACCGGGGACCTTGAACTGTATAAGGCGCAGAGACTGGGCAAGGAGCACTTGTTGACCCTGCGCCAAGGGGAGTTGGTGCGGGATAATGTGCAGCAAAAAATTCTGCCCCTGCAGCAGGAAATGGTCCGCCTGCAATGCAAGCCAGACAGCAGAGCCTGTATTTTTTATCAGCCCCTGGGGCGCACCTGCTCCATCTACAGCTCTCGTCCCATGGAATGCCGGGTCTTAAAATGCTGGGATACCCGCGAAATCCTTCAGGTATACCAAGAGCCCAGATTAAGCAGGCTGGACATGGTGGATGCAGGCAGCGCCCTGGGAGAGATCATCCAGGAACATGAGCAAAAATGCGCCTATAGCCGGATCAGGGTCTTGGTTCAAGAAGTACTGGATGCTCAAAATGTCAGGGCAGAGCAGGAACTGGCGGAAATAATAGGCATTGATCAGGCCATGCGCAGCTATTTGCGGTATAATGCCGGAGCAGACGATTCAGCCTTGCTGTTTATCCTGGGCCGCAAACTAGACAGCACCCTGCCGGCCTTTGGTCTGCAAATTGAACCTAGCTCCCAGGGCATAAGATTCAAGCCCAGCCCTGGGCTGGATTAGCGCCTTGTTTGTGCCTTTCCGGGTTCAATGATCTTCGTTTCGGGCTGCAGCATATCTTGCCTTGGGATCTGTTACCACGGTTTGCCAGTCCAGCATCTGATGCCAGAGAAATTCCTGTAACAGACTTGCCAGCCTGCCAAAGAGCCCGCCCTGGCCTGGAAAAGGACCGGTGAGCAGCTCCCTTTGCTGCTGCAGGACGCGTGAGCCGCCAGGCTGCGGGGCCCGGCTCTGGCGAGCCAAATGCAGCCTCTCCTTTAGCAGATAGTCTGTATACAGCTTACAAAAGCCTTGCAGCAGTGCTTGCAGACTGTGTTTGTGCTGGGTCCAGAAAGTTTTGCTCTGGGTCCCTGCGGGATTCTGCAGGGTCTGGGCCAGCAAGGCCAGGACCGTGTTCAAGGCGAATCCCGGCACCGCCCTTCTCCAGCCAAGGAGCCAGGGTTTTCTCCAGCAAAGCAGGAAATTCTCCCGGCCCAGATCCACCAGCTGCAGAGCATCTTGCCAGGCGCGCAGCAGTACAGGCTCGGGCCAGACTTTTGGGAAGTTCTGCAAATCCCATTGGGCAATGGCCCTGTATTGCAGAGCCGGCAGACCCGGGCTGAAATGAGCCAGGATCTTCTGCAGCCAGATGTTGGCTGGTTTGGATTGAGGGCTCTCCAAATGGGCATAGCTGAGTAAAAATCTGCCCTGTCCGTAATCGCCCTTGATTATGGCCGGCTCCAGATGTAAAAGCCCCGGCTCCAGATTGATGGAGTAATGCATTTGCCAGCTGTGCAGAGTGCCGGGATCCAAATCCTGCAGGGGCAGGTCTGCGACCCAGAAGTCCTGGTCCGGTTCCAGATACCTGGCCAGGACTTGTACCCGGGCCTGATTGTCCGGGGCAAACTGCGAAGGCCACCAGACTGGTGCCGGGATGGGCTCAACTCCCAGCTTTTGCAGCAGTCCTGCACCTGTTTCTGGCTGGAGCCGGATATGACCACTGCAGTTGGGCAGCCTCCGGTCCGCGGGCTTGCGGCCCCAGGAACACAGGCTAAGACCCGGGACCTGGTCCTGCAGGGCCAGGCCAGCACCTCCGCATAGGCCCAAATAAACGCCCTTTTCTTGAACGTACTTCCTGATGGCCTGTCTGCCCGATCTGCCCAGGGACCAGGCCTTGCGCGAGGCCCAACCCCCCGGGACCAGCAGTATGTCCGGCTTATACCTTTGCAGTGCCCCACGCCGTATCTGGCTGCTGCGCATGATTTTGCAGGGCAGCCCCAGGTCCTGCAGGGCCCTGAGCAGCATGACTCCCCAGAAATGGGATTCATCCCAGAGCAGGCATATTGGGGCTGCATTAGCAGTTTGTTCTGTTTTGGCAGGCATGAAGATTGAATATAACAGGCCCAGGGCCATTGAGAGCAGATAATATCAGCTGGTTTTTTGCTGCAAAATGCAAGCAGGATTATTTATACATGGCCTCTATCAAATCGGCAAAGGCCTGGTGCACGTGCTTGCGCTTGACCTTCATGGTCGGCGTGACCTCTCCGTCCTCTTCATAGAGTTTTTTGGGCAGGATGGTGAATTTTCTGATATTCTCCACCCTGGCCAGACTGGCATTGACCTGATCCACCTGGTCTTGGATCAGTTTGTTGATCTCGGGATTGCTGGTCAGATCCCTGTAGGTGGAGAACTGGATCTTATGGTCCTGAGCGAACTTGAATACATTGTCTTCATCAATCATGATCAAGGCTGTCAGGTATTTGCGCTTGTCACCAATGACCACGGCATCATTGATGTAAATACTGGATTTGAGTTTGTTTTCAATATACTGGGGCGTGATGTTTTTGCCCCCGGCAGTGACAATGATGTCTTTTTTACGGTCTGTGATGTACAGGTAGCCGTTATCATCGATCCTGCCCACATCCCCTGAACAAAGCCAGCCCTCCTGCAGGGTCTCTGCAGTGGCCTCTGGGTTCTTGAAGTAGCCTTGAAAAACCCCGGGCGATTTGACCAGGATTTCCCCGTCTTCAGCGATCTTGACCTCCGAGCCCTGCAGGGGCAGGCCAACTGAGCCGAATTTGGGCCGGTCCTGGGGACTGATGCAGGTTACCCCTGTGCCTTCAGTCTGTCCGTAGCCTTCCACCAGGTTGACCCCAATGGCCTGGAAAAATGAAAGCACATCCGGGGCAATGGGTGCTGCGCCAGAATAGGCCACCCGGATGCGGTCAAAGCCAAGGCGTTGCTTGAGCTTGCGCAAGACAGTCAAGTAAGCCAAAAAATACAAAAGCTTGATCCAGGCTGGCACTGCAACGAAATTCATGCTCAGTTCGGCTTTTTTTTTGCCGATTTTATAGGCTGCCCCAAAGACCTTTCTTTTGAACCAGGTGGCTTCAGCCATTTTGATGAATACGGTTGAATAGTATTTTTCCCAGATCCGGGGCACGGCATGGCCTACTGTGGGAGAGATCTCAACCATATTCTCAGTTATTGTATCCAGGCTTTCAATGAAATTAACTGTGTAGCCGATGCTGATATGGCCCAGCACAGTGAACAACTGTTCAAAAATGTGACACAGGGGCAGAAAGGACAGGACTTCGTCTGTCTCATACATGGGGTTGTCTCTGGTGATGGCTTGGCCCATCCAGAGCAGGTTACTGTGGCTGAGCATGGCCCCTTTTGGCGGTCCTGTAGTACCTGAGGTATAGATCAGGACTGCTGTGTCTTGTGCTGCAACTAAAGCTGCTCGCTCTGCAAATAGTGCAGGCTGTGCTTTTAGCGCCTCTCTGCCCAGATCCAAGAACTGGGCAAAGGTCATGACCTGGGGGTCCTTGAAATGGCGCAACCCTTTGGTATCCCAGACAATAACCTTATGCAGCTGGCTCGCTTTGTCCCTGAACATGAGCCACTTGTCAAGCTGTTCCTCGTTTTCCACAAACAAGTATCTGGAATCAGAATGCTCCACCACATACTGCATTTGGGGCCAGGCATTGGTGGCATAAATCCCTGTAGCCACCCCGCCCACACACTGTGCGCCCATACTGATAAATACCCATTCCGGGCAGTTGTCTCCAATGATGGATATGCTTTGACCTTTTTCAAAGCCCATTGAGACCAGGGCTGCCCCTACCTGATGCACGTGCTCAGCATATTCATTCCAGGAGATGTCCAGCCAGAGACCGAATTGCTTTTTGCGCATGGCTGTCCGCTTTCCAAACCTGGACACTGCCTGCTCAAACATCTTCGGCACTGTGTTTTGCATCATGCTGCCTACCGCCAGACCTTTTTCCGCTTCCAACGCTGATAGCCTTTGACTGAAGCTTCGGAGCGCACCCCCATATAAAATTCCTGTACATTGGGGTCCTGCTTCAAATCCCTGGAATCCCCTTTGAGCACAAAACGGCCGTTTTCCAGGATCAAAGCCTGATCGGAAACTTCCAGGGCCAACCTGGCGTTTTGCTCCACCAATAGGATGCTGACTCCGCTTTGATTAATGGTTTGGATGATCTGGAAAATTTTTTGGACCAGAATGGGAGATAAACCCAGGGATGGTTCATCCAACAGGAGTAGTTGAGGCCGGCTCATCAAGGCCCGGGCAATAGCCAGCATTTGCTGTTCGCCTCCAGACAGGGTCCCTGCCCATTGCTCTGTCCTGTCTCTGAGCACAGGGAAATAGGTATGCACTTGCTCCCAGTCCTGTTGCACCTCTTTTTTGTTTTTGCGGGTATAGGCCCCCATGAGCAGATTTTCCCGCACGCTCAACTCTTCAAAGACTTCCCGGCCTTCAGGGACATAGGAGATGCCGAGGCGTACGATTTCTTCAGGATCCTTGCCCTGGATCGGGCTGCCCTGAAAGACAATGCTGCCTTTATCCGGTTGATCTTCGATCATGCCCATCACAGTCTTCAAAATCGTGGACTTGCCTGCACCGTTATTGCCCAGGATGGCCGTAATTGAGCCCTGATCCATGCGCAAAGAAGCACCCCGGATGGCGTAGATCAAATCATAGTAGGTCTCGATATTTTTTATTTCCAGCAAGGCAGTCATGGGCTCAGCTGTCCTTTTAGGCTGGGAGCCTTGTTAATTGCCAAGATAGGCCCTGAGTACCTCAGGGTCTTGTTGAATTTCTGCAGGGACGCCCTGCGTAATGGGCTCTCCAAAGTTGAGCACCAGGATGCGATCGGATATGTCCATGACCATGGACATATCATGTTCGATCAAGAGCACTGTCACTCCAAGTTCATCCTGGATATCCTTGATCCAAAAGATCATGTCCTGTTTTTCTTCTGCATTCATGCCGGCGCAAGGTTCATCCAGCAGGAGCAGTTCCGGTTCCAGGGCCAGGGCCCTGCCCAGTTCGATCAGCTTCTGGGTGCCAAAGGGCAGGCCTGCCACCAGTTTGTTGCGCACAGCCTGTAGTTCAAGAAAGTCAATAATTTCTTCAACTTTTGTTCTGTGCTGGATTTCTTCCTGTCCGGCAAATGACTTCTTGCCCCACATCAAGCCGCCCCTGAACAGGCCAGTCTTCATATACAGGTGGCGGCCCAGGAGAATATTTTCCATGGTTCTCATGTGGGAAAAAAGCTCGATATTCTGAAAGGTGCGCCCGATACCCAGCCTGGCTATTCGGTCGGGTTTCCAGCCCTGTATATCCTGGTCCTTGTAGCGGATACGACCTGCATCTGGTTTGTAGATACCGTTGATGCAGTTAAACAGGGTGGTTTTGCCGGCCCCGTTGGGTCCGATAATAGCGAAGACTTCCCCGCTCTGGAGCTCAAAGCTTACTCCTGACAGGGCTTGTACCCCGCCAAAAGCCAGGCTTAGGTTCTGGACATGCAAGATGGTCATTTTTTGCTGTGATTGTTTGGCTGTTATCTGGCCTCAAAACAGTTCGTCTTCACTGATAGTGATCCAGTCGGTCAGCTTTTCAGCCTTTCCGTCTGCCAGACATTTGACCAGGAAGGCCTGGTCCTGGCCCTGACGGCTAAAGATATCATCCGGATCAAATGGTTTGTAACTGATTTCTCCACTGATGCCCTGGAAGTTTCTCAAGCCTTCCAGCTCCTTTACCAACCGTTCCCTGGTCAGATCCCGTCCGCATCTTTTGATGGCCTCCACCAATGGTTCGGCAAAGGCTATGCCTGCATAGTAAAAAAGGCCCCAACGTTCATCCTGGGCTGCAAATTGTTCAAAGGCTTGTTGTTTATATTTTTGCATCAGGGGGTGGTCAGAATCCGGGAGCAGGGCAAAGGTGGCTGTGATCACCCCTGCCCATAGTCCCTTGCTGATTTCCATCATCAGGGGAAAGTCAGAACAGGTGCTGGTACTCATGAACTGGGGCTTGAAATTCATGGCCGCACTTACGCCTACAGTCATCAGGGCGTGTTTGACATTGGTCCAGATCAGCACAGTATCTGCTTCTGATTTTCTAAGCCGCATCACATGAGGTTTGAGGTCTGACTCATCCACCTCCACCGGGACCTGGGCCACAAGTTCCAGGCCTTGTTCAGCCAGCTCTTTTTGCACACCTTGCAGGCCATTCTTGCCGTAGTCGTCATCTTGATAAATAATAGCTATCCGTTTCTTGTCCAGTTCCTGCACTGCGTAACGGGTCAGGAGCCTGGCTTCTGTGTAGTACAGGGGATAGACAGCAAAGAGATACTTGTGAGGAGGTTGTACCCAGTGCAGGGAACCGGCTGAAGGTCCAACCCAAGGTATGCCTCTTTGCATGAGATAATCCCGTACGGCAAGACCAGGCGCGGTGCCCACCCCAGAGACCCAGGCAAACATGCCTTTACCTTCCTGGAGTTCCTTGACCCCGGCCTTGGTTTTGGCTGGATTGTAGGCATCATCAAACATGTGGTGCACCAGTTTGCGGCCATGGATGCCGCCCTGGGCATTGATCATTTTGAAATATGCGTCTGTGCCCCGAGCCACAGAACCCCAGGCCGCAGCCGGCCCGGTTTGGGGACTCCATTGTCCAATATGAATTTCCGTGTCAGTCACTCCGACCTCGGCTGTGGCTGGCGCAGCCAGGGCCAGCCACAGGACCAGAGCAGCCAGGACCAGCAAAAACAATTTGTTTCTCATGACCCTCCTCCTATTTGTTGCATGTTGATGGGTTGCTGAGAAAAGGCTGCAATCCAGCCTTTTTGCAGACAAAGGACTTACATTTTTTTTGTATAATGCCTGACAAAGAGTCCGCTTGGTTTGAGGCACAAGACCAGGACAATGACTGCAAAGGCCACCACTGACTTAAACTCAATGGATATATAGCCCCCAAACAGGTTTTCAATAATACCCAGCAGGAAAGCACTGAGCACCGCACCCGGCAGGGAAGTCATCCCGCCCATGACCGCAGCGGCGAAACCCTTGAGCAGGGGGCCCCACATCATGTAAGGTTGCATGATAAAAGGAGAAATAAGTACGCCAGCCAGCCCGCCTACCATTGAGGAGATCCCCCAGGTAGTCATCATGATGCGTTTGGTCCTGACCCCCATTAAACGGGCGGCCATGAGGTTTTGTTGCGTAGCCCTCATGGCCAGCCCTAGTTTGGAAAAGCGAAAGAAGACAAAAAGTCCCAACATGACCCCCAGGGCTACCCCCAGAGTGACCAGTTCCAGAATACTGATAAATATATCTCCGATGAGCAGACTCTCATAAGGGGAGATGGGAAAGGGCATTGACTTTTGTTCAGCCCCGAATTTCCAGGAGACAATACCCATCAGGAACATTTCCAGACCGATGGTAATCACGATCATGCCCAGGACATTAGGGTTCTTGGCCCGACGCAGCACAGCGCATTCCAAAAAGGCCCCCAGGAAAAAAGAAAAAACCAGGGCCAGAGCCAGGGCGCTATAAAAGGGCAGACCATAGGTATGCAGGAGCATATATGTGAAATAGGTGACCACCAGAGCCATTTCACCCTGAGCGAAATTGGGCACTTCCGAGGCCTTGTAAATAATAACCATGGCCACACCTATCAGGGCATAGGTGCTGCCTATGGCGACGCCGTTGATCAGTATTTGTATCAAGTCAATCATACAAATAAGTTGTTAATTGTTATTGAAGTTGATTTATCGTCATTACAGTGTGTTGTCGTTTCTCATATACAACTGGTTGAAATTATTGTTTATCAGTGATGGATTTGAATATTTGGCTCACTACAGCCGTAAATTCGGGTTAATGCTGTATTTCAAAATGGCCAGGTCTTCCAGTATTTTTTGATCCTGATCCAGATGCCGAAGACCCCCAAAGGCTCAAAGATCATGATCAAAATCATAATTATTCCAAATATTATGAATTGGATATTGGAGATCCCAGTCATAGAAAAAAAAGACTCAGACAGGGACTGGATCCATTGCCCAAAATAGGGGATACTCAGGATGTTTCTCAGCTGCAGGTCCAGCCAGCTCAAAATAACAGCACCAATCACCGAGCCCATGATTGAACCCAGTCCACCCACGACAACCATGGCCAGAAACATGATGGACATAAGCAGGGAAAAGATCTCCGGCTCTATAAAGCGAAGTACAAAGGCATAAAGTCCTCCGCCCAGCCCGGCATAAAAGGCGCTCAATGCAAAGGCCATGGTCTTATGATAAACCAGATTAACCCCGATGGCCTCAGCTGCGGTATCTGCGTCGCGAATAGCCACAAGGGCCCGGCCGAAACGAGTTTTGACCAGGTTTGCGGCAAAGACGGTCATTAATACGGCTATGCTGACTACCAGGTAGTAAAAGGCCCGGTCCGTGTCCATATGCCAGCCGCCAATGGTCAGATCAGGAGTGTGCAGTCCTTGTCTGCCACCAAACAGTTTGATCTTGCCGATAATATGGGTCACAGTCAGACCGAAGCCCAAAGTGGCAATGGCCAGATAAGGGCCTTTCAAGCGCAGGGCCGGCAGGCCCAGCAAAAAACCAAAAAAAGCAGCTACAAGGGCGGCCCCAGGCAGGGCCAGTAAGAAAGGCAGGGCCAATTCGCTCATCAAGGTCACTGTCCCAAAGGCACCTATAGCGAAAAAACCGGCATGACCCAGGGAGATGAGGCCGGTATAGCCCACCAGCAGATTCAGTCCAACCACTACAATGACATTGATGGCTACATAGTTGGCCATATAGACATAGTAGTTCTTAAACAGGAAAGGAAAAGCAGCCAGAAAACAGATGAGCAGGGCCAGCCAGAAAAGGATAACGCCTGAACTAAAGAACTGCACATCCTCGTAATAGCTTCGTCTCATGTCCATGGTTTTCAAAACTCTCGAGTAAGACTGGCCATGTGTTTACTGGCTGATATTTTGTCCAGGGGCAGAGCTTCAAAACCAGCAGCATCAGCTGCTGATCCATTATGTCCTCTGGAGATTAGTCAATTTTATCCAGCCTGGTAAGTGAGCACAAAAAAGGGTTGCATACAATGTGCACTTGCAATTCTGGCCCATAGCTCTTTGCCTGAGGTTAGTGCCGGCCAAAGAGCTCCTTGACCCTGGCCCTGTCAATACTGCCGTCTTCAGCCTTGGGCAGACTCTCCACGAATTGGACAGTGCGGGGCTTTTTGTATCCGGCTATTTTTGCGCCCACAAACCTGATCAGCTCTTGCGCACTCAAGGCTTGATCTGCCTCCAGGACACAGACAGCCTTGATGCCCTCCCCAAAGGTGGGGTCTGGCACGCCGATCACAGACACCTCGGCTACTGCCGGGTTTTCCAGGATGACCTTTTCCACTTCCACAGGAAACACATTTTCTCCTCCAGACTTGATCAGATCCTTTTCCGCCTTGCGGCCTTTAAAAAACAAAAAACCATTATCTCCCAGGACCCCGAGATCACCGGTATGGTGCCAGTCCTCGCGAAAGGTGAGTTCATTAAGTTCTGGTTGCTGCCAATAGCCCTGAAAAACAAGGGGCCCCCGGATAACGATCTCCCCTGTCTCTCCGGCAGGCAGATCCCGGTCAAATTCATCCACCACCTTGATATTCACTAATTTACCAGGCTGTCCTGCTGACCCTGGCTGCTGGTCATACGGGGCAAAGGTGATCATGCCCGAGGTTTCTGTCTGGCCGTATAAGCTCCAGAAACAGGCCTTGGTCTTTTCCTGGCAGGCGGAAATTATATCCGGCTGCTCCAGGCCTAAAACATGTCTTAGTGAACTGGTCTCCATATTCAACTCTGCCATGGATTCTAAAAGCTTGGACAGGATCGGGGGAAATGTGCCCAGAATACTGACCTGGTGCCCATGGATCTGTTCCAAGGCCTGCTTAGGGTCGAACCGGGTCAGGATTACGTTTCGACCCCCGGCCAGCATGACAGCCAGGGCCAGGTTGATACCCATAATGTGGAATAAAGGTAGGATATTCAAATAGCAGTCGTTAGAATCCAGCTTTAAGGCCGAGGTCAATTCCAGGGAGGAGAGAAGGAAGTTCTCCTGGGACAAAATGGCCCCTCTGGGTTTGCCTTGGACCGCTGCTGTATGAATGATGGCAAAGGGCTCCTGGTGGCTGGACTTTCTGACCGGCAGGGGGCGGGTGGATTGTTTGCCTTGCACAAGCTGGGCATAGGAACCAGGGCCCTGACCCTGAAAAGTGAAGTGGGAGTTTATGCTCGGGCAGTTTTTTTGCAGTTCCTGGACTGTATCCAGGATATCCTGGTCTGTGATGAGCATGACCGGGTTTGTATCTGCTAAAATTTCCTGGATCTCCTGTGTGGAAAGCCTGCGGTTGATAAGCACCAGTACGGCCCCTAAGGCAGATGCCGCACCAAAAAGAGGGAAAAAGTGAAATGAATTCTGGGCCAGGACAGCGACTCTCTGTCCGGGCTGCAGCCCGGCTGCAGCCAGCCCTGATTGCAAATCCCGGCTTTCAGCATATAGATCCTGGAAACTAAGCACCTGGTCCTTGTCGATCAGGGCTGGTTTTTGCGGATACAGCCAGGCATTTCTGCAATATAGGTCCATGAAATTCCAGCTGCGTAAACTCATGGTCTATTCTCCTTATTAGGTAAGCTTAAGGCAGTAGTAAAATCAGGTTGATCATGAAAAAGAGACGCTGAACTGGGTCTTCAGCGCCTCTTTTGCCTCTGAGCTACAGAGAGATAGGTTATGGGAAGCTAAGGGAAAAGGGCACTACCTGGCTCATTGTACGCCCTGGAATCGGCAAATGCTGCTGCATTGCGCCTGATCTGGTCAAAAAATATAAAAACATAAAGTTCCATGGCTACCCTTTTCGTTTGAGTGCTGTAGGAGAAGAATTGCAGGTTCTATTTGACAGTGGTTACCGGACACGGTGCCTTAAGAATGATATATTGGGCCGTGGAGCCGAGAAGTATCTTCTGGGTCTTGGATTTTTTCTTTATCCCAACGAATATCAGATCGATGTCGTTTTCCTGGGCAAACAGGACAAGGTCCTCTCCCGGGGCCATGCCGCGAACCAGTTGGTGAGTTTCGCAATCTACTCCGGCTTCCTTCATGAAATGCTCGGCCTCCTTCAGGTTTTTTTCGACCCTGTCAATCTCTTCAAAAGTCTCGCTGGTCCCGCCCTCCATGGAAGTCATTATAAGCACTTTCGCATTAAAAACCCGGGCATAATCACGTGCCAGTGACAAGGCCGATTTGGCGGCAGAGGTTTGATTGTAGCCGACTAGAATTTTCATTATGCTTTTCCTTTTCTACATCCATCGTTTTCGGCGTTTATAGGACTTGACTTCCTTAAACGACTTCCGGCCCCCTGTTTTTGTCAAACCCATGTAAAACTCCTTAACATCAGGATTGTTTTTCAGGTCCGAGGATAGACCCTCAAGCACGATCTTGCCTGTCTCCATTATATAGGCATACTGGGAAATCTCCAGGGCGACCTTTGCGTTTTGTTCCACCAGCAGGATGGTGGTATTAAGTTCCTTGTTGATGGAAACAATATTCTCAAAAATTTCATTAACCAGAAGAGGCGCCAAGCCAAGAGAGGGCTCATCGAGCATGAGAACCTTAGGAGCGGCCATCAGGGCCCTGGCAATAACGATCATCTGCTGCTCGCCGCCTGAGCAATATCCGGCAAGCCTATTGGGAATGTTGGCCAGTCTCGGGAAATGCTTATACATAAGTTCATGGTCTTCTTTGATTTTATGAGCCCCGTCTTGGCGAGTAATAGATCCGGCCCAGATATTTTCATCAACTGTGAGATGCTTGAATACCCTGCGTTCTTCCGGCACCATCACCGCCCCGAGCTTTACCACTTCTGTTCCGAGCACATTGGTAATATCCTGATCCCGAAACCTGATGTAGCCATCCCTGATATAGCCGTTTTCAGGCTTGAGCAGGCCGCTGATTGCCCTGAGGGTGGTGGTTTTGCCCGCCCCGTTGGTTCCGAGCAGGGAGACAATGCCACCCTCAGAGACCTCAAGGCTGACCCCCCTTAAAACCTGTACAATATCATGGTATACAACCTCGATATTGTTTACTTCCAGTAGAGAACCGTTTTGTTTGGTATCCATAAGCATTCAGACCAGTTTTTTTCAGAATATTTTTCAATTGCCCCCCTTCACAGCAAACAATGTTGATGTAAAGAGGGGCAAAGAGCATTTTTATCTATCTGATCTTTTCTGCGTATTCTGAGATAAACGGTTTTCCTTCTGCCCGGAACTCGCCATCTTTGACCACATAGAGCTGCAGGGTATCAACACCCTGGTGGTCGTCTTCTGAATAGGTAACCGGTCCCACGGTGGTAATCGGGTAGAAAGCATTCATGCCGTTCATTTCCAGAAGTTCCTGATAGAGATTTTCCTTGTTGATTTCCTTACCCTTGGCCTTGGCCCGCTTGATTACTTCTGTGGTCACCTGGGCAACCATGATTCCGTTGGCATAGTTATGGGAGTTGGCGGTCCTTTCATCCCTGCCGTATCTTTCAGCGAGAGCCAGCTGAGCATCAGCACCGACTCCGGGCTCTGAGGTCACTATATATGAAGTCGTCCAGTAGTAATTCTCAGCACCTTCCCCAGCCAGGTTTATTAGATCATTTCCGCCGGTGTAATGGGCGCCGAGAAAAGTGAATTTGCCTTGTTCGCCGAATGTCTTAGCAACCAAATCCAAGTTGCTCGCTCCTTTCAACATGGTGGCCACCGGAGACTGGACTGTCTGGCTGATTACATACTGGACCCCCTTGGCTCTCCACCTCTGAAGCATTCCTGTTACGTCCAGATCTGCACCATGTTCCACAGTCTCCACAAGCTCTACCCCGAGGCCGGCTTCAATCGCCTTCTCAACGTCTTTCACCGGTTCCCTGCCAAAGGCTGACGGATGGACATACATCGCGATTTTCGGCTTGCCGCCTTCATGATGATCAACCACGTATTCCGCTAGGCCTATGTTCTGGGCAGAATAAGAGGCAATGGGCAGGAAAATATAATCAGAGTCCACTATATTGCCCGCATGAAACGAGGCCGGCAGGGTAGGCATTTTCACTTCGTCAAAATCCCTTTTCAATGCTAGGGTGCTGCCAGTGGAATAATTGAGATAAAACACAATGCCCCAGTCCAAGAATTCCTCGAAATTTCTCTTGGTGATTGCAGTCTCATACTTGTCGTCCCGGATCTTGCATTCGATCTTATCCTCTCCGAGCAGACCCGCCTCGTTGACATACCTGAAATAGTCTTCGGTTCCTTTTGAATACGGATTTCCCGCATCAGAAGTAGGACCGGTGATAGCAAGGGAAAGCGCGGTTTTATAGACCTTCCCCTCGGCCATTGAAGATGCGGGCAGGGCCAGCATAAAAGCAAGCACTGCAACGATAAGCCAGATGGTTATTTTTGTTGTTTTCATTTTCCCCCTCCTTGGCTAGACTGTTTTGACCTGGTTTCTGCAAATTTTTCAAAACCCCAGAGCTCAGATTAATACCTAAACGGCCACAGCTTTACATAAGAACGTAGAATCCGCCACCAGTTGGCAATTCCCCGCGGCTCGTACATCAGGAATAAAACAATGACCAGACCGAAACACAAGGGGCGTAGGCCGGTGGCAAGATCCAGATACGGCGGGAGCATCTCTCCGGCCCACTCGGCAAGGTTTTCCACTTGCAGGTCAAGGGTCTCAATGGCCAGGGGCCCGAAAATACTTCCAGTAAGTTGGCCCATGCCCCCCACTATGGCCATGGCCAGATATTTGATTGAATGTTCGAGATTAAAGGTTTCAAATCCAGCGCCTCGGTTGATATATGCCATCATTGCACCGGCAATGCCTGCAAAAAAACCTGACAGACCGAATGCAAAAACCTTTGTAAAACCTGGATGCATGCCCATGGCATCTGCCGCGCGGTCATTGTCGCGGACAGCTACCAGGCTTCGTCCGTAGCGGGTACGCAAAAGATTACGAACAGCCAATCCTCCGATAACGGCTACAACCAAAAGTACGTAATACCAGAACGTGTAATGCTGGGATCTTCCAACTTCACCTGTAAGCCAGAACACCCTGCCCACGTACATGAATTGTCCCTGGTTGAAAAATTCCATAAAGCCTATGACCCATTCAAATATCAGCTGAAAGGAAAGCGTTGCCATCAGCAGATAAAAATGCTTGAGTCGAAGGGCCGGCAGCCCGACTATAAGGCCGAAAATCGCGCCCATTATTCCTGCAACAACAATCATCAAAGGCCATGCATGGGTGATCAGTATATGCTGATCGCCTATAATGCCTGCTGTGCTAGCCACAGTATATGCGCCTATCCCCATGAATGCTGCATGCCCTACTGAGATCTGCCCCCCGAATCCCGTGACAAGATTGAGCCCGTACACCGCTATAATCGCAATAAGCATATTGTCGATAACCAGCATGTTCCTGGTGGAAAGCTCAATAAAATAGGGCCAGGAGAAAAGAGCCAGCAGAAACAGGACAAAAATAAGTCTGTCGAGATGGGTGGAGAAAATACGCTGTTCTTGCCTGTAAGTGGTAAAATAATTACCTGTGGCTAGCCATCGATTTGCTGACATAATCTATACCCGTTCAATTTCGTGTGTACCGAACAAGCCGTGGGGCTTTATCAGAAGAATGACCAGCAGGATAATGTAAGGAATCAGATTTGCAGTGCCGTTCAACCCCCAGTTCCCGTCAAGATAGCCGCTTGCAAACTGCTGGATCAGACCCATTATGATTCCCGCCACCACGGCTCCCGGCAGGGAATCAAGGCCCCCGAGTATTACAACCGGAAAAACGATGATACCGAATGCATGGAGGGTATCAAAATTCAAACCCACTATATTGCCAAGTATTCCACCGGCTGCTGCAGCAGTAAGTCCGGCACATGCCCATGCCAGGCCGAATACCCTGGGCACTGAAATACCGATGGACATGGAGGCCATCTGGTCATCGGAAACCGCCCTCATGGAAATACCCAGTGTTGATTTCTTGAAAAACCAGGAAAAAATACCAATCAGAAAAAAGGTAATCAAAACGCCCACCATTTGCGTATATGAAATATATATTCCCATATACACAATAGGCTCAGAAGGCAGAAACCCCGGGAAGGAAAGATTGAGCGAACCGAAGGGGGTCAGATAGATTACTCCGTCGATAATTGACATCAGTCCGATTGTGACCATGATCACCGATATAATGGGCTCCCCTATAAGGCGCCGCAGAAAAACCCTCTCCACGCTCCTGGCTAACAAAAAGGTCAGGCCCATACTCAACAGAAAAGAGATATAGATCGGAATATGGCAGTATATAGTAAGCGTGTACGTGATATAAGCCCCCGCAGCTATGAGCTGGCCGTGGGCAAGATTAAGAACCCGTGAGGACTTATAGATAAGCACAAAACCGATCGCAGCCAAGGCATAAATGGAGCCCACCACAATTCCGCTGACAACTAATTGAAAAAAATACGTCATCGGCTTTCTTCCATTGTGTAAAATCTAATTTTAGTTTTTACGGTCGTGGTCTGACCGTCCTGGTACTGGTAAAAGGCTTCCACTTCTTTTTCAGAAACAGATTCATCATATAGTGCCTCATAGAGGTCATGATACTTTTCCATGACGATCGGCCTGCGGATTTTGCCGGTCCTGGTCAGTTCACCGTCGTCCATGTCAAGAAGTTTATACAGGATTGCGAACCTGTAAATTTTGAAGTGTTCCTTTTCCGCTTTTTCATTTATCCGGGCAACTTCTTTGAAAATAAGATCAGAGACTTCCTGTTTCGCTGAAAGATCCATGTAGGTGGAAAAAGATATCCCCCGGTCTTCGGCCCATTTGCCCACCACTATAGGGTCGATGTTTATGAGCGCTGCGACATAATCCCTCTGGTGGCCGAAAATCACCGCCTCCTTGATATAGGGGCTGAATTTGAGGCGGTTTTCAAGAAACATGGGGCTGAACATCTCGCCCCGGCTGTTGTACATGACATCCGAAACCCGGTCTATTACCACCAGATGTCCGTTTTCGTCGATATAGCCTGCATCCCCGGAATGAAGCCATCCATCTTCTTCTATCAGCTCCACTGTTTTCTCAGGCGCCTTGTAATAGCCTTTGGTGACCGAAGCGGAGCGGGACAGAATCTCGCCTTCATCCGAGATCTTACAGTCAGTGCCCGGAAGCGGTTTGCCCACGGTCTCGGGATGCACGTCGCCGTCTCTGTGCACATAGGCGATCCCTGTAATTTCGGTCTGGCCGTATATCTGTTTGAGGTTGACCCCGAGGGCTTGGTAAAAGGTAAACAACTCCGGCCCCAGGGCGGCTCCTCCTGTGTAAGCGCGCCGCAGGCGCAGAAATCCGATCTGATTGACAAGGGGGCGGAACATGAGCACGCTGCCCACCCAGGACAAAATCCGCAGGATCGGAGGCAGTTTCTGGCCTGTCATGCGGTAATAGGCGGCCTTTTCTCCTATTTTCATGAAATATTCGTAGCAGAGCTTGTTGAAACGGTAGGATTCGTCGATCTTGAGCCATATCTGGGAACGGATGGTTTCATAGATGCGGGGGGCTCCGAACATGAAATGCGGCCCTACCTCCTTTAAATCCGACATGGCGGTCTCAACGGATTCGGGAAAATTGATGGCTATGCCAGTGGCCATTGCCACCCCGAAGGAATTCATCTGTTCTCCTATCCAGGCAAACGGCAGAAAAGAGACATATTCATCCGTCTCTTTCAGGGGATCGACTTCCGTGAGCCTTAGACCCATGTTTATGTAATTGCGATGAGTCATCATGGCGCCCTTGGGAAGGCCCGTGGTTCCCGAGGTGAGGCAGAGGTGGCAGACATCATCAGGACTGCCTTGGTCAATAAGTTTTTCAAACAGCCCGGGATCATTCCCGTGGGCTTCACCACCAAGGGTATAAAGATCCTCTATGTACATGAACCAGTCATCAGATTTATAGGCGCGCATTCCACGGTCGTCCTCATAGATCACCTTCTTTACTTTCGGGACCCGATCGCGGACTTCGAGCACCTTGTCAACCTGTTCCTGATCCGAGCAGAAAACCACGCTCACATCAAGATGCTCAATAATCCCAGCGATCTCATCCGGCAGACTGGTCTGATAGATCCCTACGGATATCCCCCCTACAGCCTGGGCACCTATGGCCATAAAAAGGACCTCGGGAATGTTGTCGCAGATAATTGCTATCTTATCTTCTTTGCCAAAACCAAGCGCTCTTAAACCCAGTCCGGCTTTTCTGGTATAATCATAATACTGGTTCCAGCTGTAGGGAATCCAGCGGCCTAAATCCTTTTCGCGCAAGGCGGTTCTGTCCCCGCTTGTATTGACTCGCCACCGCATGAGCTGAGGGATGCTGTATTCAAGCAAGTGATCTCTGTTTTCCATACTTGTTACTATTCCCCGATATAGGCCTCGATTACCTTGGGATCGGAAGCGACCTGTTCTGCACTGCCCTCGCCTATCACTTTCCCAAAATCAAAGACGTAGATCTGATCCGAGATGTCCATGACCACACCCAGGTCATGCTCCACAAGGACTACAGTGATATTCCATTCATTTTTGATATCTAGGACAAACCTGACCATATCCTCTTTTTCCTCGATATTCATGCCGGCCATTGGCTCATCGAGTAAAATAATCTCCGGAGCCAGAGTAAGGGCCCTTGCCACCTCAACTCTTTTCTGGATGCCATAGCTCAGATTTCCCACAACCTGCTTCCGGTAGGGTTCCAGTTCCATGAAGTCTATGACCCTTTCCACATATTCCCTGTTTTCCTCCTCCACTCGGGAGGCTTTTCCTAAAAAAACAATCGCATTAAAAAGATTGTAGGACAGGCTAGTGTGGCGGGCAAGCATCAGGTTGTTCAACACCGAGGTCCCCCTGAACAGTTCCAGGTTCTGAAATGCCCTGGAGATACCCATATTGGAAACCTTGTGAGGCGAGGCTTTTGTTAGGCGGTACCCGTTATAGTGTAACTCGCCGCTGTTGGGATGATAAAATCCCGAGATGCAGTTTAGAAGACTGGTTTTGCCTGCGCCGTTTGGCCCGATTATCGAGGTTATCAACTTGGGTTCTATTTCAAGACTGACTGAAGAAAGGGCATGAATGCCTCCGAAGGTGAGTGTTACATCTGATATGCTTAGATTTGGCATACAATTCTCGTGCTATGTAAGGTTTTTGAGAAATTATGCTCTGTTTAAGTTTAAGATTGAGGGCATGAAGCGCAAAAGTCAAGTGTATAGAATAGTAGTAAAATAGTGGCTTTCACCCGCTACTTTCATATGACAAAAGGTGTGCTCGGAGATTTATCTTTTTGTTTTTTATATTTAATTTCGTCCGGATATTGTGGCGGTGGAACAATATAGTGTTTTTAGAGACCAGTAGGATCTCTGCAATTTCATCGTTGGTTTTTCCAGCCTTGATCAAATCAGCTACCCGTATCTCCATTGGGGTTAAGCTACTGTTCTGTGCTGTGAGCTTGTTGATAAACCGGGAGACTATGTTTTGCAGGTTGGCTTCCATGATCTGCAGCAGGGTCCTCTGCCGGGAATCCAGGCGGCCTCTGAAGGCCTTTTCCAGGTAGGGGAGGATAAGTTCTTGCACATTGCGGCGCACCATTTCACTTAGGGCTTGCTGGTCCTCTTCGCGTTGTTTGAGCAGGACCCGCAGCGCAGTATTGACCTCTTCCAGATGCTGGGACTGGGCGCGCAATTCCTTTTGGTGCTTGCGCAGAGAACTTTCAGCCCGTTTGCGCTCTTCGATCTGGCGTTCCAGCTCCTGGTTGGCACGCTCGAACTCTGCTGTACGCTCTGCTACCAGCTTTTCCAGCTGGTTGCGGTAGGTCTGCAGTTCTTTTTCCGCCTGTTTGCGTGCGCTGATATCTCTAAGAATGACGATATTGCCGGCAGGTCTGCCGTCAAGGCCTCGATAGAGCGTGGAGCTGAGCTGGACATCAAGGACCCGGCCGCCCTTAGTCAGCCGTCTGGTCTCAAACAGGCAGATTGTCTGGCCGGCAAGCATCTTTTTGATGGCCGCCTTTGTTTCAGGCCAATTTTCCTGGGGCACAAAATCAATCTGTTTGCCCAGGAGTTCATCCCGGGACATGCCAAAGGTCTGTTCAAAGGCTGGATTGACGTAAGTGGCCACCCCATTTATATCGTAGACCACGATGGGGTCTGGGGAAGACTCCAAAAGGGTGCGGTAACGGGCCTCGCTTTCGCGCAGAACCGCTTCAGCCCGTTTACGTTCTGCAAGCTCCCGCCTGACTTCGGCATACAGCCCTGCTTTTTCCAGGGCCAGCAGCGCCAGAGCGGCAAAACGCTCCAGGACTGTCAAATCTTCCTGGGTAAACCGCCTGTGCCGACCAACGTGGGCCAAGCCTATGACGCCCATCACTTCTGACTCGGATTTTAGCGGGATGCCTACTATGGAGCGCAGCCTGTCCAGATTTTTGTCTGGGATACGGCCAGGCCAGCACTGGTAGTCATCCACCAGCAGCGGCGCTTCGCTTGCCCAGACCCGGCCTCCTATGCCTTCGCCCATGGCCACCTGTCTGCCCAGCTGGCTTTTGAAAAAGCCCTTGCCCATTTGCATCTGCAGGCAATTCTCGCCTGGCTCCCTTAGATAGATATAGCCGTGCTTGGTCCCGGTCAGGGAAGCAGCCTGCTCCAGGATATATTCCAGCAATTCTTCCTTGTCCAGCTTGTCGATTAGCCCCAGGGAGGTCTCATTCAGGGCTTCCAAATAGGCTTTCTGGCGGTAATAAGCGGTCTCGGCCAGCTGGCAGCGCTGGGCTTCCTGGCGCAGATCCTGGATCTGCTGCTCTAGTTGCTCATAACCGGGCTTGGAACTCATGGGCATAAGCCTGTTATTTTGAAGGCAGAAAACTTGCTGCACCCAGGGAGCTTTGCCCCATATCTAACATCCTATTGATTTGCAATTATTACCAATTGCGCA
Source organism: uncultured Desulfohalobiaceae bacterium (assembly GCA_964562725.1). GTDB lineage: Bacteria > Desulfobacterota > Desulfovibrionia > Desulfovibrionales > Desulfothermaceae > CAZBUB01. Next base: position 31,425 of record CAZLUR010000002.1, on the reverse strand, counting down.
CAGTGACTACAGGACAGTTGGCTTTCAGAATGACATACTGGGCTGTGGAACCCATGAAGAGTTTGCCCACTTTGGATTGTTTTCTGATCCCCAAAACGATTTCATCGATCTCGTTTTCTTGGGCAAACTTAATAATGTCTTCACCAGGGGTATAACCGCGGATTAAAAGATGGGTCTCGCAGGGGATGTTTTGATCTTGGCATTTTTCTTCCACTTGCCACAAAAGATTTTCCGCCTCTTGCACCAATGGCAGGTCTTTTTCTGTTTTGGTCCTTTCAGCTGAGGTGATCACGTGCAGGGAGGCCTGAAAGACCTTGGCGTGTTCCATAGCTATCTTTAAGGCATTTTCAGAGGATTTTGAGCCGTCATAAGCAACCAGTATTTTCATGCCTTGCTCCTTTGCAGTAAGTTGGTGGGAAAAAATCAAGTTTGCTGTATGTATTATGCCGATTTTGTGTTTTTGGCAAGCCATGCACAGGATTTATTTTAAATGCGATTGCGATCAAGTTGGTTCCAGGACCAGCCTGAGTATGATTGTCTCCGGGTCTTGGGCATCGTTTTCCTCTTGGAAGCCGAACTTTTTGGCCAGGGCTTTCATGGCGGCATTTTCTTGCAGGGTATAGGCGCAAAGCTCCTGCACGCCCCTTTGCCTGCAATATTTGATCATCTTGTCCAAAAGCAGGCTGCCCAGGCCTTTGGCCTTCAGATCGGAGCGGACCACAATGGCAAACTCAGCAGAGATATTGTCCGGATCAAAGAAGCAGCGCACCACGCCCACTGTTTCCTTTTGCAGGTCATTTTCCACAATACAGGCGATAAAGGCCATCTCCCGGTCATAATCAATCTGGGTCAGCTGGGCCAGCTGGGAATGCGAAAATTCGTGCACAAAGCCGAAGAAACGCATCCTGATATCTTCTGCAGAGAGTTTGTTGAAAAATTCTAAATGGCTGTATTCATCCTCCGGCCTGATGGGTCTTATCAAAACCAGCAGCCCTGAAGGCAGTTCAACTTGTTCTTCTAAATGTTCAGGATAGGGCCTGATGGATAGCCTTTCAGACCCAGTGACTTGGGCCGGGCCGATCAGAATCTGGGCGTCCAAAACCAGGACTCCCTGGGAGTCCGCCAGCATGGGATTTATGCTCAGGCCTTGTATCTCAGGCAGATCTATGACCAATTGTGAGAGTTGGACCAGGGTCAGGCGTAGTGCTTCCTGGTTCACTGCAGGCCTTTGTTTGTAGCCCTGCAACAGCCTGGAGACTTTGGTGTGTTGGATGAGTTCCTTGGCCAGGGTCATGTTTAAAGGGGGCAGGCCTACAGCCATATCCTTGTAGGCCTGTCCTGCAGTACCTCCCTGGCCAAAGACGATTACTGGACCGAAGTCAGGGTCCAGGCCAATTCCTGCCATGAGCTCATAGGCTGCTGGCCTGCGGGCCATTTTTTGCAAAATAAATCCATTAATGCGCGCTTCTGGGTAGTTTTTGATGATCCTGGCCAGCATGGCCCGGGCTGCTTTTAGAATGTCCTGGGAAGATTCCAGATCAAGGGCTACTGCTCCTGCACTTTGTTTATCCCGGATGTCCGGGGAGGAGATCTTCAGGGCCACTGGAAACCCGAGCTCCCTGGAGATGAGCGAGGCCTCCTCCGCGTTTGCAGCCAGTCTGGTGGCCACCACTGGGATAGTATAGATGGAGAGCAGTTCGTTGGTCTCTGCCGGGCTTAATTGGTTCCGCTCCTCCTGCAGGGCATTGCGCACGATAGCCCTGGCCGCCTCAGGATTGGGGCTGAACTCTTTGGGCACCGAGTCCGGGGTCTCCATGAGCAGTTCTTGATTGCGGCGATAGCGGACCATGTCCATGAACAGCCGGGCGGCCTGGTCCGGGGTCTCATAGGTGGGGATACCGGCCAAAGCAAAAATCCTCCTGGCCTGGATCGCATCTTTTTCCCCCAGCCAGACAGTGATTACATTTTTCCTGCTTCTGCCTATGGTATTGACTACAGCACCGGCAATATCCTGGCTGGAGGCAAAGGCTGAGGGCACATGGATGACCATGACTGCGTCCACCTCCTGGTCATTGAGCAGGATTTCCAGGGCCTGAGCATAGGTCTCGCTGGAGGCATGGTCAATGACCCGCACCGGGTTCTGGCCGAAGAATTCGTGCTGCAGGGCCTGCTGCAGGTCTTGGATGGTTTGCTCTGCAAGTTCAGCTAAACGGCCGCTTTGGGTGTCCAGGATATCCTTGGCCATCATGGCTGGCCCGCCTCCGTTGCTTAAAATTGCCAGCCTGTCCCCGCGCAGGGGTTTGTATCTGGCCATGGTTTGCACTGCATCAAAGAGTTCGGCCACATTAAATACTCGTAGCATGCCTGCCCTGCGGAACACCCCATCGTATATGTCGTCTGTGAGCACCGGGTTGTCTTCGGGCAATATGATCCTGCTTCTGGCTTCGTTTAAGCCGCCGCTTTTGATGACTACCAATGGTTTGTTCCGGGATGCGGACCTGGCTGCAGAGATGAATTTGCGCGCGTTTTTAATGCTTTCAATATAGAGCAAAATAGAGGTGGAGTGCGGGTCGCCCCCTAGATAGTCTATGACGTCAGCAAAATCGATGTCTGCACAGTCTCCCAGGGAGATGAAATGGGAAAAGCCTATGCCCTTGGAGCTGGCCCAGTCCAGGACTGCTATGCCTAAGGAATCAGACTGGGAGACAAATGCGATCTGGCCTTGCAGCAGGTCTGTGTGGCCAAAACTGGCGTTCAGGCCAGAGCGGGGGATGATTACCCCCAGGCAGTTGGGGCCCAAGATGCGCATTGAGTTTTCCTGGGCCGTGCGCAGCACGTTCTGGTGCAGTGTCTGGCCTGTCTGGTCCTGGTATTTGTCCAGGTCCGTACTCATGATGAGTACGGACCTGGCACCCTTGGCCCCAAGTTCCTGCACAAATCCGGGCACTGTGCCGGGCGGAGTACAGACAATAGCCAGATCCGGAGCCAGGGGCAGCTCCTGCACAGCTGGATAGGCCAGGATTCCAGCCACAGCTTTGTATTTAGGGTTGACCGGTAAAATAGGTCCGGCCAGCCCTGCGCTCAATAGGTTGCGCATGACCACGGCCCCGATGCTTCCTGGCCGATTGGAGGCGCCTATAACCGCGATCGACTTGGGTCGAAACAGAGAGTCCAGATGTCTCAAGCTCATTTAAGATCCTGGTCATTGTTCTTGTACTGAATCTGGATGGGAACTAACCAGCTCAGGCCAATCTGCAAACCTAGCGCAAGGCCTGCAAGTCTTTTGGCCAACCTGCATTTGCAGCCTACCTGATTTTTTCTTTGAGATCCAGAAAAAATATCAGATTTTGATTTATAATGGAGCTAAATCCTAGCAATAAAGTAGTTTTTTTAAGCAAATTTAATTAATGAATTTTTTAATTTGAAAAAAAAAATATAAAAAAATGTTGACATACCTTCCCTGTTTTGCAATAGACTAAATAATAGTCATATAAGCTTTATATTTAACCGTATTTTGGGTTTGGTTGGTTTGTGCACAACCCTTTGAAAAACAAAGGAGGCAACATGGAAGACAAAGCACAGGGCAGCAGTGCGCACTATGCAGTACACTGGCAGGAGGAGGAATATTATTATCCCAGGCCAGAATTTATTGGCCAGGCCAATTGTTCTGATCCTGGAGTATTTGAACGGTTCAGCCTGGAGAATTTTCCGGAATGTTTCAAGGAATTTGCTGATCTTCTGCACTGGGACCAGTACTGGCACACAACTCTGGATACCAGCGAGGCCCCGGTCTGGAAGTGGTTCGTGGGCGGCAGGCTCAACGCCTCATATAATTGCCTGGACCGGCATCTTGCTCAGTACAAAAACAAGACTGCAATCCATTTTGTGCCTGAGCTGGAGGAGGAGGCCGTGCAGCATATGACCTATCAGGAGCTGTATCGCAGGGTGAATGAGACAGCTGCAGTGCTAAGGGACTTTTGCGGCCTGAAAGCCGGGGACAGGGTCACCCTGTATCTGCCTATGACTCCGGAATTGCCCATTACCATGCTGGCCTGTGCCAGGCTGGGGGTGATCCATTGCCAGGTTTTTGCCGGATTCAGCGGCAAGGCCTGCGGGGACAGGATGTGGGACTCAGAGAGCGAGACTCTGATCACCATGGACGCCTATTATAGGAGCGGCAAGCTCTTGAATCACAAGGCCAATTCAGACGAGGCAGTAGAGGCGGCCCAGAAGCAGGGCCAGCAGGTGAACAAGGTCCTGATCTGGAGACGCTATCCAGGCAAGTATTCCTCATCCACAGCCCTGGTAGAAGACCGGGATTTTTTTCTGGACGAATTGCTGCAAAAGTACAAAAACGCTGAAGTAGAACCGGTATCCATGCCTGCAGAAGATATCTTGTTTTTGATGTACACCAGCGGCTCCACAGGCCGGCCCAAGGGCTGCCAGCACAGCATAGGCGGCTATCTGTCCTACGTGGCCTGGATGTCCAAGTATGTGCAGGACATTCATCCAGAGGATGTCTACTGGTGCATGGCTGACATCGGCTGGATCACTGGGCATTCCTTTATTGTCTACGGACCGTTGGCTGTGGCTGCAAGCACTGTGATCTATGAGGGCGTGCCCACTTATCCTGATCCCGGCCGCTGCTGGCGCATCGCCCAGGAGCTGGATGTGAATATCTTTCATACTTCGCCTACAGCCATCCGGGCCCTGCGCAAGGTGGGCGGGGATGAGCCTGCCAAATACAACTATTACTTCAAGCATATGACCACTGTGGGCGAGCCCATAGAGCCTGAAGTCTGGCGCTGGTATTACAATGTGGTGGGCAAGGGTCAGGCAGTGATCGTGGATACCTGGTGGCAGACCGAGACCGGAGGATTTTTGTGCAGCACCATGCCGGCCATCCAGCCCATGAAGCCGGGCAGCGCTGGTCCTGGCCTGCCAGGCATCCATCCGGTAATCTATGATGATGAGGGCAACGAGATCAAGGCCGGCGAGGGCAAGGCAGGCAATCTGTGCATCAGGAATCCCTGGCCCGGTTCATTCCAGACCATCTGGAAGAACAAGGAGCGCTACATCAAGAGCTACTACGGTAAATACTGCAAGGACCCGCAAAGTACGGACTGGAGGGACTGGCCCTATATGGCCGGGGATGCTGCAGTGCTGGCCGAGGACGGTTATGTGCGCATCCTGGGCAGGATCGATGACGTGATCAATGTCTCAGGGCATCGCTTAGGCACCAAGGAGATCGAATCCGCAGCCCTGGCTACTGAAGAGGTGGCTGAGGCCGCAGTGGTGGCCATGCCGGACGAGATCAAGGGCATGGTGCCGGACTTGTACGTTTCCCTGAAGCCTGAGTACGAGCCCAGCCAGGAGCTGGCCAAGAAGGTCTCTGTTACAGTATCTGATGTGCTGGGCAAGATTGCCAGGCCTGCTCATGTCTATATTGTGCCGGATATGCCCAAGACCCGTTCCGGAAAGATTATGCGCAGGATACTGGCCTCCATTTCCAACTACCAGGATGTGGGCGATGTGAGCACTCTGGCCAATCCCCAGGTGGTGGAGGAGATCCGTCAGCAGGTGCAGGGCTAGCTTTGGGTTTTCAGTAACGCTCCCGGGCTGGGCCTGGTCCAGGAGCAAAACACCAAAGGAGGAAAGCTATGGGCAATGAAGTCGATGCAACGTGGGTCTGGGTCTTTTTGGCTCTTTACATCATTTACTGTTTCTACTGGGGCTTAAGGGGGTACTTTACCGAGAAAACCTCATCAGGCTACACCATAGGCGGCAGGCAGATCCCTATGATCGCCTTTTTGATGGCAGCCACTGCAGCCTCCTTCAGCGGCTGGACCACAGTGGGCCATCCCGGATTGATCTGGGCTGCTGGACTGGCTTACGCCTTTGCCTCGTTTTACGTCCTGACCATCCCCATTACCGGGACCTTTTTCGCCAAAAGGGTCTGGCTGGCAGGCAAAAGGTACGGCTTTGTGACGCCCGGAGATATGTTTTCCTATTATTATAATAATGAAGGCATCCGCTACCTGGTGGTGATCACTGCCGTATTGTACGGTATGTTCTATTCCGCGGTGCAGCTTATGGCAGCAGCAGCGCTTTTTCACTGGGTGACAGGCATGCCATTGGCTTGGGGGGCGATCATCATGGCGGCCATTGTCTGGTTCTACGTAGTCACCGGCGGCCTTCGGGCCAGTACCTGGGTGGGGGTGATCCAGTTCGTGCTCCTGGTGGCGGCCATTATTATCATTGGTGCCTATACCCTGGCCCATTTCGGAGGCTGGAGCAGTCTGAGCCAGCAGGTGGCAGAGCTGCCGGACAAATATCTGCAGGTGCCCTCCTTGATCGAGTTCACTGTGGGCGAGTCCATCTGGACTACAGCCATGATTTTGACCTACATGTTCGCCCTGATGGGCATCCAGTCCTCTCCAGCCTTTATCATGTGGCAGTTTTCCAACAAGAACCCCAGGCCATTTGCCTGGCAGCAGGTATTCATGTCCACATTTATCGTGGGTTTTGCCCTGTTCTTCTTTACTGCTTTCCAGGGTCTGGGCGCGGTGATCCTGGACCGGGCCGATGTTTTGAATCTGACTGCGGACTCTGATGTGGTACCCCAATTGATGGCCAATTATCTGCCTTCGGTACTTTTGGGCGTCTGCTTCATCGGGCTGATTGCAGCCATGCACTCCACTGCAGCGCCCTATATAGGTACTGCAGGTTCTATGCTGCTCAGGGACATCTGGTGGCTGAAGATCCGCAAGAAAAAAGGCGGGCACGCCGAGCAGATCTGGGTCAACCGCATATTTGTAACCTTGATCACCATAGCGGCCCTGGCGGTAGGCCTGCAGTCCAAGGCGGCCCTGGTCATCCTGGGCGCTTTGGCCACGGCCTTTGGTTTTGTGATGTATGTGCCCCTGCTGGGCACCTTGTGGGGGTGGCGCTGGCCTTCCTGGGGCACCTTCTTTGGAATCCTGGCCGGGTTGGTTGCAGTCTATCTAGCCTATGATGTCTGGCCCAATCCGCTGACCATTCACAGTGCAGCCTGGGGTACAGGCACTGGTCTGCTCGTGGCCTATATCTGCCGGGGTCTGGGTTTCAAGGACAGCTCAGAGACAATGAACCGGCAAAGCGAGTTCCGGGGCTGGTTGGACAATGTGGCCGCACCCAGTCCCAGTGGCCAGAAATGGCGTAACGCCATGAAATTTGTAGTACCTGCCTGGTATATCTTCGCCATTGGTCCCCTTTGCATCCTGGGCAACTGGGCCTTTTCCTTTGCCGGCTTTACGCCGCTCTGGTCCTGGCAGATCTTTTGGTGGATCCTGGGCATCATCATGATGTGGGCCTTGTGCTTTAAGGCGGAGATGTCCACCATCACTGATGAGACCATCCAGCGCGCAGAGACCGAGCAAAATGTGGTGGTGGAAGAGGTGACCTAACTGCAAAGGGGGCATATTTAGGCCCAAAAAAAGGGGGAAAAGCTATGAAAGCAGAAGATATGTGGTTGATAATTGTTGTTGCCTTTTGCATCCTGTGGCTTATTTTGCTGGGGGCAGGCGTGTTTGGCTAAGGCCATAAAGCAAAGAAAAAAATAAAAAAAAAGTGACCGGCTGGGCATTTTGCCCAGCCGGTCACTTTTTCTGAACTCTGCTAACCGATCCCGATGTCCTGGGTCAGGTCCATACGCATCTTGCCCTGGGCTATCCTGATGCGTTTAAAAGCTTCCTTCAAAGCCTGGCGCTCGATATGGGTCAAGGCCTTGGGTTGGATCAGGTTATCCGCAGGTTGATTCTCCTCTACCAGCAGATTGGCCTGGTGGCTGAGCCGCATGTGCATCAAGAAGCCATAGGCATGGGCCAGTTCATCATAGTCCTGTTTTTCCAGGGCCCCCTGCAGTTGGATCTCTTCCAGCCTGTCCAGGGTGTTGGTGGCCTCTATTTTGTTTTGCAAGGCATAGATGCGGGCAAAATCCACGATGAGCCGCATGGGGCCCTTGATGTCCAGGCTGTTCTTGCGGCCTTGCTTGCTCTGCAGCACCAGATTGCCAAAGAAGTCCAAGGGGGGTTTGAAATGCAGGGCGTTTTCTGCAAAATGGCGATAAAAGCCCACCCAGCCGGACAGGGCCTGGAACAGATAGTTGCGCAGTTCCTGGATAAGCTCCTCCTGGCCAAAGCCCAGCCTGAAATCAAAAAAGATGCTGGAATGCAGTAGGGCCTCTGGTTCAGCCTCATGTATCCATTCCCAAAAATATTGTTTCCACTTGGCCAGGGGCTGGCACCATTTGGGGTTTTGGGCCATGATCTCGAATTCGCAATAGGAGTAGCCCACCTCATCCAGCCAGGTGCAGATCTTTTGCCCCAGTTTCAGGAAAAAGGATTGTACCTCTTGTTCCTGGCTTTGGGGCACATCTTTGCAGACTATGGCATTGTCCTGGTCTGTTTTCAGGGTCTGTTCCTGGCGGCCCTCGCTGCCCAGGACCATAAAGGCGAAATCCACGGGGGGCTGGCCCATCTCCTGCAGGGCAAAGCCAGTGATCCTTTTTAATATGGCATCAGAGATCTCGGTAATGATGCGGTTTAGGTGCCCTGCTTTGGCTCCGCTGTCTATCAGGGATTTGATCAGGCCGGGCAGTTGTTTCTGTCTGGCCCTTAATTCCTGCACGCTGTCTGCGACCTGGATTTCCCGCATCAGATAGACAGGGGATCTGCCTTGGGCCAAAAGCAGGTCCTGTTCTGTGGCAATGCCCAGCAGCCTCTGGGTACTGTCCGTGACCGCCAGATGCTTGATATCCTGCTTCATCATCTGCATGATGGCCTCAAATATCTGAGACTGGGCCGGCATGGTGATCAAAGGCCCGGAGACAATGTCCCGCACAGGATTGTGTACAGGATAGGCCTGGGCCACCACCTTTCTGCGCAGATCGTGGTCTGTGAGCAGGCCGATGCTCCTGCCCTGCTTGTCCAGGACTACAGCTGAACTTCTTTTTTTCCGGGTCATGATCCCGGCCGCCTCCTGGATAGTGGCGTCCTCCTGGCAGGAGGCGAAGTCCCTGGAAAATATATCCTGCAGGGTCAAATTCAAAAAGCCGGGGCTGGTGGTGTCTTCTGTTTTTGCGCTCTGGGCGATAAAGTTCACATATGGCTTGTGCAGCATCTTTTGGCTGAACTGGTCAGTAAAGAAGCTGGTAAACTCAGGGTAATGGGAGCAGAGATCCAGAAAATGCTCTTTGGGCAGGCAGTAAAAAGTGCTGTCCTCCAGGGTGCGCACTGTGCGGATGGATACGCCTTTGTTGAACAGAACTGACAAGCCGCCATAGACGCTCTTTTCTTGCAGGAACCCCACCAGTTGCTTTTGCTCTCCTTCCTGGATAAATTGCTCCAGTCTGCCTTCCAGGAGGATATAGATAGAGTTTAATATGGTCTTGTTCTGGACAAACAAGACCATGTCCCGGTGATGGTGGCTCTTGCTCAAGTCCTGGGCCACCCGGCTCAGCTCGTGTTCCGGGAGCAGGTCAAAAGGGGAGACTTGGGCCAGGAAATTAATCAGCCGGGAAGGCATATTGTTCCTTGTGCAAAACCGACTCTTGCTTTTCTGCCTTGAACAGAATCTTGGCCATACC
>CAZLUR010000002.1:0-21700 GCA_964562725.1 uncultured Desulfohalobiaceae bacterium | reverse complement strand
GCCCTGGGCAAGTTTGCCTGCAGGATTAACCAAGTTCTAGGCCGGTATCAGAAGACTGTTATAAGAGGGCATGGCACCGCCATGCCCCTACAGGGAAATGCCCATGCGCAGTATAATCCAGGCCTACTCAATGCATCCGTAGGGGCTTGCCGGTGGCAAGCCCAGTAGGAGATACTTCCTGCTATTCCTGGATAACCCCGGGTTTTTCCATGCATTGGATAAGAATATCCATCAGAAAGTGGGTTTCTGCGCCTAACTCGTATCTTTTGACAATGTCCTCCAGTCCGCTGTGGCAGTTGTGGCAAGGGGCAATTACTGTTTCAGCCTCAGTAGCCTTGATCTGTTCAGCCTTGACCTTGTTGCCTTTGAGCCGCACATCTTTGAAAGGCGGTCCGCAGTTGATCACCCCGCCGCCTGCAGCGCAGCAGTAGTTGTGCTCCATGTTGGGCTGCATCTCCCGGACATCGCTGCAGCATAAGTGTACCACTTCCCGCAGCTTCTGGTGCAGGCCTCTGCCCCGGATGATATTGCAGGGATCGTGGATGGTTACCGGCTTGGTGTACTTCTGGGCAATTTTGATCCTGCCCTGCTGGAGCAGTTCCCAGTAAAAGTGTATGGCATGCTGCACCGGGACAGGGTACATTCTCCAGGCCAGCTGCCTGTTGCCCACATCATAGATGGAACGGAAGGCGTGACCGCATTCACCCATGACTATTTTTTTCACCTTGAGGCGCAGCGCAGTATCAAAATGCATTTTCTTGATCCTGGCTGTGAGAGTGTCGTCCCGGATGTACATGGTCATATCGCTGTTGTCCCAGCCAGGGGTGGCAGGCATGGTCCAACTCACACCGGCCAGATTCATGATCATGGCTGCCTGATAGATCAGTTCAGGCCTGAATTTGGGCTCCGGGCCGATTACAGAATACATGATATCTGCGCCTTCCTGTTCCAGGGGAATGCGCGCAACAGGCAGCTCGTCCCTGAGCTCCTCCTCTTGCCACTGCAGGGTGTCTATCCACTCGTCGTCCTTGACCCACATCTGGTTGGCGGTCACGGCGTGGCTGTTGGCTGTGTCCTGGATATATTGGGGCACAAGGCCCAACAGAAAACATATTCTGCGCACCACAAGCATCATATAGGCAGTATCTATGCCCAGGGGGCAATACATGACGCAGCGCTTGCAGAGGTTGCATTCGGTGAAGGCTATTCTGGCTGCCCTGTCCATGAATTCCGGGCTGACCTGGCCTTTATTGTCCACCATCTCCCAAATGGTCTGCTTGGCCTTGCCCACAGGGGCATATGTAGGCTCCATTTCTTGGGAGACGCAGTAGTGGCAGGCAGGGGCGCACATGCCGCACCTGACGCAGGCCTGCCTGTAGGCCATCAGCCTGGAGCCCACTTCTGAACCAAGCACTCTCTGGATTACGCTCTGGATCCTGTCCTGGGTCAGGCTGGCCAGACCGGCTTGCAGGCCCTTATCCTTGACTTGCCTTTCCGGGGTGGACCAGGGGTGCATAATATTCTCCTTGTCAGTTTATATCATTTTTCAGCAAATCAGGGGGCAAAAGCAGCTGCCAGAGGCATTTTGGGCACTGCTTCTGGGTTTTGGTCTACCAATCCCTGGCCTTTCTGATTGCTCCGAACTCCGAGCCGATATAGCCCCGCAGGAGAGGGGCGTAAAAGGCATGTGCCAGCCTGGTAAAGGGCAGGCTGACCAGGAGTATTTCTGCGCTGAGCACGTGCAGGACTATGATGCTCTGGTAATGCACCAGCTGGTGATAGGCCAGAAAACCGGTCAAAAAGGTCAAAAAGACAATACAGAGCACCAGCCAGTCCTGCAGGGAAGTCACAAATCTGACCGTGGGCATCAGGATCCTGCGCAAGGCAAAATAGATGCAGCAGATAATTACCAGGACTGTCATGCTATCAGCAACCAGGTTGGGCAGGCTCCAGTAGCTCAGCCCCCAGCTGAGCTGCCACATGATGATGTGCGCACTGAGAAAGATGGGCACCAAGATCAGGCAGATATGAAAGACAAAGGTGGCCACTGTCAGCAAGGGATCCTTTTTCCAGCTGGCTGTGCCAAAGGGCAGCAGCCAGTGGCCTATGGAGCGCAGACTGTACTTCAGACTGAAGTAGCGAAGTACATCAGGATCCTTGTTTTTAGACAGATAATAGAAATGTACAAGCTTGCCTATTATGCCCAGGATGAATATGGCAAAGGACAGCCAAACCAGGGGACCGGTGACAAAAGAGTATATTGTGTGCATTTGACCTCCTTAATTATCTGAAATCGTTTAAGTCTGCCACAATGCGCAGGTATTTGTCCCCCTGTCTGGCCCTGAGCAGGACTTTGCGGCTGTCCGGGCTGAAGACCGGGTCCCAGAGCATGGAGAATTCCTGCTTGTAAGGCTTGTTGTCCAATAGCAGGGTATATCTGTCTTGGTTTTCTACCCTGAGAGCGACATGTTCGCCATCCGGGCTGAAGACCGGCTTGAAAATCCTGTTCCACCAGCTGCTCCAGGGCCTATCATCAACAATAACCTGCCATTGCTGCAATCCCAACTGGGAGTCCTGTTCCAGGGTATCCCAGTCGGACCTGCCGATTGCAGCAATCCTTTGGCCCTGAGGGCTTAAAGTCAGGTCTGTGACTACTGGGTAGGTATGAGTCCAAGGCCTGTTGTTTTTGACCACTGTGAACTTGCCGAATTCCGGGGCAGCAATGGCGGCGATGTTTTGGCCCTGGCTGCATACTGCCTGTTGCCAGAGCTGCAGGAATCGGCCCTCCCAGATGATTTCCCCGTCCCGGGCCAAAGCCCAGCCTGAGGGGGTCTTGACCGGGGCCAGGACCTGTCCAGTGCTCGGGTTGAAACAGGGATTCCAGGCAGCACTGAAGGTCTGCTCCCAGGGCTGGCCATCCACTGCTATACTGTATTCCTGCCTGTCCAGGCGTACAGTGGCAGCTACGTGTTCTCCCAGAGGATCAAGGGCTGGATCCCAAACATTGAGGAAATTCCTTGCCCAGGCCTGGCCATTGAAGGCTACTGAAAAGATGCCTTGGGCAAAGGACTCTATATCCCCTTCATCCAGGCTTTGAGTCTGCACCACGCAGGCAGAGCTTTTTCCGTTTGGACTCAAGGTAAAACCAGTGGCATTGACAAAATAGGTCTGCCAGGCTGCTCCGTTTAAGACCATGGCATAGGCGTTGTCCTTTTTTACAGCAGCCGCGATTACCTGGCCGTCCTCACTGAATTTAGTATCCCAGATGTATTCATACTCTTCAGGCCAGGCCTCGTCCTGGGCCCTCAGGGTCCAGGAGCCCATGGAGGAGGAGAGCACAGTAAGTCTGTTGTCCGGAGTAAATCTGGCATACCAGGCATTGTCCAAGTTTTCGCTCCAGGGAGCTGCATTTTGCATGATATTGAATTCAGATTCACCCAAGTAGACAATGCTGCCCACTTGTTCTCCATCCGGGCTAAAGCAGGATTCCGAACACCACTGCACTTCCTGCGGCCATTGCCCGCGGTCCAAAATTTCTTTTTCCCCTGTGCTCCAATCCCAGGTCTCCTGCATAGGACAGCTCCTTGGTTAAGGGTCAGCATGGATATATTTGCTGTTCCAGAAGAAATAAGGCCCAAAATGACGGGAAAGGCAAAACAAAAATTATTGAATAAAATACGTGCAGAGACACCCATAGCTGCGTTGATATAAAGATACTTTTTAGAAACTTAACACAAATTATAATCCGCGTCATCATTTTTTTCCCTCCTTGTAAACTCTGAATTTTGATGCCTGCACTTTGCAAATCATAAATATTACAGACATGGAAATATGGCAGGGTTGGTCCTAAAGCGGTCTTGGGGGTAAGGCTAAAGGGGCAAAATGGCTACAAGGCCAGAGAAAAGCAATGCAGCTGGATTTTTGCCTTGCTTCAATCTTCCTGCAGCTGTTTCATGCAGCAGGTCATTAAGGGTCAGGGTGTTCAGCTTATCATAAATGGTCCTGCGCAGCTCGGCCCAGACAGAACGGGCCTTGCAGTCCTGCAATCTGGGGCAGGCCTGGCCAGACATCCAGCATTGTACCAGATCCAGGTTGCCTTCCAAGTCCTGGATCAGATCGCCCAAACGGATTTTGTCCGGATGCAGACCCAGACAATAGCCGCCCTGGGGGCCTCTTTTGCCCGCTAACTATCCGCTTTGTTTGAGGATCTTGGAGGCTTTCTCCAGGTGTTTTTGTCAACAAGCTCTGCACTGCTTGTCTGGTTCAGGTTCAAAAAGCTAAATGCATTGCGGGCTAAAACGTCTGCCAGCTGTTCATTATTAAGCTTGCGGTTCAGTATTATCTTCAGTTCGTGATCCCAGGCATAGGGGATGTTGGGAAAGTCTGAACCGTAGATGATTCTGTCCAGGGCATAGGTTTCCAGGGGCGGTGGATCTGGTTGACTTAAGTACCCAGACAGGGCCATGGAGGTATCCAGCCAGAGGTTGTCGTAAACTTCCAGGAGCCTGCGGTATTCCAGGTATTCGTCTGCGCCTAGGTGGGGTACGCAGATCCTGAGCCGCGGGTAGTTACGCAGGATCTGTTCCACTTTCCAGGCTGAGCAGAGCTGGACGGGGTCCTGGGCATAAGAATAAAGCGGAGATCTGGGTTCCCGGCCGGCATGGATGAGCAAAGGCAGGCCCTGGTTTGCGCACAACGTGTAAATTTCCTGCATTGCCGGGCAGAGCAGATCAAAATACTGCACATGGGGATGCAGTTTAACGCCTTTTAGCCCAGAACTTACTGCCTGCTGAAATATTTCCTGCTGCTGATCCTCCCCGGGATAGAGGGTGGCAAAACCTATCAAGCCGGGCTCCCGGGCGCAAAGCCCGGCCATGTAGCTGTTTAATTCACGGGAGACCCCAATTTTATGGGCATAGGCCAGGCCAGTTATTTTTGCCAGCCCCTTGTGCAGAAGATAGTGCAGCAGCTCCGGGCTGGACAGCTTGTAGCGCACAGGCCAGGCATAGCTCTCGAGCCAGTCCCAGATAGCCCAGAATAGCCTGTCTGGGAAAAGGTGCACATGCAGATCCAGCACAGGCGGCGTATCCTGGGGTAGGGCCTTGCCAGGGAGGTCGTCCAGGCCTGGCAAAGGGCCTTGGGCCAGGCGTTTGGAGATGTGCATTCAGGCTATCCTTGCTCAAGGTCTGGCGCTTGACCAGGGGTCAGTCCAGGTAAATGGGCAAAGTACTCAGGGCTTGCTTGACATGGCGCAAGGAGTTGAGTGCAGTGGCGTACTGGATAGCCATGCCCATAACCTCTCCCAGCACAAACAAGGAGTCCACATCCTGCTCTGAGATGTCCCAGGGCTTATCATGGTAGAGCCTGAAGGAGCCTATGGATTCGGCAGCAAAGATAATGGGGATGGCCAGTATAGCACGGATGCCTTCTTTTTGGGCGTGTTCAGGATACTGCAGTTTTTGTTCCTGCTCAGTGTCCCGGATGATAATGGGATCCTTTTTCAGGGTGCCGCCCAGGCTCTTGCTGGGATCAATAGACCCCTTGCGCAGGTATTGCTTGCTGAGACCAAAGCTGGCCAGCGGCTCCAAGCTGGTCTGTGCCTGGTTCAGCAAAAATATAATGCTGCCCTTGACCTGCAGGCTGGCTACCAGGAGGTGGCACATGTGCTGGGCCATAATTTCCAGATCGTCTGATTCAGTGATGGCCTTGGTGACCACCTTGAAGGTCTCCATGTTGATCAGCTGCTGTTCAGTCATGGCTGTGTCTCCTTTGATTGGACTCTAGGCCACTATCAATATCTCAGTTTCCTTTAGATAGGACAAAAGTGTGTCATAGACATTTTCACCAAAAAGCCTGCGCGGAGATTTGGCCCGATTCACGCTGACTACAACTGTGTCATATGCGCCCTGTTCCACGACTTCCAGCAGTTCCTTGCCTACGCTCTTGCGCCTGGCCTTGAGTTTGATCTTGATTTGGTCTGGATTTAGGCCGCTTTGGACCATTGTCTGGGCCAGCTTCTGCAGTTCCTGCTCCTTGTCCCGGATGTTTTGCTTAATCAAGGCCGCAGTATTGCTGCGGGCATCCTTGATCCCTGGTTCCAATTTGTCTGTTCTGGGCAAAGGGGTATAAAGATGGAACAGGGTGATCACGGTCTCGGGCCTGCGGGCAAAGATGCGGGTAGTATAATCCAGAGCCTTTTCATCCTGTTCAGTGAAGTTGTGCGGTACCAATACTTTTTTTTCCTGCATGGCCTGCTCCCCTTTTTTGGATTCTGGCACCCCTAGGCTACACCTGCTGCAAATGTCTTCCTTGAAGGTAGGAATTTGCAGGGCATTAAACCTGACTTGTTACACTAATTCCAGTCCAATTTGGTCAGCTAGATAAGATCTATTCTACCGTATAGAAACAAAAACCTGGGCAAGAGTCAAGCCAAAAAAAGAAAAAAGTGAGCAGCCAATTTCTTCTTGGACACAGCCCTTCAGCCATGAAAAAAGTCACGGCATTTGCTTAATCTTTTATTTGCAGTACGGCCTGAATATTATGGTTCAAACCTCGCACTGCCTGCCAGTCTCCCTGGACCTGCCCAATGCGGTGCACTTCAGATGCAGCTCTGGGTTCTTGGCCTTCACTGGCTGGAGTGGGTCCGAAAAAAATGCACAAGGCATTTGCTGGTTCCCAGAAAGCCAGATCGCCGATGTCCAAAATCTCTGTTTTTTCTCCTTCCAGCAGGCCCAGATCCTGGGGCAGCCTGCCATAATACTCCTCCCCCCAGCGCTGCATTTCCAGCTGCAGGGGACAATGCTCCAAGACTGCCTGTCCGGCAGGGGAATCGAATATTTCCCCTTCCAGACTGATGTCTTCCAGCTCCAGCCTGATTTTGTACATATTTCCCTCCTGTCTTGGTTTTTGTATGAAATTACCTGTTATACAATGCTTGTTCAGGCCCTGAAGTTGTGCAGGCAACAGGCATGGTGTTTTCAATCAGCCTTTTTATCCTGACCTTTTTCCGCCAAGGCATGGCCGTCACCTATTGTGTCCGGCATTTTGGAGGAGATCCGGCTTGGCGTCCGGCCCAGCCTGCTTTCATAAATAACTGTATAATACAGTATTTTTTGCACATACTTTCTGGTCTCAGCGTATGGGATGCATTCCACCCAAATGTCTGCAGGCAGGGTATTTCTTCTGGAGAGCCAGCGCAAGACATTGCTGCGGCCTGCGTTATAGGCGGCGCTGGCCAAGACCAGATTGCCCTGGAATTTTTCCAGCTGTTGCCGCAGGTAGAAGATCCCGTAGCGGATATTGGTTTCCGGGTGCAGCAGCTGGAAGGGATGGCTGAATCTTTCGTCCAGTTCTCCAGCGATAGCTTGGCCAGTAGCAGGCATGATCTGCATCAGCCCCAGGGCACCGGCAGATGAGCGGGCATCGAGCATGAAGGCGCTTTCCTGGCGCATAACAGCCAGGACCCAGGCTGGGTTTAGGCCTTGGCTCATGGTTTGTTCCAGGGTCTGCTTTTGATAGCTTAAAGGGCAACGTATCTCCAAGTCCTGAAATCCGGGCACTGAAGCCGCAGCAAATATAGCCTGGTCAGGCCAGCCCAAGTCCCGGGCCAGGATCGCTGCAGCCTTGTATTGCTTGGCATTGGATCCGCTTAAAGCCTGGCGCCATTCCCGTCTGGCTTCTGGCAGGCGCTGCAAGTGATAAAGCTCTACAGCTCGCTGCAGTCCAGGGTTTTGCCAGATTTCCAGCAAAACATCCATGTCTGCTTCTGCTGATTGATGCTTGAAATCATAACTCAGATCCAATTTGTCTGCTGCAAGCAAAGCATAGTAATCCTGGCCTTGGGCCAGGTCTTGATATATTCCCCGGGCTTCCTGGTCCTGTCCTAGTTTTTCTAAGGCCCTAGCCCGCCAATAGAGCCAGGGCCTTAATTCCTGTTCTAGTGATTCAAGCCTCTGCAGGGCCTGCAGCACGAGCTGCCAGTCCTGCTGCATGAGTGCCGCGCGGACCTGCCAGGTCCTGGTCTTAGAATCCTGAGCCTGGGGGGGCAGCTGGCCGAGCCTGGAAAAGGCCCCTGGCTTGTTACGCAGGGCCAGGAAAAGGGCGATATCCCTTTCTATTTGGGGGAAGTCTGCAGCAGTCCAATTGTACTGCTGCTTTAAATCATCCCAGTCCCGGGCTGCTTGCTCCACGTCCTGACGCACCAGCTTTTTGAGGCCTGTTAGTAGAGCTTCCCCCTTGATTTGTGTTGGGACCTCGGACCAGTCCAGCTCCAGGGCCAGTTCTGGTTTTTGATCTATTTTAAGCCAGATCCGGGCCAGTTCCTTTTTCTCTGAGCTCAGGCCTGATTGCAGGTGCTGGACCAAAGACCTGTTCCCGGCGTTAATGGCCAATTTTACACGCTGCCAGAAATGCTTCACGTCCAGTCCGTTTTCCTGTTGCCAATGTTCAAAAACAAAATCGCAACTGTCTGGGCGGGAATAGGGATAAAGCCATAAATTGCGGGCCAATTCCAGGCTGGCCTGGTGTTTTCCGGTGTGCAGCAGGGCCCTGGCCCGGACACAGGCCAATTCTCCAGAACATTGTTCTTGGCAGTGCTGAAGAAACATGGCCCATTGCTGTTTATCAGCCAGATAGTGCAGCCATTTGTTTCTGAGTTGGGAGCCCAATGGAGTACCCTGGTGCGCGTCCAAAAATGATCTGATCTCCTGAGCCGAATCCAGGGACATGCGCTGTAACAGATCCTGATAGATCAAATAGGGTTGTAAGGGATAATCCTGCAGTTTGGGTAAAAGTTCTGCATAAGTATCTCTATCCTTTTGGTGCAGGGCTTTTTCTGCGCGCAGGAAGAGTTCCCTGTGGATCGTGTTTTCCCCTGGGGCTTGCCCGGGCAGCAGCAGGAGCAAAATGGTTATGCTCAAGCAAAGTTTATTGCAGTTCATGCTTGTTGGGGTAGATGTCTTGGTTTGTCCTGTTTATCAGGGTTGCCTTTATCTGCGGATAAGGCATTGTGCAAGAAATATGGGTCATTGTTCAAGGGGTTGAGCCTGGTTTTTCAAAATTTATAAACCTGACCAAGGCCATGCCCGGGAAGACGAGCAGGCCCAGCAGCACAAAACCCAAGGGAAAGAGGCCCTGATCCCCGAACCAACCCATTAGAATGGGCATCAGTCCGATACCGATTACAGTGGCCATGGGGATAATAAAGGATATGGCCACATTTCTGATTTTGCTGCGGAAAACTGATGATATTGCGGTAAAACCCGCAGGGAACAGGCAGACTGCGAACATGGGCTGGAGCAAAACCGCAGCTTGCAGGAACTTTCCTGAAAGCAAACCTAAAAGCAAGGTCAAAGTCCCGGTAGAGGCCAGGGCCCAGAGAATGGTCCGGGCCGCTCCAAGGCGTTCGATGATGAGTCCGGCAGTCAGAGCCATGATCAGGCACGGCAGCCGGGACAGGGAAAGCAACTGATTGGCCCATCTCTGGGTTATTGAATGCTCTTCCACCAGGTACAAAGGCAGCATGCTGAAGGCGCCAAAGATGGCCCCGACAGCCAGACAGAATACGGCTGCCAAAGCCCAGAATTCCTTTTTGGATATCAATTCTCTGGCCACTCTCAGGTTGGGGGCTTGGCCGTAAAAACGTCCACCCTGCACCTGCCAGCCAAAAAAAAGGGCCATGGTCATGGTAGCAACGGCAAACAAAGCAAAAACTGCCCTCCAGGACAAGATGCCTTCTGCTGCAGCAGCAAGGGCAGGAATCAGGATAAAGCTGGAATTAGGCGCCAGTTCATGCAGGGCCAGGCCCCGGCCCCAATAGCTTGCAGGCAATACCGAGGTAATGGTGGATACGCCTGAGGGCAGATACAGACCCAGGCACAGACCTTGCAAAAAAAGAAAAAGTTTAAGTAAAGCCAGGTTTGGGCTCAAGGAGGCCAGAAGCAGGAAAAAGCCTGATCCCAGGGCAGAAAGCAGAATAGTATTTTTATGCTGCAGCCTGCTGGCCACAAAGCCGGAAAGCAGCAAAGCAATGCTGATTCCCAGAGAAACATTGAAGAAAAGGCCCCCAGCTTGGGCGTGGCCTAGATTGAATTCCTGCTCTAAATGTACTAAAAATGGGGCTGGAATAAGCCTGCAGCCGAAATTAAAGAAAAAAACGCAGATGATAAGAATGACCTGGAAAAATGCCAGGCGAGCGCCCAATTCAGCAGTGTTTTGTGCAGGGTCTGGTCCAGGGTTTTGCAATATAATTTCCTGCCTGGGTGTTTGCCCGGAGCCTGGGGCATAATGATTGCTTGATACTTAAAGCTCAAACCCAGGTCATGAATAATCAATCCTGGCTGCGCTAGCAAGCAATAAGCAGTGAAACCTTTATATTTGGGCAAAAATATTTTAAATATCTGGTTTTTAGGTCAGCATTCAAGGCATAAATTGCTAAGGGGTGGGTTATGCAGGGCTTAGGGCTTGCTGTGTGGCGCCTGGTTATTTTTTTGCTGGTTTTATTTTTGCTCACCAGCTGCACCAGACAGCAGCCTGCTGGAGTCCAGCAGCCTGATCAGTGCTCCTTAGATTTGCACCAAGGGCAGATCTTGGACTCTAAAGGCCGCAGGGTGCAGCAGGCAGAACTGGCAAGCAAGCTGGGACAAGCTGATTTTATATTGCTGGGCGAAAGCCATGCCAATTCCTGCGACCATGAACTACAAGCACGAGTGCTTTCTCTGCTGGCAGAGTCTGGAAAAGAATACGCCCTGGGCCTGGAGATGCTTTCCACAGACAAACAGGACATATTGCATGCCTTTAATCAGGGCCAGATTTCATTAAAGGATCTGGAGCCGGCCTTAGACTGGCAGGAAGTCTGGGGGCATGACTTTTCCTTGTATAAACCGGTGTTTGCTGTTGCCTTGCAGGCAGGATTTCCCTTGTACGGCTTGAACGTGCCCAGGGAAGCCCTGCAGGCCTTGAGGGAAAAAGGCCTGCAGGAGATGCCTGAGGACTTGAGAAGCCAACTCCCGGAGCGCATAATCCAGCCTTCAAAGCAACAAAAGGAACAGTTAGACCTGGATTTTCAGCGGCATAAGCAAATGTTGGAGCCGAGTGCACACCAATTGGAGGATAAGCAGCGTTTTTTTCTGGTGCAATCCATCTGGGACAGCCAGATGGCCGAACAGGCGCTGCAGATTCAGAGGCAGACCAGCCTGCAGGTGCTTGTTCTGGCAGGCAGCGAGCATGCACGTCGTGATCAGGGCATTGCTTACAGGCTGCAGATCCTGGCTGGAGATCTGAGCATCCAAACCTTGGTGCCCTGGCGCGGAGAGGCGCCTTTGGATCCTGAACAGGGTGACTTTTTCTTCTACTGCCCTCAGTTGTACCAGAGCAGGCTGGGCTTTGTGCTGCGTCTGGAGCAGCAGGGGATGGTTGTGGATGAGGTCCAAGAAGAGCCCTTGCTGTTCCAGGTGCAAAGACAGGACAGTTCTTTATCTTTGGAGTTGGAGCTTGGAGGCAATTGAATCAAATATTAATTTGGTAGAGAATGAACTCATATGAAACTGGAGGTCTGCGGCCAGAGACGGCGCTGACTCAAGAGTTAAGGCTAAACTCTTAAAGTATCAAAAATCTACTTGACAATTAATAATAATTACTAAAAGGTTGTGTTTTAAATCCATGTCAAGGAGGAGAACATGCTCAAGGACGGAGAAAAAGGCGCGATTTTGCAGCAGGATAAACAGAGTTATGCCATTGCCCCCCACATCCCTTGCGGGGTGGTTTCCCCGGCTACTTTGCGCAGGATAGCTGATGTGGCAGAGAAATTCGACTGTGCAGCCCTGAAGGTGACCAGTGCAGCCAGGATAGCCCTGGTTGGCCTGAAAGAGGAGGACATTGATCAGGTCTGGCAGGAGCTGGGCATGCCCCCTGGCGCAGCAGTTGGGGTCTGCGTGCGCAGCGTCAAGGCCTGTCCCGGGACCACTTTCTGCAGGTTGGGGCAGCAGGATAGCCTTAATGTAGGGTTTGAGCTGGACAAGAAATACCATGGCCTGGAGCTGCCTGGCAAGCTCAAGATCGGGATCAGCGGCTGCCCAAATCAGTGCGCAGAGACCTGTATCAAGGACATCGCTTTGGTGGGCAGGAAAAAGGGCTGGATGCTGATGACCGGAGGCTCTGGCGCGGGCAAGCCCAGGCTGGCGGACGAGATTGCCAGGGATCTGGATACCAAGCAGGTTTTACAGCTGGTGCAGAAGGTGATCGATTTTTATAAGGCCCAGGCCAAGAAACAGGAACGCATGGGCAGAATGATGGACAGAATCGGGGTGGAGGAGTTCCGCAGGGCCATTTTGAAAGCCTAAGTTTGGACCCTCAATCTGGATCCAGCTCCCCCCGCTTGCCCCGGGAGCAAGGCAATCAGTTGTTTTCAACTATCCAGCACTTGCGGTCTGGCAAGGAACTCTGCTACTAAGGAGCCAGTTAGAGGACAGGGGTTTCCTTGTTCTGCTTAGAGATTCTAATCAAGGGGGAAGCATGATTGTGCCTGCCATCCTCTGCGGCGGCTCCGGGACCAGACTCTGGCCTCTGTCCAGGGAACTCTACCCCAAGCAATTCCTGCCTCTTTACGGGGAGAGGACCCTGCTGCAGGAGACTGTACTTCGCCTGCAGGGCATACCTGATTTGGAGCAGCCCATCTATGTCTGCAATCAGGAGCATAGATTCCTGGTGGCTGAACAGGTCCGGGCCCTGGGGCAAGATCCCGGAGCAGTGGTCCTGGAGCCAGTGGGCAAGAATACAGCCCCAGCAGCTGCAGTAGCTGCGCTTTTGGCCTTGGATCAGCATCCCCAGGCCTTGGTAATGGTCCTGCCAGCAGACCATGTCTTAAAGGATACTCTTAGTTTCCACAAAGCTGTTCAGGCTGGAATCCGGGCTGCGCAAACCGGGGCCCTGGTTACCTTTGGGGTGGTTCCGGAGCAGCCAGAAACAGGATACGGCTACATCCACAAGGGTCAGGTTTTCTCAGAAAATGAAAATGGACCTGTCTATAAGGTACAGAGTTTTGTGGAAAAACCAAGTCTGGACACGGCCCGCAGCTACTTGCAGAGCCAGGAATATTTATGGAACAGCGGTATGTTTTTATTTCGGGCGGACAAGTATCTGCAGGAACTACAGAGCCTGGCTCCGGAGATATACAGGCATTGCAGTGCGGCCCTGGAAAAGGCCGTGCATGATCTGGACTTTCTGCGCCTGGACCAGGAGAGCTTCAGCCAGTGTCCTGCAGATTCGCTGGACTACGCAGTCATGGAAAAGACTGGGCAGGCAGTGGTGGTCCCTTTGCAGGCCGGCTGGAGTGATGTAGGTTCCTGGTCTGCCTTATGGGATATCTCGAATAAGGATGAGCAGAATAATGTCTTCAAGGGCCAGGTTTTGGCCCGGGATGTCAGGGGCAGTTATGTGCAGAGCGATTCCAGGCTGGTGACCATGTTGGGAGTGCAGGATCTGGTGCTGGTGGATACTAAGGACGCTTTGCTGGTAGCTTCCAGAGACAGGGTACAAGAGGTCAAGGAACTGGTGCAGGCCTTGAAACAGGAGAAAAATCCCTGTGTAGCCCTGCACAACAAGGTTTTTCGGCCTTGGGGTTCATACCAGGGAGTGGATCAGGAACAAAGATTCCAGGTCAAAAGGATCACGGTCAAGCCGGGTCAGGTCTTGTCCCTGCAGAAACATTACCACCGCTCAGAGCACTGGGTAGTGGTCAGGGGCACAGCTAAGGTGGTCAAGGGTGAAGAGGAAATAATCCTTAGTGAGGATCAGTCAGTATACATACCCCTGGGTACGGTGCACCGCCTGGAAAATCCAGGCCGGATCCCTCTGGAGCTGATCGAGGTCCAGACAGGGAGCTATTTGGGTGAAGATGACATAGAGCGGATCGAAGATGTTTACGGCAGAAGCGGCTGATGCTTGGTCGACAAGAACATGGCGGGGGTGACCGGACTTGAACCGGCGGCCTCCGGCGTGACAGGCCGGCGCTCTAACCAATCTGAGCTACACCCCCGCTTTGCACATAGATATTAAACTGACTTTTTTGAGCTGTCAACTTTGTCTGCTCCCTGTTTTTCCTGATTTTCTTGATTGACAAATTTAGGAGGTCCTATGCGTATTCAGAGTATTTTTTTCCGGTCTCTGAGCCTGGTTTTGGTCTTTGTCTTCTGCCTGACTCTGGTCCCGGTCCTGCCGCTGCAGGCAGCTATGCTGGATACCGGGGCAGTACTGCAGTCTAAGGAGGCCGAGCAGGCCAGACAGGAGCTACAAGGGTTTCTGCAGCGTGAAGAGGTAGCAAAAGCCCTGCAAAAACAGGGTATTGATCCGGATGAGGCCAGGGCCAGAGTGCATGCCTTGAGCGATTCCGAGGTCCGGGCAATTGCAGCCGGGCTTCCGGAGCTACCTGCGGGCCAGGGCGCCGCTGGAACTATTGTGGGTGCGGCCCTGTTTATCTTTGTAATACTGCTTATCACGGATATTCTGGGTTACACAGACGTGTTCAATTTCGTCAGAAAAGAGCCTGCTCGTTAGTCCAGCTTTATGCTTTGCATTGCAGAATATGTCTAGATGGGTCCTGGCCGCGATATTGATGCTGATGCTGGGACTGATTGCTGGCTGTGCAGTCCCCAGGACAGATCAGCTGCTTCCTGAAACCCCAGGGTTTGAGACTACAATAATTAAGGATGTTCCCGGTTTTGAACAGCGCTTCCAGCAGTGCGGGGCAGCTTCTTTGGCCTCTATGCTTCATTGGAGCGGGATTGAGGTCAGCCCCCAGGAGTTGGAGCCTTTGCTCTATAATCCGGAAAGAAGGGGCACTTTGCAGCATGCCCTGATCAGCGCAGCCCGTAGACATGGCGTACTGGCCTATGAGATCCAGGGCCGGGATGAACTTTTGGCCCAGCTGGAAGCCCTGATCCCGGTTTTGGTTCTGCAAAACCGCAGCCTTGCCTGGTTTCCCTTCTGGCACTATGCAGTAGTCTGCGGTCTGGACCCTGCAAGTAACACAATCTGTTTGTTGGACGGGGATAGACAGCCCAGATGGCTTAAGGCAGAGCTATTCATGCGCACCTGGTCCATGGCGGATTATTGGGGGCTTTTGGCTTTGCCTCCGGGAGTCATGCCTGCAGATGCGAATCAGCAGAGATACCTGCAGGCTGTATTTGCCCTGGAGCAGGTTGGACAGCATTCGGCAGCAAAAAAGGGCTACCAGGCTGCCCTGGAGAAGTGGCCCGGGGAGCTGGGTGCGCTTTTGGGCCTGGCTAATTGCTTATATAGCTTAGATGATCTCCCAGAGGCAGAAAGAGTTCTGCGTCAGGCAGTTAAAACCCATCCAGAGTCCGCACCCGCCTGGAACAATCTGGCCCAGGTACTGTATGAACAGGGCCGTCAAGGGCCGGCCCTGGAGGCAGCGCACAAGGCTGTAAGCCTGGGCGGAGAATACCTGCAACACTACCAGCAAACCATGGAAAAGATCAGGCGCCCTGGGCAGTGAGCATACAGCAGCCTATCTATCTGTCCTGCAGGATATCCTCAGTCCAGGACAGGGCCGCAGCTACAGTGGGATAACCAATGGTGGAGATCAGCAAGAGCAAAGCCTGCTTGACCTCCTCCGGACTGGCCCCGGCCTCCAGAGCCCTGCGGGTATGGCTGTGCACAGCCCCTTCAGACCTGATGGCGGCCGCAGCAGCCAGCTGAATGAGCTGGGCCTCTTTTTCCTGAAGCGGACCTGCCTCACGCACTGCCTGGCCAATGTTGTTGACAGCGTCCAGGACTGGCTGATGGTTTTTCTGCAGATTCTGGAAATGCTTGGGTGGCTGTTGCATTGGCTTGCTCCTTTGCTTGAAATCAGAAATTTGTCACTATTTTCCATAGCCTGCCGGCTCCTGTGCTGTCAAGCTTGAATGCCAACAGTGGCTAATTAACAGACTATGACCAAGAACAGCCCAAAAAGTTCCCTGGCTCTGGCCTGGCCTTATTTCCGGGAACACCAGGGATTATTAGTGCTGGGCGTGCTCAGCTTGATCGCGGTGAATCTGTTGCAGCTCTTGATCCCCAGGATCTTGGGCTGGGTGGTGGATGAACTGACTGGATTAGAAGCTGATTCAGGCCTCTTGATCAGCTATGCAGGCCTGATTGCAGCTGTGGCATTGACTATGGGGGTTTTTCGCTACATCTGGCGTCGCTGCCTGATGGGCAATGCCCGCAGGCTGGAAGAGGGCCTGCGCAACCAAATGTTCAGGCATATTCAATACTTGAGCTCTGGTTATTTTGACCAGACCAAGACCGGGGATCTCATGGCCCATGCCACCAATGACCTTCAGCAGATCCGGATGGCTGCAGGCATGGGCCTGGTTGCATTAAACGATGCCTTGTTCCTGGGTCTGGCTGCAGTGGGCTTTATGCTGATCATCAATGTGCAGCTGACCCTGTATGTCTTGATACCCATGCCGCTCATAGTTTTGGGGACGCTTTTTTTCAGCCGTAGGCTGCACAATCGTTATCAGGATGTGCAGGCCAGATTTTCTGAGCTTACAGAAAGCGTGCGCGAAGGCCTGGCCGGGATACGTCTGGTGCGGGCTTACGGCCTGGAAAAAAACATGCTGCAGGTGGTGGCTGGCAGCTCCCAGGATTATGTGGATTCCAATCTGGGCCTGGCCAGGATAGTAGGCGCCTTTTTCCCTTTGATGCTTTTTTTGACCAATTTGAGCTTGGGTTTGGTGCTTTTTCTAGGGGGCAGACAAACCATCCTGGGCGGAATAACTCCGGGGGATTTCGTGGCCTTTGTCAATTATCTGGGTCTATTGACCTGGCCCATGATGGCCATGGGCTGGACTATCAATTTGTTGCAGCGAGGCCGGGCCTCCCTGGACAGGATAGCTCGCATCCTGCAGACAGAGCCGGAAACATATGCCGCTGCCGGGCCTGGGATCTTGCACACTGCTCAAGACCTTGATCTGACCCTGGACAAGGTCAGTTTTAGCTATCCAGCCCGAAGCAGTCTTGTCCTGCAGAATATAGATCTAAATCTGCCCTTTGGTCACAGCCTGGGTTTAGTAGGCCCCCCAGGCAGCGGCAAATCCACTCTGCTCAAACTCATTCCCCGGCTTTATGATCCAGATCAGGGGCGGGTCCTATTGTCCCATATTGATATCAGGGATTGGCCTCTGCAGGAGTTGAGGGGCCATATAGCTTTTGTCCCCCAGGAAGCGTTTCTTTTTGCAGGCAGCATTCTGCAGAATATCACTCTGGGTAGGAGAAGCTTTTTTCAGGAACTGGACTCTGTGCTACAGCAAACCGAGCTGCTGGATTTTGTAAACTCCCTGCCCCAGGGTCTGGAGACTCTGGTCGGAGAGCGCGGGGTCATACTGTCCGGGGGCCAGAAGCAGCGCATCTGCCTGGCTCGGGCCCTGCTGCAGCCAACCAGGCTGCTTGTGCTGGATGATCCAGTAAGCCAGATGGATGCAGGCACTGCCTACAGGGTTTTGCAGAATCTGTACAGCCTCTCTGGACAGAGGAGCTTGCTCATATCCTCACACAGGCTGACAGCGGTCAGCCCAGCCAGGACTGTGGCTGTGCTGGACCAGGGCCGGATAACGGAATACGGCAGCCATAATGAGTTGATGTCCCTCAACCAGGGCTACTATGCCCGGACCTGGAATATGCAGCAGCTGGAAGAAGAGATCCATGCCTATTGATTTTGGCTATTTTGAAGAGGATCAGGCCTGGCGAAAGAAGCAGGACATTTCTGTTTTGCGGCGTTTCTGGCCTTTTGTGCAACCATACAGGATTGCGATTTGGGTTTCGCTTTTCCTGGTGGCCTGCATCACCTTGCTGGAAATAGCTGTACCCTACCTGACTAAGGTGGCCATTGACCGCTACATTGTGCCGGAGCAAAACAGTATTGAGCCTGAGTCAGGTCAGAAGCAAAGATTGTACAGGCTTGATCCGGAAAAACCGGCTGGTGAGCTTTTGCTGGATAAGTATCCGCACTTGGTGCGCCAAGAACAGGGCCAATTAGTAATCCCTATTGCTGAGTTGGGCAGTCTGGAGGAATCAGAGCTAAGGCTTATTAGGGCACCTGACCTGCAGGGAGTGGCCTGGATCAGCATGCTGTTCCTGCTGCTGGTGCTGCTCAATTTCAGCTTAAGTTTTGTCCAGAAATTGGTCATGGAATACACTGGGCAAAAAGTCATGCATGACCTGCGTCTGGTGCTTTATGATCATATCCAGCACCTGACTTTTGCCTTTTTACACAAGAATCCCGTGGGCAGACTGGTGACCAGGGTGGCTAATGATGTGCAGAATCTGCAGGAGTTGTTCACCAACTTTATCAGCTTTGTGCTCAGGGACTTATTCATGCTGCTGGGCATAGCTGCAGTCATGCTCAGCATTGACTGGAGACTGGCTTTGGTCAGTTTCGTGGTTTTGCCTTTGGTGGCGGGAGCTTCCTGGATTTTCGCCCTGCGGGCCAGAGATGCTTTCAGGCAGCTCAGAATCAAGCTGGCAGAGATAAACTCTCGCTTTGCAGAGACCATCAGCGGCATCCAGGTCATTAAGCTTTTTGGCCGGGAAAATGGTAATTATCAGGGTTTCTCCAGGATAAATCATGAACATTATCAGGCGGGCATGCGCCAGATCAGGGTCATGGCGGTATTCTTGCCTGTGGTGGAGGCCCTGGGTTTTTTGGCTGTGGCTTTGATTGTCTACTACGGGGGCAACCAGGTCCTGGGCAGGACCTTGAGCATAGGCGCTTTGGTGGCTTTTATTTCTTATATGCGCATGTTTTTCCGCCCTATTCGGGATATAGCCGAGAAATACAACCTGCTGCAAAATGCCCTGGCCTCGGCTGAACGTATATTTTTGATCCTGGACCAGCGCCGGGAAAGGTCTGGTTGTTTGGAGCAGGGTTCTGGTGCTGAAGCCGAGAATAAGACCAGTATTGCCTTGCAGGGGGTGGAACTGGCATACAGTCCGGGCCAGCCTGTTCTGCAGGATATCAACCTGGAGGTCTGGGACGGGGAAAAGCTGGCCTTGGTTGGACCAACAGGTTCGGGTAAGACCTCTATTATTAATCTGCTTCTGGGCTATTATGCACCGAGCAGGGGCAGGATACTGGTAGGCAATCTGGACTTACAAAAGTGGAATTTGCGCGCACTGCGGTCCAAGATAGCCCTTGTGCTGCAGGATCCGTACCTCTTTTCCGGGACCCTGCGCCAAAATATCCTGCAGGGTGATGCCCACCTGGATGAGACTGGCCTGCGGCATATCCTGGAGCAATCCAACTGTAACCATCTGCTGCAAAGGCTGCCCCAGGGGTTGGATACCATGATTTCTGCAGAGGGCCTTTCTCTCTCCGGAGGTGAAAGGCAGCTGGTTTCCATAGCCCGGGCCTTTGCCCGCAATCCAGAGCTGCTCATTCTGGATGAGGCCACATCAGCAGTGGATTCCCAGACCGAAAACAACATCCAGAAGGCCCTGGAAAGACTCATGCAGGGCAGGACCACCATTACTGTGGCCCACAGGTTAAGTACTATACGCCGTGCAGACAGGATTGTGGTCCTGCACAAGGGACGCATTCGGGAAGAAGGTACGCACCAGGAGCTTTGGCGCAGGCAGGGTCTTTATTATAAGCTGCTCCAAATGCAACAACTCTCCCTGGCGAGTTAGTCAGAGCTGGACCGCATTTAAGCCAGGTATCTCAAAAACGCCACCACAACCATTCCGGTCAGTATGGCCCAGACAAAGCTCCTGCCCAGGACAGCTACCAGCAAAGTAGGTATTGCGGCCCAGAGAAAATAATTATGCATTGATATCTCCAGCTTGCCGTCCTGCAGGAGCAGGGCAGGGGCCAACAAAGCAGCCAGGACTGCGGCCGGGATCAACTGCAGCCATCTGGAAAGCCCAGGGGGCAAGGCTCTGGAAGACAGGGTCAGCACAGGCAAGACCCTGGGGCCATAAGTGACCAGCATCATGCCTAAAATTATTAAAAAGACTTTGGTTTGCTCCATGTCTCTACAGCCAGTCCCAGGGTTGCAGCCAGCACAGTGGCCAGGATGATGCTGGTTTGTTCCAGACCAAGCAGGGTCAAGGCCAAGGAGCAGGTCCCTGCTGCCAGGGCGGTGCCCAGTCTGAGCAGGGTTTTCACCTGCCAGGCCAGAAGCACAATAAACATGGCGGGCAACGCAAAATCCAGGCCAATGGGCCGGACATCAGAGATAAGCCCGCCAGCGAAGATTCCCAGGCAGGTCCCTGTCAGCCAGGCGCTTTGGGCGATAACATTGATGGCCAGGGTTTCCTGCTTCAGATTGTTGCCCCGGGCGAAACGGCTGGAATGCAGGGCAAAGGTCTCATCAGTGAGCTGAAAGGAGAAAGCTGCCTGCTGCAATCTGCTCCAGGCCCGGAGATGTGGTGCCAGGGCTGCTGACATGAGCAGGTGGCGCAGGTTGACCATGAAGGTGGTCAGGATCAGTGTGGCCGGGCCTGCGCCTGCAGCAAAAAGGCCTACAGCAATAAGCTGGGCTGAGCCTGCAAAGACCAGCAGGGACATGAGCACAGTGTTCAACCCGGATATCCCGGTCTTTTGAGCCAATATCCCATAGGCCAAGCCCACAGGCAGATAACCCAGGATCACAGGGGCAGTCTGCTGCAGAGCGGCTGGCAGCCAGGCCGGCAGGGTGAGATTCCTGAGCATAATTTTTGTGAATATATAAGCTATGCTTGGATTGTACGCAAAGCCCTTGCTTTGACAGTTTATGCCCGGGCTGTCAATATGCATTCACAGACCCCTCCTGCTCAGTACTTATCTGCCTGGGCCACAATCCTGAACCCTGTTTGAGCCTTGTACCGGGAGGTTGAATTCGCAGGCTGGCATCAAAATCAGACTAATTCAGGCCTGAGCTTGTACAAAGTCTTTGAAGGCCAGCAGGCCTTCACGGATATCCTCTTGCCCAATACCTGAATAGGCCAGCCTGAGGTAGGATTGCTTCTCATCAGGTGCAGGCCGCCCAAAATGGTGCCTGCTGCAGACTGATACCCCTGTAGCCTGTAGGAGCTGGCGGCGGAATGTTTCCAAATCAGTACCCAAGTCCTGCAGGAGCCCGGTAATATTGGGATAGAGATAAAATGTTGAGTCCGGGCGGACACAGCTCACGCCAGGGATACTCTGCAGGATCTCCACTGCTGTGTCCCGCCTGGCTTTTAAGCGCTGCACAATGGCTTCGACATCGCCATTTCCCTGTTTTAGGCCGGCCAGGGCTCCGTACTGCACAAAATGATTAGAGCAGGATTCGTTATTGACATTGAGCTGGATTATCTTTTCAGTTAGCTTTTTGGGACCAATGGCTGCCCCGATCCGCCAACCTGTCATGGCGAATTTCTTGGAAAAGGTATACAGGATGAGACAGCGCTCCTGCATTCCGGGCAGTCCAGCCAGGGAATGCTTTTCTTGGGTGTAGCAGATATCGAAGTAGGCCTCATCCAGGAGAACAAAGAGATTGTATTTTTGTACCAGTTCGGCCAGGCTTTCCAATTCACTGCGCGTAAATTTGGCCCCGGTCGGGTTGTGCATATCATTGATAATAATCAGCCTGGTCTTCGGGGTGATCCGCTCTTCCAGATCGGTCAAATTTACGGCAAACCCGTCCTGCTGGCCGACCAGCGGCGATATCTCGCCAGCCTCCGG
>CAZLUR010000001.1:0-99365 GCA_964562725.1 uncultured Desulfohalobiaceae bacterium | reverse complement strand
ATAATACCTCTCAAACTCATTAAAGTTCATGTCTGTTTGGTAAGACCGTAAGAAAATAATTTTTATGGTAAAGAGACTTTTTTTTCCTGTCAAGGCATATTTCTGGTTTCAGCAAATGCCCTAAATAAGAACCCGCTCTGGCCCCTTTCTACTACCCAAAGCAGCAGCAGGCAGAGACACCATACACAAGTGGGCTCTACCTAACTTAAGAGTTCCAGGTTCAAGGCTCCACGATCAAGGTTAAGGCAGGGTTTATAAGGTGCGACACTCGAGATGTGTCCAGTCACGAGAGTGGCTCAAACAGTTCGCGCTCTGTTTGCTTTAGCCTCAGGGATTTATTTGAAGCATGTTAACCGAGTTTACTTTTATCTTTGATGAAGTCCTATGATACCAGTTAGTTAATGGTTATTAAACTTGTTTATGATCAAAATAGTGTTTTGTGGTTTCTCATATACAATTTATTGAAACTATTGTTTATCAGTGATAGACTTAAATATTTTGCTCACTACAGCTGTAGATTCGGGTTAATCCAAAGCTAAGATTATTATGGAGGTCTGGACCAGGCTCTGGGCAAACAGAAAAAATTTTGAGAACAAAGTTGTGCTGTGATATCCGGGAATAGCCTGCTTGACAAAAAGATATTTTATTGGTAAAATTGTAAGACTTAGTTATGCAAAAACAGAAACCACAGGGCATCTTCCAGAAGATGTTGATTCTGGTTAAGATTTGACCCTAAAACTGAAAAGGAGCACTTCTGACCTCGATCGATGGACCATAAACTGAGCTAAACCAAATATAAAGCAATCAAATAAGGAGATTGAATGTATGAGAAAAAACATGCAAACCATTGATGGAAATACAGCAGCCACGCATATAGCCTATGCTCTAAGTGATGTCGCTGCCCTGTATCCTATCACGCCCTCTTCCTCCATGGGTGAAGTTGCAGATGAATGGGCTTCTCAAGGCAGGAAAAACATCTTTGACCAGACTGTTTTGATTCGAGAACTCCAGTCTGAGGCCGGGGCAGCTGGTGCTGTTCACGGGAGCCTAGCTGCAGGAGCCTTGACTTCGACGTTCACCGCCTCTCAGGGACTGTTGCTTATGATACCAAATATTTATAAGCTGGCAGGTGAGCTTTTGCCTGGTGTGCTCCATGTCTCGGCACGAGCTATAGCTACTCATGCCTTGTCCATTTTTGGAGATCACTCTGATGTCATGGCCTGCAGGCAAATTGGGGCAGGTCTTATGGCAGGCGCTTCAGTGCAGGAAGTCATGGACCTCTCATTGGTCTCCCATCTGTCAGCTATTGAGGGCAGCTTGCCATTTATCAATTTTTTTGACGGGTTTAGAACTTCTCATGAAGTCCAAAAAATTGAACTCATTGATTATGCAGACATTGCCTCCCTTGTAAATTATGAAGCCATTGACGAATTTCGGGCCCGGGCGATGAATCCTGAACATCCTCATTTACGGGGATCAAACCAAAATCCGGATATCTTTTTCCAAAACCGGGAAGCGGTCAATCCTTTCTACGATCAACTGCCAGATATTGTCAAAAGTAATATGGAAAAAGTTTCCCAGCTTACCGGACGCTCTTATAAGCTGTTCGATTATGTTGGCCATCCTGAAGCAAGCCGGGTAATCGTTGCCATGGGATCTTCATGTGAGACAATTGAGGAAGTTGTAAATCACCTCAACAAACAAAATGAAAAAGTGGGACTGGTTAAGGTCAGACTCTACCGCCCGTTTGTTCCTGAAGCATTTCTCCGCGTTTTGCCTGTTACTACTGAACGCCTCGCAGTTCTGGACAGGACCAAGGAGCCAGGGGCGTTGGGTGAACCCTTATATCAAGATGTATGCACTGCCTTTATGGAAAGGAAAGAAACGCCCAGCATTACCGGAGGCCGATACGGCCTGGGCTCTAAAGATTTCAATCCGGCTTGTGTAAAGGCAGTCTTTGACAACATGAGAGGCGCCCAACCTAAAAATCATTTTACAGTCGGAATACGAGATGACTTGTCCCGCACTTCGCTTGAGATTCATGATGATCTGCTGGATACAACACCTGAAGGCACTGTGCAGTGTCAGTTCTGGGGCTTAGGTGCAGATGGAACAGTTGGAGCCAACAAAAGTGCCATTAAAATTATTGGCGATAATACAGATATGTATGCCCAAGGGTACTTTTCATATGATGCGAAAAAGTCTGGCGGATACACTGTATCTCATCTCAGATTTGGAAAGCATCCAATACAGTCCACTCATCTTGTTTCAACAGCTGACTTTGTTGCTTGTCATCAACCGACCTATGTCCACTTGTACGATCTTCTCGAAGGGATCAAAGATCAGGGTACATTTTTGTTAAATTCCCCATGGACTACACTGGATGAAATGGAAAAGCAACTTCCAGCTTCTTTGAAGCGAACAATCCATGAGAAAAAACTCAAGTTCTACACAATAGACGCTGTGAAGATAGCTCAAGAAATAGGTCTTGGCGGAAGAATCAACATGATAATGCAGACTGCCTTTTTTAAACTGTCAGGAGTTCTGCCTTTTGAAAAAGCCCTAGACTTGCTGAAAGATTCCATAAAGAAGACATACGGCAGCAAGGGTGAGAAAGTAGTAAATATGAATATTGCAGCTGTAGATAAAACCAGCGAGAACCTTGTTCAAATTGAATATCCGGACACATGGGCGAATGCTACTGACTTGCCCAGGGCTATGGCCGATGAACCTGATTTTGTTCAAAATGTAATGAGACCAATCCTCGCACTTAAAGGAGATAAGCTCCCGGTAAGTGTTTTTGAACCTGATGGTACCCTACCTGTTTGCACAACCAAATATGAAAAACGGGGGGTGGCGATCAACATCCCGGAATGGATACCTGAGAACTGTATCCAATGCAATCAATGTTCTTTTGTTTGCCCTCACGCGACCATTGTCCCGGTTCTTTTAAACGAAGAAGAAAAACAGAATGCACCTCAGAGCTTTGTAACTGAACCGGCAAAGGGCAAAGAACTCAAGGGATACCATTTCAGGATACAGATCAACCCCCTGGACTGTCAGGGATGTGGCAATTGTGCTGATATTTGTCCAGCTAAGAACAAAGCCTTGGTCATGCGTCCCATGCATACCCAGACAAAAACAGAAATCCCCAATTATGATTTTTCGACCACTGTTCCCTTTAAAGAAGATGTCCTTCCTAAGCATACAGTAAAGGGATCCCAATTTCAGCGTCCTCTCCTGGAGTTTTCCGGAGCTTGCGCCGGTTGCGGAGAAACTCCCTATGCCAAACTGATCACACAATTTTTTGGGGACAGAATGATGATTGCCAATGCAACAGGCTGCAGCTCTATCTGGGGCGGAACAGCCCCCTCAGTCCCCTGGGCTGTCAACGAAGAAGGACATGGCCCTACATGGGGCAATTCTTTGTTTGAGGATGCAGCTGAGTATGGATACGGGATGCTTCTGGGCGTGAATCATAGACGGGAGAAGCTTGCCGACCTGATTACCCAGGCACTGCAACTAGCTATTTCTGATGAGCTCAAGGAAGCTATGCAGAACTGGCTGCAAAACAAAGATAACGGTGACTTGTCTAAAAAATATGGAGATCAGATTAAGTCGCTCATCATGCATGAAGGACCAAACAATCTATTAGACCAGATTCAGGCCTGGGACGACTTGCTGACCAAAAAATCCATCTGGTCTTTTGGTGGAGATGGCTGGGCCTATGACATTGGGTATGGTGGCCTGGACCATGTCATGGCCTCTGGGGAAGATATCAATATCCTGGTCATGGATACTGAGGTTTATTCCAACACAGGCGGTCAAGCCTCTAAAGCCACCCCCTTGGGTTCAATTGCCAAGTTTGCTGCTTCAGGCAAAAGTACTGGTAAAAAAGATTTGGGCCGCATGCTTATCACCTACGGCTACGTGTATGTTGCTTCTGTATCCATGGGTGCAAATAAGCAGCAGCTGGTCAAAGCAATATTAGAAGCTGAATCATATCCAGGGCCTTCGATTATCATTGCCTATTGCCCTTGTATCAACCAAGGGATTCAGATCGGAATGGGCAAAAGCCAAGAAGAAGCAAAAAGGGCAGTTGCTTCTGGGTACTGGCCACTATACAGGTACAACCCCCAGCTGGAAAAAGAAGGCAAAAATCCATTCATACTG
This sequence comes from uncultured Desulfohalobiaceae bacterium, assembly GCA_964562725.1. Classification (GTDB taxonomy): domain Bacteria; phylum Desulfobacterota; class Desulfovibrionia; order Desulfovibrionales; family Desulfothermaceae; genus CAZBUB01. The sequence continues at coordinate 95,192 of CAZLUR010000001.1, read as the reverse complement.
GATTCAAAACCACCGGATGGTACCTTGCAGGAATTCCTTGGTGGGGAAAACCGCTTCCGCCAGCTGGAACGTGCATTTCCAAGTGAGTCCAAAAAGTACCGGAAGCAGATAGAACAAGAGTTTCTAGCCAGGTATGAACTCCTTCGCAGAATGGCTGAGCAAGGTCCTTTGGTCCTTGAGGAGTATGCATCACAAGCTGAACAAAAGGTCCAGCAGCAGGACTCAACCCTGGACCAATGTGAAGTCAAAGATGTGCCTGAACAGGCACGGCCAGATACAGGCGATGCATGTGACGACGGGCGCTCTGGCAATTAAACCGCCCGGCCCCAGGGGGAAGTTGCAACTTCCCCCTGGGGATTATGCCTGCTATAATTCCCAAATTACTTACAAGTGCCGAAGCAGCAAACCAATTAATATTGACTATTAGCAACTGAACCAGTTACCGATAACGACAGGTTGCTCTGTGCCTAAACTCCCCAAGCCTGACCTCAAATACCCCCAAGTGAAATATATTATGCCTATTTCTTGGTGTAGAAGGATAGTTCTGTTCTAGGAAACATGCCTTAAGGATTACAGAGGACAGCATGAAAATTAATGGACTCCAACATAGCAAAAGGCCCAGAAAACATTTTGCCAGCGACAACAATTCACCAGTACATCCAGATATCATGCAGGCCATTTTGTCCGCCAATCAGGGCCATGTGCTTGCCTATGGTGATGACTATTATACCCAAAGGGCCTCTGAAAGGCTAAAACAGACATTCAAAACAGCCTGCGATCCATTTTTCGTGTTTACTGGTACAGGTGCGAATGTCCTTTGCTTATCTGCGCTGACCCGCTCCTTTCAGGCAGTGATTTGTGCAGAAAACGCCCACTTGAATGGGGCAGAATGTGGCGCTCCTGAAAAGTTTGCCGGTGTAAAGCTGTATACTGTACCTTCCAGGACTGGTAAAATTAATGCTGCCGATATTGAAGCCTTTTTAGACTACAATGGCGATCAACACCATGCCCAGCCCAAGGTGGTCTCTTTAACGCAAGCCACAGATTTTGGCCTATGCTATACACCCCAAGAAATCAAACAAATCTGCAAGGTTGCTCATCAAAACAGCCTTTACGTGCATATGGACGGGGCCAGACTTTATACAGCTTGTGCTGCTCTTGGGGCCTCCCTGCCAGAGATGACCGCTGACACCGGTCTGGATCTCCTCTCCCTGGGGGGCACAAAGATCGGCCTGTTGGGCGCTGAAGCAGTGGTATTCTTTAAACCCGAACTTGCACACGATTTCAAGTACATCAGGAAACAAGGCATGCAGCTTGCGAGCAAAATGCGTTTTCTGGCTGTGCAGATGGAAGCCTTATTCACAAATGATCTCTGGCTGAGCAATGCGCGGCATGCCAACTATATGGCTTCTAGACTAAAACACGAACTCTCCAAAATTCCGGGTCTGGAGTTGACGAGAGTAGTGCAGACAAATATGGTCTATTGTACCATCCCTTCCCAGGCCATCAGCAGGATCAGGGAGCATTACCTTTTCTATGTCTTTGATTCCAGAAAATCTGAAGTCAGGCTGGTCACCAATTATGATACCACTGAAGAAGACATCCTTGACTTTGCAGAAGTGATCAGGAAAACTCTGGCAAATACATAGCTCCAAGTGCGCAAGTATCGACAGCCTAAGCCAATAGTTTGTCCTCCATGGCATCCAGCTGATCTTCAATCTGGTAAGCAGTCTTATCTGCTTCCCTAGCGTTCCACTGGCCAAGGAAATAAATAAGTCTTTTCTTCAAAAAGTAAGCTTGGGCTATGTCCTGAAAAAGGGACTGGTCCAGGTCTTCAGGCAGCTGGGCCGTTTGCATCCTGTCCTGCAGGGCATCAATTAGCATCTGCACAAGCTCTCTTTGCTCCAAATCTCTATCCTCCAGAGCGCCAAAGGCCAGTTTGGCCAGTTTGGGCCACCGTTGCAGGGCTTTTTCCGGGTACAATGTGCCTGCACTGACCCTGATCTGAATCAGCTCTCCCATTGATTAGGCCCCTTATGTTTTTTCAAGCCGCAAAAAACTATCCAGGCCGCTCAGGAAGTGGGTAAAGCCTAAAGGGTGCTTTTGCACCAGTCCAGAACAGGCCTGGATCAATGCCTTGGCCTGCTCCCGGAATTCCTGGCCTTGGCCCAGCTTATACAACAAAACCAGATTGTTTAAGGCCACAGAATTGCCTGCAGGGATGGCCCCGTCCAGGATCTCTTTGGGCCGGTACAGGACTGTCTCCGCATCATCCGCGCACATAAAGAGCCCGCCTTGCTTTTGGTCCTGGAAATGCTTTAGCATACTCCGGGTCAGCCTGGAGGCCTGCTGCAGGTATTCCTGCTGATTTGTGGTCTGATAGAGTTCCAGCAGGCCCCAGACAAAAAAGGCATAGTCGTCTAAAAAGCCTGGTATAGCGGCCTCGCCGTCTTTGTAGCGGTGCAGCAGCCTGCCCTGTTTGTCCTGCATGCGGCTGATCAAAAATTGTGCCGAGCTTATTGCAGCCTGAGTGTACTGCGCATCTTGCAGTATCCTGCCGGCCGCGGCCAGGGCAGCAAGCATCAAGCCGTTCCAGTCTGTGAGGATTTTGTCATCCAGTTGCGGAGGCTGCCTGGCCTGTCTGGCTGCAAGCAGTTCCTTGCGCACCTCCTCCAGGCTTTTTTCAACCTCTTCCTGGCCCAGACCCAGGTTTGCAGCCAATTCCTTTTCCGGAATAGACAAACGATGCAGGATATTCTGTCCAGTCTTCTGCTTGGTGGCCTCATCCTGAAAATTGCCCTGCTCTTTTATACCAAAGGCCAAAATTGCCAATTCAGATTTAGCCTGGGATAAATGTTCCTTGATCTCTGACTCTTTCCAGACGTAGAACTTGCCTTCCACGCCCTCGCTATCCGCATCTTGGCCTGAATAAAATACGCCCTGCTTTGAGAGCAGTTCACGCTGCACATACTCTAGGGTCCCCCGGACTGTAGTGGCATAAAAATTATCCCTGGTCAGCTCAAAGGCCCTTAAATAGGCCAGGGCCAACATGGCCTGGTCGTAGAGCATTTTCTCAAAGTGCGGTACCAGCCATTTTTTATCAGTGGAGTAACGGTGGAAACCAAAGCCCAGGTGATCAAAAAGCCCGCCCAGGCGCATGGCGCGCAGGGTCTTTTCCACCATTTCCAAAAGATCGGATTCCTGATACTGCTCATAGTACTGCAGCAAAAACAGATGGTTATGAGCAGAAGGGAATTTGGGTGCTTCTCCAAAACCGCTGTTTGCAAAATCGAAGCGTTGCCTTAACTCTTCTGCGGCCTGCTGCAAAAGGCTCTGATCAGGAACTCCGTCCTTGGCGGAGGATTCAGATTCCTGCAGATTCTGTACGATGGATTCAGATATCTGCAAAACTTTTTGGCGTTCGTTTTTCCAAAGCATCTCCAGTTTAGGTATGATTTCCAGAAGGCCATTCTGGGGCGGCCGCGCTTTTTTGGGTATATAGGTAGCTGTGAAAAAAGGCTTTTTATAAGGGGTGAGCACAACGGTCAAGGGCCAACCTCCATGACCGGAAACCAGGTGGCAGGCTTTCATGTATACTGCATCAATGTCCGGCCGCTCCTCACGGTCCACCTTGACCGGGATAAAAGTCTGGTTGATGAGCTCTGCCACCTCCTCGTCCTCAAAGGACTCCTTGGCCATGACATGGCACCAATGGCATGTGGCGTAGCCAATGGACAAAAATATCGGCTTATCTTGACTTAAGGCCAGTTCAAAAGCCTCTTGCCCCCAGGGGTACCAATAGACAGGATTGTTAGCATGTTGCAGTAAGTATGGGCTTTTCTCCAGGGCCAAGCGATTGGATCTCTGAATATTCTGGTTCATATCAGCTACCTCCGCATAAAATCTCTTGTAATCTCCAGCGCACCAGGGCAGCAGCCCTGGGAATGGCTTTATTTAATTCCAGGGTGCAGAACTCTGATAAGGTTTGCACATCTTTGGCCTCAATGCAAATTATATATACAGGGCATTCTAATAAAAAAAATAGGTTCATGCCGCCAGACAAGCTTTACAAGAAACATGCTCAGAGGCTAATATTCCTTCTTTGTTGCACTGAATACCCTAAAAACAAGGCAAAAATTTCAGGAGGATATTATGACCGCTGTGTTCAGTCCCGTGAACCTGGGCAAATTGGAGTTGGCCAATAGGTTTGTCCGTTCCGCCACCTGGGAAGGACTGGCCCAGGATGATGGTGCCTGTACCAAGGAATTGACTGATATGTATGTAGGACTGGCCCAGAGCGGTTTAGGCCTGATAATCAGCAGCCACGCTTATGTAAGCCAAGAAGGCCAGGCTGGACCATGGCAACTGGGTCTGCACAATGATGACCTGCTGCGCGATCTAAAGGATATGGTGGGCAAAGTGCACCGGGCCGGAGGCAAGATTGCTGCCCAACTTGCACATGCCGGCTACTTTGCTGCAAGCAAGCTGACAGGAAAGCAACCTGTAGGACCCAGCGAATGGCAATTGGATCAGGACTTAAGCTGCCGCAGCCTGGAACACTTGGAGATCCAGACTCTGGTCAGGTCTTTTGCCCTGGCTGCCATGCGGGCCAAGAAGGCTGGCTTTGATGCAGTGCAGGTCCATGCAGCCCATGGCTACTGCCTGAGTCAATTTTTGTCCCCTTATTATAATCAGCGCCAAGACGAATACGGAGGAGATATCCAGGGACGGGCTAGAATCTTGCTGGAGGTCATACAGGCCATTAAAATGGGAGCTGGTACAGAATACCCAGTTTTGATCAAGCTAAACGCTCAAGATTTTTTGTCTCCTGAGTTTTCAGTGCAGGACATGCTGGCCTTATCCAAGATGCTGGCCGCAGAGGGCGTACACGGTATAGAGATGAGCGGCGGAACCAGGGATTCTGGACAATATATCCCCCCCAGGACCACACCCATAAATGATGCTCAAGACGAGGTATATTACTCAGAACAGGCTTCCAGGTTCAAACAAGAGGTTAACCTGCCCCTGATCCTGGTCGGAGGCATTAGGTCCCTGGATGTGGCAGAAGACCTGGTAGCTCAAGGCAAGGCTGATCTGATTTCCATGGCCAGGCCGCTTATTCGCGAACCAGAACTTGTGCAGCGTTGGCAATCCGGGGACAAACGACCAGCAGCCTGCATTTCAGATAACAAATGTTTCAAGCCGATTCTAAACGGTGAAGGCATATACTGCGTTCATACCAACAAGGCAAAATAAGTCTAGAATTGGCTTGGGATATGGCTCTGGTACTCAGGTCTATTCCTGTACCGAAAAAAACGAGGCCTTAAACTCCGGTTTGTCCTGTTAACCCTTCAGGAAAAAGCCTGGCAGGGTATCCAGTTGGCTAAACAATCTGGGATCCACCTCGATACCTGCTTGGTGCAAGGCCTGCTGTACTTGCCCAGGGTCTGGAGGGCAGCCCTTGACCGCCAACATCTTCTGAATATCCGGGTTATCCTTGTCCTTCTGGTACATGCACTGTCCCAGCAGGATGGTAGGCTTCATGCCAGGGCTGGGCTGCATTGCTTTGCCTGTGAGCACCTCCGCCCTGCCCCCAATGCCTTCGCCGATGGTAATGCTCTGTAGACCATGATCTTTAAGCAGCTGGACCATGTCCTGCACCACTCTGGAGGTGATGATCACACCCCACTTGGGAAAATCGCAGACCCTGGTCCAATATACTATATTGGGCTTGATAAAGACCTTGGCCTGCCTGGGCATATGTTCTAGCCCTGCACAAAGCTCTACTGCCTGCTGCACAGAGCTGTAGGGCTGTTCATACCTGCAAATAGCTGCAATGTTCTTGGGCATAAAAAACACCCCCTGGCTCAGAATCTCTGATCTGTTTGATCAGCCTTCTTTTCCACCCGACAGAGCAGGGCCTTGATGGATACAGAGGCACTAACCGGACATAGTTTTTGGTCATCAGTGAGTACATTAATATTAACCCGCTGCCAGCCGTCTTTTACTCCATACCAGAACCCGTGCGGCGAGTGTACTACCCTGGGGTCTATATCCTTGCAAAAGCTGGCCTTGATCTCTATCCGGCCCCGGGGAGACGACAGATAGACCCATTCACCATCTGATATTTGCAGCTTGTGGGCTGTATCAGGATGGATCTCCAATTCAGGGTCAGGGACCCTTTTCCTCAGAGAGTCGATATTGCGGTGCGAGGAATGGTAATAGACCAGCAATCTGGCCCCGGTAGTCAACACTAAAGGATATTCCTGGAACAAATCCGGTCTGCTGATAGGACTTTCCGGTGGTTCACAGAACTCTGGCAAGGCTGGAATGCCCAGGGCTTGAAGATAGCCTGCATAAAGTGCCACCTTGCCGGTTGGGGTCCGAAATTTGCCCTTATCCAGGTAGCTCTTGTACTTAAATCCGCCAAACAGCCAGCCCTTTTGTTTCAGTTCAGCAAAACTTATATTAGCATATTTCAAGCGATAATCCAGCATTTCAGTCACTGTGCTGAAATAACCGCTCAGGCCAATCTTCCGGGCCAGGTCAATCAGGATCTGCTTTTCATCCCGGCAGTCGAAAACCGGTTCCAGGGCCTTGCGCTGACAAAAGACATGGCTTTTCATCAAAAGATCCTCTACATCCTCGCGCTCGGTCCAATGCGCAGGAGGCAGGATCACATCTGCCAGTTCAGTGGTTGGGGTCTGGAAATAGTCCACTGCAAACAAAAAATCCAATTTTTGCAGGGTATCCCGCACCCGCATGGAGTTGGGATAGGCACAGACACTGTTGTTGGCAAAAAGGCCCATAACCCTGACCGGATAGGGCTGGCCTTTCTCTATGGCTGGCCAGACCGCCTGGGGCGGACAAGGAACAGGGATAAACTCCAGCAATGGAAACCGGTCCAGGCCTAATTTTTTCTGAGCCTGTTCCCGGGGCAAATTAAAAAACGGATCATGATCAGGACCATAACAGCTGCGCTTGCTAAGCGGAGAAGGACAGCGCAGATTCCCTCCGGATACTTCCAGGTTGCCGCTGATCGCACTTAAAATTGTCAGGGCGCGGCTTAGATCAAAGGCGTCATTGGCCTGACAAACCCCGCCCATGCCGGCACCGATGGCTGCAGGTCCGTTTTGGGCAAAAATCCAGGCTGCCTCTTCAATCTGCTTGGCTGGTATCCAGGTGATATCTGCTGTCTTTTCTGGAGTATACCTGGAAACATGCTCCTCTAATGCCTCTAGGCCCTGGGTCCACTCCTGCACAAAATCCTGGTCATACAATCTATTTTCAATGATGCAACGTATAAAGCATAGCGCCAGGGCCACATCCGTGCCCGGCCGAATCTGCAGCCAGAGGTCAGCCTTGCGGGCCGGGCCGGTGCCCCGAGGATCCACCACGATGAGCCTGGCCCCTTGATCCAGGCCCTGCTGTATATCGTTCATATACAGCCCGGGCCAGGATTTTTCCGGGTTGTGAGCCCAAAGCAGGATACATTGGCTATTGACAAAATCAGGATCTGACATGCCGAACCCGCTTGTAGCCAGACTGCCCATAACAATAGGTCCTCCACTCATATTGGAGGGGGCCATGAAGTTGGGCGAGCCCCAGACTGACAGAAAACGATTCAGGTAAGGAGCAATCCCCCTGGTGGTACCTGTCCCCAAGACAATGGATTCAGGGCCATACTTGTCCCTGGCTTTAGCCATGTTTTCAGCAATAATAGATAGAGCCCGGTCCCAGGAAGCGGTTTCAAAGCCTTTTTGTGTTTTGAGCATAGGCCTGGTTATACGCTGCCTATGGTAAACAATCTCGGCTGCAGCCGCCCCCTTAGGGCAGATATAGCCCCGGCTGATGGGATGATCTCTATCTCCTTTCACCCCCACTAGCCGGCTGTTTTGCAGCTTAAGCAGGACTCCGCACCTGCAATGACATTCAAAACAGATGCTCTTAACCCTTTGGGCGTCCATTAAGGCCTCCTGTATTGCTGGTCAGTGCTATCTTGTGCACCTGCAAATAAATCCTTTCCAAGCCGCTAAAATTCATGAAAGGGTTGAATTCCAGCCTGTATAATGATTATAATCAATTTATCCCCTTAGCCATTCAAAACAAAAAAAGGAGGTAGTTATTCACCACCTGTTGTGCTTAAAATTTCGGAACTGGTAAGGCCAAAGTCCGGGGATTCGGCCAACAGGGCTTCCTGCTGGCCGAATCCCCGGGCCACTGGATAAGATGTTGTTGCTATAATGAACAGTTACAAAAGGAGATGAATTATGGCCAAAGAAATAAAGATCACTTCCAATCCGGACCAGGAGACTCTGGATAAGCTGGACATTTTCTCCTGGCCTACCTGGGAAAAGGAAGTCTCTGAATTCCCCTGGAGCTATGATCAACCTGAAACCTGCTATATAATAGAAGGCCAGGTCACTGTGACCCCGGAAGGCGGGCAGCCAGTGACCATAAAGCAGGGTGATCTGGTCAATTTTCCCCAAGGTTTGTCCTGTACTTGGAAGATCACCAAGCCCATAAAAAAACATTACCTTATGGGCTAAGCTGCGGGCTGCTCAGGTTCAAAATTTTTTGAGCAGTTGATTGGCTGCAACAATAAGCGGGTCCCAGACCGGACCGAAAGGCGGGGCATAAGCCAGATCGCTTTGGGCAAATTCCGCCAGGTTCATATGGTTGTGCAGGGCTACTGCAGCAGCATTAATGCGGTGAGCAGCCCCTTCACGGCCTGTGATTTGAGCGCCCAAGAGCCGTGCTGAATCCTGGTCTGCCAAAAGGCAGACACGCAGGGGGCTGGCGCCTGGATAGCCGTGTCCCCGGCTTGGGACCTCTATCTGCATGGAGACCGGGCTAAATCCGGACTGCTCAGCCTCTTGGAAGCTAAGGCCTGTGCGGGCAACTTCCAGGCCAAAGACCTTAAATACTGCGCTCCCAACCACCCCAGACAGCTTGGCCTGCTTGCCGAGCAGATTCTGGGCAGCAGCTCTGCCGGAACGATTCGCTCTCAGGGCCAAGGGTATCCATGTCTTTTGTCCACTGACCACATGCCAAGCATCTGCGCAGTCCCCGGCCGCAAGAATATTGGGGTCACTGGTCTGCATGCTGCTGTCTACGGCAATGGATCTGGCAGGGCCCAACTCCAGCCCGGCCTCAGCAGCCAGGTTGCTGTTGGGGGACACACCAGTGGCTGCCAAGACCAAATCAGCCTCCAGGACCAGATCGTGTGCGCATTTAACCTGCAGGCCGTGTTCATGGCTTTTAATCTCTAAAATCTGGTATCCCGGGTAGAGTCCCACTTGATTATTCTTAAGCTCATTTTTGACCAGTTCGGAAAGTGCCGGATGCAGCCAGGGCAGAACTTCAGCCCGGGGCTTGACCATATTTACCTCTATGGCCCTTAGCCGCAAGGCCTCTGCCATCTCCATAGCTATATAGCCCATGCCCAAGATCACTGCCTTCCTGACCTGCCCAGAATCCAAACGCTCTTGGATCAATCTGCCCTGCTGCAGATGCTTAAGCACAAACAGCCCTTCCTGATCTATACCAGGCAGATCAGGTCTGATCGCATCAGCCCCAGTGGCAATCAGCAACCGATCATAGCTGCAGGAGAATGTACGGCCTGACGAGTCCAGGCCTTTGACCTGTTTGGCCCTGGGGTCTATCTTTTTTACTTCCTGACCCAGTCTGAGATCCAGCCCCAGCTTTTCCTGAAAAAAATCTGCCGAGCGCACCACAAGTTCCTGCATGCTCCTCCCGGGAGCAGCAATCACATAGGGCATTGCTCAGGCACTAAAGGAGACATCCCTGGTCTTTTCCAGGACTGTGATTTCCCAGTCCGGCATTTTGCGTTTGACCAAACTGGCCGCGCTCATGCCTGCAGCATCTCCTCCGATAATCACCAGTCGCATGTCTTTATTCCTTCTTGCATAGGTTTGAGACCAACCTGCATGGGAGTAAGCCAGTCAGGAGTTCAGGACAAGTCTTCCAATGCCTGGGACAAGGTCTGGCCTGCTGAGGCATGTAAGACCAGATCTGCCTCAGGATCCAAAGGGGTCTCGTCTTTGTTGATTATGATCAGGCTGGCCCTATTTCTTTTGGCCAGCAAGGGCAAAGAAGCAGCTGGCTGTACCAGCAGTGAACTGCCCAGAGCCAGGAACAGATCGCATTGTTCTGCTGCCTGGCTGGCTTCCTGTAGGACATCGGCCGGCAGGGCCTCTCCAAACAATACCGTATCCGGCCGAATCAAGGATTCACACTCAGTGCATTTTGGGGGCAGGCTATCCTGGAGCAGGGCGTATGCTTCATACAGGCTGTATCGGCTTTTGCAGTGCAGGCAATGAAAGCTGCGCGAACTACCGTGCAGCTCCAAAACCCGGCTGGAGCCAGCAGCCTGGTGCAGACCATCAACATTTTGGGTTATCACCGCTTGCAGCTGCCCATTTCTCTCCAGCTGGGCCAATGTCTCATGGGTCTTGCCAGGGAGGGCCTTTTCCAGAGATGGATATCTGACCTCCTGAAAAAATTGCCAATAGTACGCTGGCTCTTTTAGAAAATAGCTGATGTTCGCATATTTCTCCGGGTCAAACCGGTTCCATAACCCGCTGGCCCCCCGGTAGGTGGGAATGCCGCTCTCCGCAGAGACCCCGGCCCCGGTAAAGGCCACCAAGTTCTGCGCACTACAGAGCATATGTTTTAGTCTGTCCAGGCCCATGATACCCTGAGCTATAAAACCTTTTTAACAGCAGTCTTCAACAGACACCCAAACCCCTTGGCCAGGTTAGCTTCTACTTCAGATTCTGTCCATATCAGTAGATAGTTGTCAATACATATTTTTTTCCAATCAAGTCAAATAGACATCAAAACGCAAAGCCCTGGACTTTATTTGCAGGGAGGGCTCTGCAAGTCCTGAAAACTCCAGGACAGGTCCGTGCGCAGGCCGCTTGACCACCACCCTTTTCCGGGCCAGGCCCAGGGCCGCTGCTAAAAACATGCCCCACTGCTGATCGTCCTTGTCTGCTAAGCTGCGCAAAAGTTGTATTTCTTTTTTAGGCGCGCCTTTCCTTTTATAATCTGAGAAGAAAGGATCCAGATAAATTACGTCTGGCAAAGCCTGCAGCAGGCTGTGAATATTTTTTCCTCTCTTTTGGGCTAAACAGCCTAAGGCCTGCCAGGCATCAGCATGTATAGGTTTTATCCTCTGCACAATATCTGGTCTGTCTATACCTGCCCTGGCAAGGGAGTCCCTGAGCAATGCAAAAATAGGAGAACTGCGTTCCAGGGCCACAACCCGAGCACCTCCAGCAGCCAGCAGCCAGGCATCCCGGCCTAAACCAGCAGTCAGGTCCAGGACCAGGGGGGAGTTCTGTATTTTCTTTCTGCCCAGAACCGCTCTGTATAAAGGCTGCCTGGTTCTTGCACCCGCACTGGTACTGATGTCCAAACTTCCCAGATCAGGCCAAAGGCTCTGGCTGGAATGCACCTCCAGCCCAGATGCCAAGCCCAGACGCTGCACATTAACCAGCAGCAAAAAATCCTTTTGCCTATAGCCTCCTCCGGCCAGAGACAGACCAAACTCCAGGGCCAAGGCTCTGGCCCGTCTCTGACAAAAAGCACTTCTTTGCATGGTCCAGACCGCAGTTTTAGGTTGCATGTCTTTATAGATACAACTGATCAGCCCAGCTGGCAAACCTGAAGTGAAATGAGCAAGAGGTGTCCCGGAAGAATCAAGACTCTGACTACCTATTGACAAATACATGGAAAAAATAAAACATTGTAAAAACTTCTGACAAAGGCCGGATAGTTTTCATGGCTCTGAATAAGCTCATACTGATCATGCTGGTTTTGGTTTTCAGTCTTATACCTGTGACTGGCCTGGGTAAAACCCTTTATGTAACAGACGATTTCAAGATCACCATGCGCACAGGACCCAGCCTGGAGAACAAAGTGATCGGCATGCTGGCTTCTGGCATGCCTCTTGAGGTCTTGGAAGAACTGCCTGAATGGCTCCAAATCCGCACCCCTGAAGGTAAACAGGGCTGGGTCCTCAAACATTACACCATGCAGAGATTGCCTAATAAGGAAGCCTTGAGGCAACTGCAGGACAGATTTGATACTTTGCAGGACAAGCTCCAGAAAAGCGAACAAAAAACAGCCAGATTAGAACAGGAAAAAACCGAACTGCAATCCCGGCTGCAAAAGGTGCAGCAAGAACTGAAAAATTTAGAGCAAAAACACCAAACCTTGCTGGAAGACTCTGGAAACATTAAGAATATCAAGCAAGAACTGCGTTATACCCAAACTGCCCTGGATCTAAACAGGGATCAATTAAGCAGGTTCCGGGCGGAAAACCAGGAATTGCGCAGCCAGCAAGAACTGCGTTGGTTTTTGGCCGGCGCAGGCACAATAGCCCTGGCAGCTCTGACAGGCTTCATCCTGGGCAGGATAAACAGAAAAAAAAGCAAAAAGGTCTTTTTTTGATCTCAAGCAGGCTATAACAACTAGCATTATTCTGCTTCCGTGACCTGAAAAGGACTTTTTCCCAAGCAAAAAACAGGGGGAGTCGAATGTTCAAACATATCCTGATACCAACGGATGGCACTGAACGTACTCTAAATGCCCTGCAAATAGGCCTTAGACTATACCAACTGGAAAAAAATCAGGCTGGGCTGGACAGAATTACTATACTACATGTGATTGAGACTATTACTGATGATGCAGGCCCGGAATTTGAAAAATTTTACCTTTCTTTGCAAAAAAAGGCGCGCAAAAAAATGCAGGCCTTGGTCCAGGATTGCCCGCAAGACGCCCCAATCGTGCAGAAGATCCTGCTTGGCAACAGGGTGCAGGAGATATTGCATTTTGCCCAGGAAAACGAGGTGGACTTGATTATCCTTAATTCACACAAAATCGATTACCAGAACCCCACCCAGGGCTGGGGGACTATAAGTCATAAAGTGGGTATTTTGGCCCCGTGCCCGGTGATGCTGGTCAAATAAAATCCGGATCTATAGCGGCCCGACCCTGATCCAGGATGAGCTTAATAAACTTAATACCTTTAGCATCTGCCGGGGCAACAGGAAACTGTCTGCGACAGGAATCGCATTTTGTCATACAAGGCTGCAAGGGTGCTGCCAAGGGAACCTTTCGCCCGCAGTAAGGACAGGGATAATAAAAAACTATCTCCATGCCCTCAGGCTTGACCGGGGCCAGTTTTTTCTTATTCATCTCCATCCTCAGTCTGCAACAGACTGTCGCCGGTCATTTCTTCTGGCTGGACCATATTCCATAAGGCCAGAATAGTCGGGGCAATGTCCGCCAAAGCCCCTTTTTTGCGCAGCCTGAAGCCCAAGGGTAGCCCCTGCTTGCGGATCAAAAAAAAAGGTACAGGATTTTTGCTGTGCGCAGTATGCGGCTGCTGGTTTTTATCCAGCATGCAATCTGCATTACCATGGTCGGCAGTCAAGATCAGGCAGCCTTCTCCTTGAAGGATCATCTTTAAAGTCCGGCCCAGGCAGCTATCCACTGCTGCACAGGCCTGCAATGTGGCCTTAAAATTGCCGGTATGACCCACCATGTCCAGGTTGGCGAAATTACAGACTATAAAGGCATACCTGCCACTTTGCCAAGCTGAAACCAATTTTTCCGTGACCTCGAATACGCTCATTTCTGGCTTTTGGTCATAGGTGGCTACAGACCTGGGCGAAGGCACCAAGATCCTATCCTCCAGAGCAAAAGGTTCTTCCCGGCCAGCATTAAAAAAGTAAGTCACATGGGCGTACTTTTCTGTTTCCGCCAGCCTGAGCTGTCTCAGGCCCTGCTCGGAGCAGACCTGGCCCATAATTCTCTTCAGGCTCTCCTGGGGGAAAGCCACGTCCAGCTCCAATTCCGGATCGTATTCGGTCATGCTCACCAGGGAGCAAAACTTTGGTCTTCGCCCCCTTTGAAAGTCATCAAAATCATCCCTGCTCAAAGCCTTGGCCAATTGTCTGGCCCGATCTGCCCGGAAATTGAAAAAAAACAGGCCGTCATCCTCTTGCAGCAGGCCCACTGGCTGATCTGTGCTGTCCACTATCAAGGCAGGAGGCAGGAATTCATCGCTTATACCCTGATCATAACCGGCCTGCACCGCCTGCAACGGATCATGGAAACGCTGCCCTGCACCATGCAGCAATGTATCGTAGGCTGATTTGGTCCTGGACCAATGCTTGTCCCGGTCCATGGCATAGTACCTGCCGCTTAGTGAAGCAATCCTGCCGATGCCCAGGTTTTGCATCTTCTGCTCAAGCCCCCGCACAAAGCTTAGTCCGGCCCAGGGTGAGGTGTCCCGCCCATCCAAGAAGGCATGCACAAACACCTTTTGCAGGCCAAAGTCCCGGGCAACCTCCAGTAGGGCATATAGATGTCTTATATGGCTGTGTACCCCGCCATTGGAGAGCAGGCCCAAAAAATGCAAGGCGCTGCCCTTGGCCTTGACCCGGGTCAAAACATCATGCACGGCTGGATTTCTGGCCAACTGCTTATTTTCTATAGCCTGGTCTATTCGCAGAATATCCTGATAAACCACACGCCCTGCACCGATGTTCAGATGTCCTACCTCGGAATTACCCATTTGCCCCTCAGGCAGTCCTACCGCCCGGCCTGAACACTGCAGCAGACAAAGCGGATAATTCTCCATAATCCAGTCCAAATGAGGCGTCTGGGCAAAATACAGCGCATTACCGGGGCTTTGAGGGGCATATCCCCAGCCATCCAGTATCAGGAGCAAAACAGGCTCTGGTGAAATCATTTAGACCTCTCCTTGGTCCTGACTAAAATTGAGCCCGGGTTTTTCAAAATCTTTCCGGGCCTCCGGATCCTGCCAAAGGATGCTGGCCTCAGACCAAAGCCCCTCCAGGTTATAAAAATCCCGGTACTCCTGCTGGAAAATATGCACTACCAGATCGTTAAGATCCAAGAGAATCCAGGTCCCAGCCTGATAACCCTCCATGTTCATAAATTCCCAACACTGCTCGCCCAGCTTTTGTAAGAGCCAGTCCGCAAGGGCCTGGGCATGCCTCTTGTTGGCGGCAGAAGCAATCAACACTGCCTCTGAGACTGAATTCAGATAGCCCAGATCCAAAGCCAAAATCCTGGACGCCTGCTTTTCCTGCAGCCAAAGGGCAACCCTGCGCACCTTGGCCAGCACATCACTTGAAACATTATTAATCTTTATCTTGGGCATTAATATTGTCCGCACCCCCTGATCAAGTTCTGTTGAATGGCCATAGATTTACTTGAGTTGCTGCACCCTGTACAGTCTACAAATTTCACTAGCCTAACTAATATGACTTTCTGCATAAATTATTCTGGCCCTGAAAGCAATACTTGATTATTACATCCCAATTACTGGACACAAGCCATTTTTGGCCCAAAACAACCCTGACCCTGGCCCTTAAACTTGACTTAAGCTGTTGTATCAAAGACAATCATTTTCAACAGCTGAATCAAGCAGACAGGGCATTCGATGCCAAAATTGCCATTTTTGGCCATGAGTTTGAAGAAACTCGCCTGCGGACCAAATATGCTTTGCAGAAGAAAACTTGACTAAATATATTGGACAGCTTTGCAACAAACCCGGCAATACCCTCACATTGCCCAGGTTCAATTCAATATTTGTATACAGGAGCTAAAAGCATGATCTATGACATGGAAAAAGAGACCTTGCCCAGGGAAGAACTGGAACAACTGCAACTTAAAAGATTGAGATACCAGCTGCAGAGGGTCTATTATAATGTACCTTTTTACCGCGACAAATTCGATGCCCTGCACCTGGGACCGGAGAACATACGCAGCCTTTCCGATCTCAAATACCTGCCTTTAACTGAAAAGCAGGACCTGCGCAACAACTATCCCTTTGGACTGTTTGCTGCACCCAAAGAAAACGTGGTGCGCATTCATGCTTCCTCCGGGACCACTGGCAAGGCCACAGTGGTAGGATATACCCAAAGAGATGTGCGCAATTGGGCCATACTTATGGCTCGCAGCTTTTTAGCCGCAGGTGTCACCCACAAAGACACCATTCACAATGCCTACGGCTATGGTTTGTTTACAGGTGGGCTTGGTGCACACTACGGAGCTGAACAACTGGGTGCCACCATTCTACCTGTCTCTGGAGGAGGCACCAAACGCCAAGTCATGCTCTTGAACGATTTCAAGCCCACAGTACTGTGCTGTACCCCATCCTACGCCTTACACCTTTTCGAAGTAACCCAGAGCACTGGCATAGACTTCAGGGAGCTTAGCCTGCACACCGGAATCTTCGGCGCTGAACCCTGGACAGAACAGATGCGTTTGGACATTGAATCCAAACTGGGCCTCAAGGCCCTGGATATTTACGGCTTGTCCGAGATCATGGGTCCGGGAGTGGCCATGGAGTGCAAGAACTCCCAGGATGGATTGCATATCTGGGAAGATCATTTTTTGGTGGAAGTCATTGATCCGGTCAGCCTGGAACCTTTGCCCTGGGGGGAACCAGGGGAGCTGGTCCTGACCACCCTGACCAAAGAAGCCCAGCCTTTGATCAGATACAGGACCCGGGATCTGACCACCTTGAACCCTGTGCCCTGCAAATGCGGGCGTACTCACCTGCGCATGGCCAAGGTCCTGGGCCGCTCAGACGATATGCTCATCATCCGGGGCGTGAATGTATTTCCTTCTCAGATTGAAGGTATCCTGCTGAAGACGGACGGCTTGAGCCCGCATTATCAGCTTATCCTGCGCAGGGAGGGTGCCATGGACACCCTGGAAATCCGAGTGGAAGTGGACGAGCAGCTCTTTTCCGATGAGATAAAGCACCTGCAACGCTTAGAAGGCAGGATCCAAAACAATATCAAGGAGTTTTTGGGCGTAACTGCCCAGGTCAAACTGGTTGAGCCCAAGAGCATCTCCCGTTCCGAGGGCAAGGCCCAACGCATAGTGGATTACAGGCAGCCATCCTAGGCTGCAGGCCAGTCTGGATCGAAAAGGCCATATATAAATGAGCAACAACATGCAAGGAGCAACAACATGAAAGTGGAGCAGATCTCTGTATTTCTGGAAAACAGGGCCGGCCGTCTGTCTGAGGTGACCAAGGTTTTGGGCCGGGCAGGGATCAATATCCGGGCCCTGTCTTTGGCAGACACCTCTGATTTTGGAATACTGCGCCTGATTGTCTCAGACAATGAAAAGACCAAAAAGGCTCTCAAGGAAAACGGCTTCACTGTGGGCAGGACCACAGTGGTCCCAGTGGAAGTGCAGGACAAGCCAGGCGGGTTGCACAATATCTTGGATATCTTGAGCCAGAACGCAATCAATGTAGAATATATGTATGCCTTTGTGCAACAAAGCGGCAAGAATGCGGTACTTATCTTTCGGTTTGACCGCACTGACCAAGCAATTGAGATCTTGAAACAAAACAATGTCAAAGTCTTGAGCGGAGAAGAGCTCTACCAGATCTAAAGCTAGAGCAGCTAAAGCAGATGGATCTATCAGGCTTTTTCAGCTCACAATCCAGCCCGGCTGCCAGCACTGGACCTCTGGTGCTTCATATTGTTGTGATTTGCGCAGTCTACGCAGGAAGTCCCTGCGAGAGACTTCCCTGGCTCCAAATCTCTGCATATGCTGGGTGCTTTGCTGGCAATCCAGAAAATGGAAGCCATACTTTTGCAGTCTGCGCACCAAATGCACCAGGGCCAGCTTGGAGGCGCCTGACTCCCTATAGAACATGGATTCCCCAAAAAAGGCCCGCCCCAGGCTGACACCATAGATGCCGCCTATCAGACGCTTTTGCTTCCAGACTTCCAGGCTATGGGCATAACCCAACCTGTAAAGTTCAGTATAAGCCTGGATCATGCTGGGCACAATCCAGGTCCCAGAAGCCCCCTTGCGTTTGACATATGCGCAGTTTGTGATTACCCCCTGAAAGTCAAGGTTCAGGCTGACCTGAAACCTTTCCTGTTTTAAGAATCGCTGCAGGCGCCTGGATACATACAACTCCCCAGGTATTAAGATCATTCTAGGATCCGGAGACCACCAAAGGATAGGGCAGTCCTGGCTAAACCAAGGAAATATCCCTCTGGAATAAGCGGCAATCAATCTTCCAGGCTGCAGATCACCGCCTATAGCCAAAAGCTCGTGCACATCCTCCTGCGCTGGATCCGGAAAATCGTCAAGATGCGGGAAATAAGGAATGTTCATGACTTCTGTGCAGTCAAAGGTTCTTTAATCAGAAACTGTTTTTATTAGCTATATTCAAGCATCTAACTGCCTGAGCTCGTATTTGGCTTATCGGCCTGAATCTATTTCTTAACCTTGGACTTTGAACCTAGAGCGTTGAGCTCTCAACTTACTTTGTCTGTAAAATTTTATTGTCAACAAGCCTTGCAGGGTGTAAAAGACCTGCCACTCAAGACTTCAATCCCTGCACCTATAACAATCCAAGAAGCAAAGCAAAATGCATAACTCCCGGCATTTTCAGATTCTGGCCCAGGAAGATCAGGCCCGCAGGGCTGTTCTGCACACTGCCCATGGCCCAGTGCAGACCCCGGTCTTCATGCCGGTAGGCACCCAGGCCTGTGTCAAGGGTCTCAGCCCTGATGATCTAAAAGATCTGGGCACAGAAATCTTTTTGGGTAATACCTATCATCTCTATTTACGCCCCGGGGACGAATTGATCCGAGATCTGGGCGGCTTGCAAAAATTTTCCAGCTGGCCAGGACCAGTGCTCACTGACAGCGGAGGCTATCAGGTCTTCAGCCTGGCAGCTCTGCGCAGTATCAGCACAGAAGGAGTAGAGTTCAGATCCCATATTAATGGCTCCAGGCATTTCTTCAGCCCGGAAAAAGTGATCCAGATCCAGCTCAATCTGGGTTCGGACATTATCATGGCTTTTGATGAGTGTGTTGCCTATACAGCAACTTACGATTATACCAGAAAATCAGTGCAATTGACCACTGACTGGGCTGAACGCTGTCGAAAATATTATGCCCGGCAGGCCGATCCCAGGCTCATGTTCGGAATTGTGCAGGGCGGCTTTTACCGGGATCTGCGCCTGCAAAGTCTGCAAGAAATCTGCGCCCTGCCCTTTGAGGGGTTTGCTCTGGGAGGACTAAGTGTAGGCGAGCCCAAGCCTTTAATGCAGGAGGTCCTGGCCTGCACCTGTCCCCTGCTGCCTCGAAGCCTGCCCCGTTATCTAATGGGGGTTGGCACTCCCCTGGATATCCTAGACGGCATCCAGGCAGGGATCGACATGTTTGATTGCGTGTTGCCCACTAGAAATGCGCGCAATGGCACACTTTTCACCAGCCATGGCAGGTTGAACATCAAACAGGCCAGATTCAGCAAAGACAATAGTGCATTGGATCCAAACTGTAGTTGTTATACCTGCCGCAACTTCTCCAGGGCCTATCTCAGACATCTATATATAGCCCAGGAGCTCTTGAGCTATCGTTTAAATAGTATCCACAATCTGACTTTTTATCAAGATCTGCTGCAGGGGGCCAGGGAAAATATTGTCCAGGGCAGCTTCAAGCAGTACAGAAAAAAATACCAGGATATCTTCCAGGCCTGATACTGTAAGGGCCCGGCTCATTTAAGCCGGGCCCTTACAGTAAATTGGCCCTCAATGCCCTGAAGGTACAGGAACTCCCGGCTTTAGTGGGTCCTGGGCCTGGCCTCTTCCTTGTACAAACGATAGACAAAAGGCATAAATGTCTCTTGCCCGCAGAATATTTCCTGGAAGCCAACGTCTTGCATAGCCTGGGGTAAAACATCATCCATATGCTCAGCCTGGATTATGCTCAAACCCTTTAATATCTCCTTGGGGACTTCTTTGAGATCCTTACTGTTCTCAGCAGGAATTACGACAGTGTCTATCATACCCCTTTGAGCTGCCAACAACTTCTCTCTGAGACCGCCCACAGGCAGCACTCTGCCCCGCAGGGTGATCTCTCCAGTCATGGCCATATTGTTCTTGACTGGCATATTGAGCAGGGCAGAAACCAGGGCAGTAGCCATGGTGATCCCGGCAGAAGGTCCATCCTTGGGAGTTGCGCCCTCAGGCACATGCACATGGATGTCCACCTCCTTGTAGAACTCTGAGCGTAATCCAAACAGCTCAGACCTGGAGCGCACATAGCTCAATGCAGCCCTGGCCGACTCCTGCATTACATCCCCGATTTTGCCAGTGATCTCTATCTTCCCGCTGCCGGACATAAGCGCCACTTCAACATTCAAGAGTTCACCCCCCATCTCGGTCCAGGCCAATCCAGTGGAAACACCAATCTGGGACTTTTCCTCCCTTTGACCGTGACGATATCTAGGCACCCCCAACAAGCCAGGAATGCTATTTTTATTGACCTGCACCGTCTTTTCTCCGAATTGATCCTTTTCCACCAGGCGCTTGGCCACTTTCCGGCAAATCGTAGCCAACTCCCTCTCCAGATTTCTGACCCCGGCCTCCCGGGTATACCTGCGTATTGTTTCTTGCACAGCCTGGTCAGAAAGCTGGATATTCTCCGCTGTCAACCCGTGCTTCTCTATTTGCTTGGGAATCAGGAAATGCCTGGCAATCTTCAATTTTTCTGTCTCCAAATACCCAGGCAAAGTGATCACCTCCATCCTGTCCTGCAGGGCCCATGGAACAGTCTGCAGAATATTGGCTGTGGTGATGAAAAAAACATTGGAAAGATCATAATCCAGATCCAGGTAGTGATCATTGAAGGCGTAATTCTGCTCCGGATCCAGCACTTCCAGCAGAGCAGCCGAAGGGTCGCCCCTGAAATCCGTGCTCATCTTGTCAACTTCATCCAGACAAAGTATTGGGTTATTGTACTCCTGCCTCTTCAGGGCCTGCAGGATCTTGCCTGGCATTGCCCCTACATAGGTGCGCCTATGCCCCCGGATTTCAGCCTCGTCCCGGACGCCCCCCAGGGATAGACGCAGGAAGTTGCGGTCAGTGGCCCTGGCAATGGAGCGGGCCAAGGAAGTCTTGCCCACGCCTGGTGGTCCCACAAAGCAAAGTATTGGTCCGCGCATCTTATCCACCAACTTTTGCACCGCCAGATACTCCAGGATTCTTTCCTTGGGTTTTTGCAGGCCAAAGTGGTCTTCATCCAGGATACTCCTGGCCTGCTCAATATCCAAGCTGGCCTGCTTCAGATTATTCCAGGGCAGGTCCAGAATACAATCTACATAATTGCGCACCACTGTATATTCTGCAGAAGAAGGCGGCATCTGCTTTAGCTTGTTGATCTCCTTGAGACCTTTATCCCTGGCTTCTTCAGGCATGTCTTTGGCTTTCAGGCGCTTAAGCAGCTCATCCACTTCAGCCCCGGGCTCATCTTCCATGCCCATCTCTTTATGTATGGCCTTGAGTTGTTCGTTCAGGTAATAATTCTTTTGATTGCCCTCAATCTGTTCCTTGACCCTTTCGTTTATCTTCTGCTCCACCTCAGAATACTCCAGCTGCCCCATCAGCAATCCATAGGCCTCCTCTAGCCTGGCAAGAGGGTCTTCTAGCTCCAAGACTTTCTGTTTTTTGCTAAATTCCAGTTTTAGATGGGGCATCAGCATGTCCGCCATCTGCCCTGGATGTTGGACTGCATTCAGGGCTTTCACCGATTCCTGGGAAATCCGCTTGTTATCCTTGGCAAATTTTTGCACTGCGTCCCTGGTCATCTGCATCAAGGCCTGGGCCTCATCTGTGCTGGATACCTCCCTTTCCGGAAGGGCGCTGACCTGAACCAGAGGGAAGTCTCCTTCTTCAGAAAACAAAGGTTCATTCCCGCTCCAAAGGCCTCTGTGCAGGCCCTCAAAGAGCACTTTTACCGTACCGTCTGGCAAACGCAACAATTGCAATACCTTACAGACTACACCGATCTCATATAGATCCTTGATGCCCGGAGTTTCCACTTCCGGATTTTTCTGGGTTACCAGAAAAATCTTTTTCTTATACTGCACCAAGGCATTCTCTACGGCCTGAATAGAGCTTTGTCTGCCCACATAAAGCGGAATAATGGCCTTAGGAAACATGACTACATCCCTGAGAGTCATCAAGGGCAGTGTTGTCTCTTTAATTTCCTGGTTATTTTGCATAAAAACACTCATTCCTTTTATCTATTATTATAAATGAAAACTTGCAGTTAAGCTTTGCATAAGCAAGCGGCATGTCCTGGCTGGGAAGTTCCGAAAGCCTGCTCAGGCGCTTTTGGCCTGCTGCTGATAAAAGAGCAAAGGCTCGGCTTTCTTCTCCACCACAGCCTTATTTATGACACATTCCTTCACACCTTGCATGCTGGGTAATTTATACATTATATCCAGCATAATGGACTCCATAACGCTGCGCAGTCCCCTGGCGCCTGTCTTCCTCTGCATGGCCTGCTTGGCAATGGCCTTGAGTGCATTCTGGGTAAAGCGCAAGCGCACATTATCCAACTCGAAAAGTTTCTGATACTGCTTGACCAATGCATTTTTAGGTGCCGTGAGTATATGTACCAGGTCCTCTTCTTCCAGTTCGTCCAAGGCTGAAATTACTGGAATGCGGCCCACAAATTCCGGGATTAGTCCGAACTTGATCAAATCCTCAGGCTGGTTCAGACGCAGGATTTCTCCCAGGCTTTTATTTTTTTTAATCCTTAGTTCTGACCCAAAACCCATAGTGCTGCCCTGCACCCTTTGCTGGATAACCTTTTCCAGCCCAATAAAAGCACCACCCATGACAAACAAAATATTAGAGGTGTCCATGCGAATATATTCTTGTTGGGGATGCTTGCGCCCGCCTTTCGGAGGAATATTGGCCATTGTGCCTTCGATGATTTTCAGCAAAGCCTGCTGCACCCCTTCTCCGGAGACATCCCTGGTTATGGAGGCGCTGTCTGATTTGCGCGAAATCTTATCAATCTCATCCACGTAAATTATACCTTTGGAAGCAGATTCCAGGTCATAATCTGCGTTTTGCAAAAGCTGGACCAGGATATTCTCCACATCTTCACCAACATACCCGGCTTCGGTCAAGGTGGTAGCGTCAGCCAGGGCAAAAGGTACGTCCAGTATTTTGGCCAAGGTTTGGGCCATCAATGTCTTGCCTGAACCAGTTGGTCCAATAAGCAGGATATTGCTTTTGTCCAGCTGCACATCCTTGTTTGTGGACTCCTGGTAATAAACCCGCTTGTAATGATTGTAGACCGCCACAGACAAAATGCGTTTACTCTGTTCCTGGCCCATAATATATTCATCCAGGGCCTTATTGATCTCGGAAGGAGGCATCAGGCCACCTTCTGCACTGTGCTCGCTTATTTTGTCTTGGGTTAAAATATCATTGCACAGATTGACGCATTCATCGCAAATATAGACATCCGGGCCTGCAATCAGCCTTTGTACGCTTTCCTGATCCTTGCCGCAAAAAGAACAGCTAAGTTGGGAATAGACTTCCTTATCCTTGCTCATAATTACCTCTATGCACTAGTACCTAGTCACATATTAATTTTCGCTTATCAGATAGAGCCCACTCGTTTATAGTTCCCCTCCCTGCTGCCGCTTTGGGCAGTAGGGAGGGGTCAGGGGAGGGTTCTTATTAACAACATTTGAGACAATACAGGACACTAGCCTCTATTAAATGCATTCAGGCCAAATGCCCTGGGCAGAAAATAACCGGGGCTATTATTCAGCCTCCTTGCGCGAAGTTAGTACCTGATCAACTACTCCATAATCCCTGGCTTCTTCCGCGACCATAAAATAGTCCCGGTCAGTATCCTGCTCCACTTTTTCCAGCTTCTGGCCGGTATGTTCAGATATAATCTGATTCAACTTACCCTTTAAACGAATAATCTCTCTGGCCTGAATGTCAATGTCAGTGGCCTGCCCTTGGAAACCACCCATAGGCTGATGCAGCAGGACTCTGCTATGGGGCAGGGCATAACGCATTCCTGGATTGCCTGCAGCCAAAAGCACAGCAGCCATGCTTGCGGCCTGGCCCAGGCAGAGTGTGGCCACAGGGGCTGAGATGTACTGCATTGTGTCGTATACTGCCAGACCGGCAGTCACTGAGCCACCTGGGCTGTTTATATAAAAATTTATCTCTTTGTCCTGATCTTCTGATTCCAGAAAAAGCAGCTGAGCGCACAGCAAATTAGAAATATAATCATCTATGGGGGTACCCAAGAGGATAATCCTGTCCCGCAACAGCCGGGAATAAATATCATAGGCCCTTTCTCCGCGGCCTGTAGTCTCGATTACAATGGGTATATTGGCGCTGGTCATTTGCAAGCTCCTTGCTTTCAGCCATTATTGTTATATTAAATTTATCACTTGCAGCTTCAAGATTCAATGTCCTGATCTCTGAAATTTATATCCACAACTGCAAGTAAATAATCCACAAATTTGGCCCAGGCACGAGAAACTGCTGTCATTTATTGTTCCAAGTCTTCCTGTCTGGTCTGTTCCTGGACTTCTTTTTCCTGCTTTTCTGTTTGGGGCTCTGTGCCTTGCTCTTCTGGTGCTGGAGAGGATTCCGCTTCTTCTATCCGGGCCTGATCGTAGATCACTCCCATGGCCTTATCTGCCAGCAGGCTGTCCCGCAGGGCAAACATGAGGTTATTCTGCTCATAATATTCTTTCAATTGTTTAGGGTCCTGTCCAGATTCCAGGGCTATTTGGTACAAATGCTGCTCGACTTCCTGATTGCTCACTGCAAGCTCTTCGTTGCGGGCCACAGCCAACAGTACCAGATGGGACTTAACTATTTCCTCTGCCTCGGGTCGCAGTTTTTCCTTTATCTCTTGCTCAGTTCCTTCTGCAGCCAGGCTTTTCCCTTGCTCTTCCAGTCTGGCCTTCTTGTTCTCCAGCATCCTTTGCAGCTGAGATTCCAGCATGGAATCAGGCAATTCCACTTCCAGCTGGGAAACAATCTGGTCCAAAAGCTGCTTCTGGGTCTTGGAACGCTCAATACGCTGAAAATAGTTCTTAAACCTGTCCTGCACAGCCTCCCGCAGCTGCTGCATACTTTCGAATCCCCCCAGAGTGCTGGCAAATTCATCATTTAATTCTGGCAGTTCTCTTTGTTTGATCACCTTTAAGGTCACTTCCACCTGGGCAGTCTGCCCTGCCAGGTCCTGATTCAGAAAATCCTGAGGAAAAGTGATCTGCCCTGTACCGCTTTGTCCCGGGTGCAAAGTTTTCACCAGATCTTCAAACTCCTGCAGGGCCTGACCCTCACCCAACGACAGTTCCATGTTTTCACTTTGGACACCTGACAGCAGTTGACCGTCTTTGTAGGCTGCAAAACTGATCACAGCCACCTCCCCGTCCTTAGCTGGCCTGTCTTCTTTAACCAGAACCAGTTTGCTCTGCTCTCTTTGCAGCCTGCTGAGCATGGTCTCCACCATTTCCGGCGTGACTTTGACCTGCCTCTGGGTGGCCTGCAATCCATTATATTCCGGAAGATCAATTTCTGGCCGAATTTCAAAGTTAAAGGCATAATTTAAGTCATTGTCCCGTTCTATCTGTCCCAATTCTTCCACTTCTAGTCCAGACAAGGGCTCCACTCCTAATTCTCCAAAAATCTGACTGAAATGAACATTAAGCAGATCCTTGCCTGCCTGCTCGTAAATATCTTTCTTGAACCTGCTCTCTACTACACTGGAGGGTACTTTACCCTTCCTGAAGCCAGATAGTTTCAAATCCTTGCGCATAACAGCAATCGTGGCTTCCAAAGCAGCATTGATCTCTTCAGCAGGAACCTGCACCTGGACTCTTTTCTTTACTGAGGACAAATCCTGCACCTGATATTCCATTTTTTTCTAGCCCCCCTTAAATGTTATTCACCCCTATCAGGATACTAACCAGTACCCAATCCGGCCTTGAAAATAATAAAGCCTGGAAAGCTCCAGGCTGCGGAAACGCACACTGGTGCGAGAGGGGAGATTCGAACTCCCACGGCATAAGCCGCTGGATCCTAAGTCCAGTGCGTCTACCAATTCCGCCACTCTCGCCATAATCTAGACTTTTAAAACTAAACAGCCCCCTACAAGTTGTCAACTCTGCCGGCTCTTGCTTGACTAGCTCCCTTCAGACTATAATTTTGTTGTTTGGCCTTAACCCGCCAAAGGATCAGGCCTCGGGCATGCAGCCAGGTCAGACCCTGCACAGCATGTTACTCAACCGATGCTGCAAATGGGTATAACGCAAATGGGATTTTTGATTTTTGATGCCTATGGCCAGAGCTTTTTTTTCGCCTATCAAAACCGCCAGCCTTCTGGCCCGGGTCAAAGCAGTATAGATCAGATTGCGCTCCAAAAGCAAAAAATGCTGAGCAACCACCGGCAGTATGATTGCCGGGTATTCACTGCCCTGTGCTTTGTGTACGCTCAGGCAGTAGGCCAGAGCTAATTCATCCAGCTCGGCCTGCTCATAAGCAATCTCTTGACCCTCAAAATCCACCACAAGCTCCCTGGCTTGCTCGTCTACCTTCACTACCCAGCCCAGATCCCCATTGAATATGTTTTTTTCATAATTATTGCGCACTTGCAAAACCCGATCCCCTTTGCGCAAAATATTGTCCCGGACATTCAGCCCTGGACCGGCATTTGGATTCAATCTTGCCTGCAGTAGCCTGTTCAGCTCTGCAGTGCCCACTTTGCCTTTGTGCATGGGGCTGAGTACTTGAATATCCTTTTTTGCATCCAGACCATAAACCTGGGGCGCCCTCTGACAGGCTAAGTGCAAGATTATCTCCTGCACCTGCTCAGGATCCCCTTTTTCCACCCAGAAAAAATCTGCCTCTGGTGCCTTTTTCGGGCTGGATATCGGGAACTGGCCCTGATTTATACGGTGCGCATTAACCACCAGCGAACTCTCTCTGGCTTGACGAAAGATCTGTTTTAGCTCCAGGTTGGGGATGACCCTGCTTTGCAGCAAATCCTGCAGCACATTACCTGGTCCAACAGCCGGCAGCTGGTTGGCATCCCCGATCAGGATCAGCCTGCCATTTAAGTGCATGGCCCGCAAAAGCTGCAGACAGAGTTGACAATCCAGCATGGAGGCCTCGTCTACCAGCAGCACGTCCGCCCTGATCTTCTTGTCCGGGCCCTTTTCAAACCCGCTGCCCGGGCTGAAGCCAAGTAAGCGGTGGATGGTTTGGGCGGGCTTGAGTGTAGCCTCGGCCAGCCTCTTGCTGGCCCGCCCTGTAGGTGCAGCCAATTTGACCTTGAGTTGCAGACGGCTTAGGGCCTGTACAATAAACCTGGTCAAGGTGGTCTTGCCCGTGCCTGGGCCTCCGGTAATAATATAGATCTTGTGCAAACAGGCCTGGAGCACAGCCTGTTGCTGTTCCCCGGACAAAAAAAGCCCTTTTTTATTCTGCAAATCCTTAACCACCTGCATTAGCTTCTTCTCCGGGCTGTTGCCTGGATGGTGCAGTAGATCCATTATCCTTTGTGCCAGCTCCACTTCCCATCGATAAAAATGGCGCAGAAAAACAGCATCTTCTATACCCTGTTCAGGCAGATCCTGGATCAGTATCTTTTTCTTGACTTGCAAGGTCTCCAGAGCCTGCATCAAGGCCGATTCATCCGCCATGTCCAGCATGTAGGACACTTTCTGCAGCAATTTCTCCTTGGGAAAGAACAAATGGCCCTGTTCGCTTAATTGAAACAAACAATAGACCAGCGCAGCCTCCAGGCGTTGGGGGCTGTCTGCAGCAAAGCCCAGCCTGCCGGCCATTGCATCGGCTGTCTTAAACCCTATGCCCCGGATTTCATAGGCCAGGTCATAGGGATTCTGCTTGAGCTTGTCTACAGATTCTGCACCATAATGCTGAAAAATACGGCTCGCAAAAGTGGTGGGTACTGAATGCTCCTGCAAAAAAAGAATGACCTCCCGAATTTCCCTTTGCTTGTCCCAAGAATGCTTTATGCTCTCCAGCTTCTTGGGGCCCACTCCATCCACCTGGAGCAGCTTTTCCGGCTCCTTTTCCAATATCTCCAAAACAGAATTGCCGAAATTCTGCACAAGCCTTGCAGCCAATGCCGGGCCAACACCCTTGATCAAGCCTGAACCAAGATAGCGCCTGATTCCGTTCTCACTGGCCAAAATTCTTTGCTGGCAACGGCCCGCCTGGAACTGCTTGCCAAATTTGGGATGATCCTGCCATGTTCCGGATAGAATCACCTTTTCTCCAGGCGCCAATTGCCCCAATTGACCAACAACTGTAACTTGGGGCAGCACATCAGGGCATTTGAGTTTAGCCACCACATACTGGGTCTGAGGGTTATAGAACACGATGTGCTGGATTTCACCTACAAGGCTGCTGCACATATTTTCGGCCTGGGCCAAGCAGGGTATGGCCCGCGTTGATAAAGTTATCTGTACCCCGGTCAATTACTGAAGCTGCCAGGACAAGCAAGCAAAACAGGTTAGGCCCAGGTGGGGCTAATGGCAGGGCTAACAAAGTCTCTGCCTATAATGCATGGATTGCTTCAAGGTCTCCTGATCCACATATTGCAAGTCTGAACCCACGGGAATACCCTGAGCCAGTCTGCTTATTCTGATCTGGGGGAATTCCCTGTGCACCAGATTAGAAATAAAAGATTCAGTGGCTTCCGCATTCCTGGTGCTACCTAGGGCCAGAACCAGTTCCTGCACCTGGCCCGAACTCAATTTTGCTCTCAAGCGCTCAACATCAAGCTGGCCAGTCTGTACCCCGTCCAAGGGAGAAAGCAGCCCGCCCAAGATCAGGTACTTGCCCTGGAAAAATCCTGCCTGCTCAATGACCAACAAAGCATCCCAATCAGCCACCAAACACAAGATATCCTCCCTGCGTTCAGGATCTGTACACAAGGCGCAAGGGTCTGAATCAGACAAGGCCCCGCATTCAGAACACAGAGACAGCGAATCCCTGAGGCTGAGAATGGATTTGCCCAGGCTGCGAGCCTTGTGCTCAGGCCACTGCAACAGGGTCAATCCCATGCGCAGGGCTGACTTAGGTCCTACACCGGGCAAGGCAGCCAGCTGTTGCACCACTTCCTGCAAGGCTTGGGGTAATTTCTGCACCGAGGTCCTCCTGGTCTGGCTTTACATCATGCCCATGCCGGGCAGGTTAAGTCCTCCGGTCACTTTGGACATCTCACTTTCCATCATTTCCCTAGCCTTTTTCAAAGCCTCATTGCTGGCGGCTAAAATCAAGTCCTCAAGCATTTGCACATCTTCAGGGTCCACCACTGAAGGGTCTATCTTGATTGCTCTGATCTCCAGGGAGCCTGTGGCGCTGACCGTTACCATGCCTCCACCTGCACTGGCCTCCACTTCAGTATTGGCCATTTCTTGTTGCACCTGGGCCATCTTCTTTTGCAATTGCTGGGCCTGACGCATCATATCCTGCATACCCATTTGCCATATACCTCCGGTTTGTGAAATTTAAAAAAATATTAGGCTTGTTCCTGCGCCTGCCTACTGACCTTGTCTTCCGGCATTCTCCTTGAATTTGGATCTTACTTCCAAGATCCTGCCTTCAAACTCCTGCAATACTAACTGTACTGTTGGTTCCTGACATATCTTTTCTTGCAGATCCTGATCCTGTTCCTGGCTCGCGTCCTGAGTTTGGCAGCCATTATTGACCGGCACCAGCTCCAACTCCAAATAATCCTGGAAATATTCCTGGGCTGCTGCCTGCAACAGACGCTGGCCATCTTTGGCCTGCAGCCTTTGTTTCCAAAAGTTAGGGCAGAATATGAACAGCTTACTGCCCTGAACCTGGCCCTGCACAGGGTTCATGCTGGGTAATTGTTCATGATAGCTGCTCTGGGTCAGATATTGCATGAACCCGGCCCAGTCTTGAGTCTGCTGCCCTGCATACTTTGCTGGTCCTGTGCAGGCAATAGAGTCTGAGCTCTTGCTCTTGGCCTCTGGCTGGCCCTGCTGCCCCCGGTCTGAGGTCTGTTCCCTATGCCCTGCAGGTATAGCATTTTGGACCCAAGAGTTAGAGCCCTGCCCCAGACCTGAAATATGTTCCAAAGGCATCAGATTCGGCAGAAAAGTGATATTGAACAGTAAAAGTTCTAAGGCTAATCCAGGGTCAGCACTACTGACTACCTGTCTTTGGCCTTCCAGGGTCATCTGCCAGGCTGCGTGGATCTGAGCCAAGGGCAAAACAGCAGCCAAATCCTGCCAGACCATGATTTCCTCTTGGGGCAGGCCCAAAAATTCCACGCCTTTTTCACCAGCCTGCTTCAAAATAAATAGATTTCTCCAGGATGCCACCAGTTCCTGCAGAAAAAAACCCAAATCCAAACCCTGTTCCAGCAGCTGACTTACCATATTGGATACAGCCAGACAGTCCTGTTTCGCAAAGGCCTTAAACAAGTCTTGCATGCTGCTTTGCCCAGCAATACCTAGAATGCTGCGCACCTGCTCAGACGTTAATTCCTTTTCCCCCAGGGCCAGTACCTGATCCAGCATGGATAAAGCATCCCGTACGCTGCCTGAAGCTTTTCTGGCCAAAAGCTCCAGGGCCTGCTCCTGCCAACGTACTGTTTCTTGTTGCAGGATGCTGCCCATATGCCGCACCAGATCTTTGGCAGGCACCAGTTTAAAGCTGAAATGCTGACATCGGCTGACAATGGTGGCTGGAAATTTGTGGGGCTCAGTAGTGGCCAGGACAAACAGCGCATGCCCCGGGGGCTCTTCCAAGGTTTTGAGTAAGGCGTTAAATGCAGATTTGGAAAGCATGTGCGCTTCATCTATGATAATTATCTTATATCTGCACTCCAGGGGGAAATAACCCACGTCCTCGTTTAGTCTGCGCACATGATCCACTCCAGTATGTGAAGCCCCGTCTATTTCCTGCACATCCAGGCTGGTTCCCTGAGTGATCTGCCTGCAAAGACTGCATTTATTGCAAGGCTCAGCAGCAGGGGCCTGCCTGCAATTGACCGCCTTAGCCAGAATCCTGGCCACAGTAGTTTTGCCCACGCCTCTAGTCCCACTAAACATATAGGCCGGGGCCATCCTGTCTTTAGCTGCAGCCCTGGAGAGTATGGTGCACACTGCCTCCTGCCCCAGGACCTGGTTGAAAGCCTGCGGTCTATAGTTGGATGTGAGGTTCTTGCCAGACATGGGGCACTGCCGCCAATCAGAGCTGAAAATTGGTTAGCCAGCCGGCGTATTTCAGGTTTTCTCCCCGCGCTGCATTGAAAAATTCCTGCTGCAGAAGCTTGGTTATTGGCCCAGCCTTGCCCAAACCGATCTTTCTGCGGTCCAACTCCTGTATCGGGGTCAATTCTGCAGCTGTTCCAGTAAAAAAGGCCTCATCAGCTGTATAGATCTCATCCCTGGTGAAGCGTTGCTCCAAAACCTCGTAATCCATATCTCTGGCCAGGGTAATCACTGCATTGCGGGTTATCCCGGACAGAATCGAACCTACAGGAGGGGTCTTGAGCACGCTCCTTTTAACGATAAACAGGTTTTCTCCGGAAGCCTCTGACACATAGCCCTGGGCATCCAGCATTAAAGCCTCGTCGTAACCGTCCGCCAAGGCCTCTCTTTTGGCCAGCACCGAATTGACGTAATTTCCACTGGCCTTGGCTTTGGTCATAACTGCATTCACGTGACTGCGCGTGAAACTGGAGGTCTTGACTCGGATACCATTCTCTAATGCGACCTCACCCAGATAAGCCCCCCAAGGCCAGGCAGCAATTGCCAGGTGCACAGGGTTTTCTCCAGGATAAACACCCATCGCACCGAAGCCGATAAAGGCCAGAGGCCTGACATACCCTTTTTTTAGCTTGTTGATCCTTAAGGTTTCGATAACGGCTTCCCTGGTTTCCTGCAAGGAAAAAGGGATTTCCATCTGCAGGATGTGCGCAGAATCAAATAACCTTTGCACATGCTCATCCAGACGAAATATTGCAGCCCTGCCGTCTGAGCTCTCATAACTTCTCAGACCCTCAAACACTGCCACCCCATAGTGCAAAGTATGGGCCAGTACATGCACCTGGGCTTGGTCCCAAGGCACAAACTGGCCGTCAAACCAGATCAGTTTTGTCTTTTCCAACATGTTAAGCGCTCCTTTATACTCATAATGTCCGCTCCTGATACAACCAGACCACATGGATTGAGCTGGCTAAATAACAAATGAAAAATCACCTGCAGCAGTTATGCTTCAGTCCAGGCCAGTTGATTTAGATCTCCATTCTCAGCCCTGACTGGTCCTAAACACAAGCTGGATAGGAGACATGAAGAACCCGAAAATCTTTCGAATTTGCCTTTCCAGATATCTGGCATAAGAGGCCTGGATCAGAGTATGGTCATTAACAAAAAAGATAAATGTGGGGGGAGCAGCCTTGACCTGGGTCAGGTAATAGAATCTCGGCCTTTTCTGTTTGACCACCGGAGGTTGATGGCTGCTGATAGCCTGATGCAGCAGCCTGTTTAGTTCACCAGTGCCAACTCTGCGGTTGCATTCCATCCAAAGTTTTTCCGCCAGGGGCAAAAGGCCGCCTAGCCCGGCCTTGGTCACGCTGGAAGTGTAAATTATAGGTACATGGGCGCAAAACCGCAGCTCTTGCTCAAAGTATCTCTTGAGTTGATCCCGGCTCTTTTTGGGGATCAGGTCTATCTTATTCACTGCAATGACCAGGGGTAACTTTTCCTGGTCCAAAAAGGAAAGCAGTTTCTTGTCCTGTTTATGCAGGCCCTGCAAGGCGTCCAGGACAAGCAAGGTCACCTGGGCATTTTTGCTGGTTTTCAGGGCCCTGAGCACACTAAACCTCTCCAAAGAGTCCCTTACCTTTGTTCTTCTGCGCACCCCTGCAGTATCTAGAAATATGTAGCTTTTACCTTCCTTTTGCAGCAAGACATCTACACTATCCCTGGTCGTGCCGGGCTGGGAGCTGACAATCAGCCTTTTTTGCCCCAAAAAGGCGTTGATCAGAGAAGACTTGCCCACATTGGGCCTGCCCAGCAGGGCCAACTTCAACGTCTCCTTGGGTATGGGATTGTATACATAGTCTTCCGGGATTAAGTCCCGGACCCAACCCTGCAATCGTTGCATTAACTGGGGCATATTATAGCCATGGGCTGCAGAGACCGCAATCATCTCCAGGCCCAGTGAGTAAAAGTCTTGCAAACAAGACTGTTCCCATTCCGGTCCATCTACTTTATTCACCACCAGCAGCAAAGGTTTGTTGGACTTACGCACATAATCCGCTAATTGGGCGTCTGTTGAGCTCAGACCCTGCCTGCCGTCCATCACCAGCAATATCATCTGGGCCTGTTCCAGGGCCTCCCTGGCCTGGGCAAATATCTCAAGCTCCATGTCTTGCCTGGAATCAAGATCCAGGCCCCCGGTATCCACCAGCGCAAAAGGGCCCTGATCTGTTTGCACCTGGCAAAAGACCCGATCCCTGGTCACACCGGGCTGATCATGGGTCAAAGACTTTTTTTCCCGCACCAGCCTGTTGAACAGGGTGGATTTGCCCACATTGGTCCGGCCCACTATTGCTATCACAGGCAACATATGATTCCAAGCCCAATTCTGGGCACCCTTTTTTCGAACTAAACAGGAATATTGCCAAACTCAATTTAGGAGGCCAGAACCTTGGCAATGGACTCCACAAACGGGGGCTGCAAAAGGCCCTTTTCAGTGATAATGGCCCTGATCAGGCTGGCCGGAGTCACATCAAAGGCATAGTTATAGGCATTAATACCTGCCGGGGTTATGCTCTGTCCATTAATCCTGATCACTTCATGTTCCGGTCTTTGCTCGATGGGGATCTGCCCTCCATGGGGAGTATCTTGATCCAGGGTGGAGACAGGTGCGGCTACATAAAATGGTATCAGATAATAATTTGCCAGCACAGCCAGGCCCAGGGTGCCTATTTTATTAGCGGTATCTCCGTTGGCCGCAATCCGGTCCGCCCCAACCAGCACCGCATCCACTGCTCCCTGAGCCATGAGCAGGGCTGCAGAATTGTCACAGGCCAACTGCACCTGGATACCATCCTGATGCAGTTCGTATGCAGTCAGCCTTGCACCCTGCAGGATTGGCCTGGTTTCATTGGCTATAACCGAAATCTCCTTGCCTTGAGCCTTGGCCGCTCTGATTACACCCAAAGCAGTTCCATAACCGCCTGTGGCTAAGGCACCGGCATTACAATGGGTCATAATGCTAAACCCGGTCTGCAAGAGTTCGGCCCCTATCCTGCCCAAGGCCTTGTTTGCTGCAATATCCTCGGCATGGATATCCTTGGCCATCTTCAGCCACATCCATTGCAGGTCGTAGAGTTGAATCTCAGTATCCGCCAACCAGGCATTCTGCATCTTTTGTACACAATACGCCAGGTTGACAGCTGTGGGCCTGGCCCTGGACAAGACTCCCAGCCTGCGGGACAATTCTTGCTTCCAGTTCTGGTTTTCGTCCTGCAGGCCCTGCAGGGCCAGGCAACAGCCATAGGCCCCGCAGACTCCCAAGGCAGGCGCGCCACGGATCACCATTTTCTGCATGGCCTGCACCAGATCCGGTACATTGCGGCAGACAAACCATCTCTCCTGCCCGGGCAAGTATCTCTGGTCCAGGAGCAAAAGAACTTTTTCACTTTCTGAATAACGGATATGCCTTTTCATAACCAGATCCTAGGAAATTATTCCAATTCCTGCCGCAGGAGCTCACCAACCAACTGGGGGTTGGCCTGGCCTTTAGTCTTTGCCATTACCCGGCCCATAAAGAAACCCAGCAGTTTTTTCTTGCCCTGCCTGAATTTCATTGCCTCATCAGGATTTTCCTGCAGCACTGTCCTCACTATCTGCTCCAGATGCCCCTGATCGGAAATTTGCAGCAGACCTTGCGCTTGGACATATTGCTCAGGATCCTGTCCAGAGCTGAACAGGTCAGGAAAAATCTGCTTGCCAATCTTGATGCTGATTTGCTGCATCTCGATGAGTTGCAGCAAAGCAGCCAAAGAATCAGGGCCGAACCTGCAATCCTGCACAGAAATATTTTGTGCCTTTAATTCATGCAGCATCTCAGTCAGTATCCAATTGGCTACGGTTCTTGCATAGGGGAAGTTGGCCACGGTCTGTTCGAAATAATCCGCCAGGGCAGGTTCGGAAATCAAGTTCTGGGCATCCTGCACAGGCAGGCTGTAATCATTGACAAACCTCTGCAGTTTAGCCCTGGGCAGTTCTGGGAGCTGGGCAGCCCACAAAGACAATTCCCTTTCCTGCAGTTGCACTGGTGCCAGATCAGGATCAGGAAAGTAACGGTAGTCATGAGCCTCCTCCTTGCCCCGCATAGGCCTGGTCACTCCCTGGACCTCGTCAAAAAGTCTGGTCTCCTGCACCACCTGCTCCCCGTCCAGCAACAGCCCAATCTGCCTGTTGATCTCGAATTCCAGGGCCTTGTGCACGAATCTGAAAGAATTTAAATTCTTCAATTCAGTCCTGGTCCCCAGATCCTCCCTGCCTGCAGGCCTGACTGAAACATTTGCGTCACAGCGGAAATTGCCCTCTTCCATGTTGGCCTCGCTTATGTCCAGATAGATCAATATGCTGCGCAGTGCTTTCAGATAGGCCACAGCCTCGTCTGCAGAACCCAGCTCAGGTCCGCTCACGATCTCAATCAAGGGAATTCCGGTCCGGTTCAGATCCACATAACTCAAATCTTCGGATTTGGCATGGATAGACTTGCCTGCATCATCCTCCATGTGAATGCGTACTATACTGATCTCTTTCTCCTGATCATCCACGCTGATGCCCAGCTTGCCCTCCCGGGCCAATGGGCACTCGTATTGCGAAATCTGATAACCTTTTGGCAAATCAGGATAAAAATAATTCTTTCTGGCAAACACTGAATTGCGGTGCACCTTGCAGCCCACAGCCAAGGCCATTTTGACTGCAAACTGCACCGCCTTTTTGTTCAATACAGGCAAAGCTCCGGGCATGCCAGCACACACAGGACAAACATTGCTGTTGGGCTCTTCGCCGTAGCTGGTGCAGCAGCTGCAAAACAGCTTGGATCTTGTCTTTAGCTGCGCATGCACCTCCAGCCCTATAACCGCTTCATATTCCAACATTACAAAGCTCCTTAGACAATCGCAAAACAGCTGGCTTGATGGCTGCTTAATAAATTTCCTCGGCCAACAACAAGTATACACTGCCCTTATTTTTGAGTCCGGATGCCCTGTACCTGGCTTCCTGCCCTGCACCAAAAAAAACATCCAGATGATGCCCCTGGATAGCGCCGCCCACATCCTGGGCCAGGCCCAGTGCAGTTGTCTGCAGCTTATCCGCGGACCCCTTTTCCGGCAAGGCCACGGAATAGGCCAGGACTGTACCCAAAGCCAAGATATCCCTGTCTGTGGCCAAACTGACCATGGGAGTCAATTCTCGGCCCATAGCTCCAAACGGCCCTGCTTCAGTTAACCTGAAAAAAACAAAGTTAGGGTTAGAAAACAGAATGTCCGGCATTAGTTCTGGGTTCTGCCGCAGGTATTCTTGTATGGATTCCATACTCAAATCATGAGGCTCCAGATGGCCCTGCCTGGCTAGCTCCCGACCCAGGGAGACGTGAGGCCTGTCGTTTTTGGCTGCGTATCCGATATTTTGCACACTACCGTCTGGCAGTCTTAACAGTCCCGAGCCTTGAATCTGCAGGAAAAAAACATCCATCTGATCCTTGGCCCAGGCCAGAACCGGGGCCTTATCCTGCAGTACATTCTCCAGCTCGATGCTCTTGCGATCCGGATAAGGTTCAATCCGGCCTTCATGTACCCTGTAGACCAAGCTTTGCCCCTGCCATCTGGGATGGAAATCCCCCAAATCTGCTATTTGCAAATCTTCTGGAGGGCCAAAAAGAGGTACGGTATATTCCTGGCTGGGCTGCAGACTGGCCTCCAGCTCGTACTGATAATAACCAGTGAACAAAGGCCCGGGCCTTAACTCAAACCAGGCAAAACTTTCTGCAAGCAGTCCAGGCTCTTGGTCCAGCCTGGGCAACAATTCCAGGAGGAGCTCCAGGTTGCGGGCCAAGCAGCCCCAGGTGATTTCAAGCTCTTGGATTTGCAAGGCCTGCTCCTGCGGGGGCTTGGCCTGCACATATTCCAGACTTCTACGCAATGCCGGACCCAGGTCCTGCCAGGAAGTTAACCCCTGGCTACTGGGATCCAACTCTTGCACCACCTGCAGGGCCTCTTGCTCCTTCAGCCGGAACAGGCCTTTTTCCTCGGGTTTAGGGACTTGGTATGCACAACTCTGGAGTAGCAGCCCCAGTATCAGAAAAATATTGGCTATTTTCAAAAACATCTATTCCAAAGGATATACATTTTACATTTCCAAAGCAATACGCATTTTTCTGCTGCAGCCAGCGCAAAACAATGAGGCCTTGTGGATTCAAACCGAGACGTTTTCCTGCAAGAGCTAAAAGATCTGGTTAGAGGTAGCCTTTGAGTCTTAATTTTTTTACATAGTTGCTCCCGTGGGGCTGGACAAAGAAAAGCCGGCCTGGAGACTGGTTGATCAATATCTTATCCCCGGCCAGCAGAGGTAAGCCAGCCTGACCGTCCTGGGTCAAAAACATATCCGGAGAGGGACTGAGCACATCCACCTGCAATGACTCATGGCTGGGCAGAACTACCGGCTTAAATCCGCTCAAAAAAGGACAAATAGGGCATACTTCAACTACTTCCAGCTCTGGGCTGATCAATGCCCCGCCAGCAGCAACTGCGTAAGCAGTGGATCCGGTGGGGGTAGAGATGAGCAGGCCATCCGCCCTGAGTTCAGACATCTCACTTGGCCCGTAACTGATCTTCAGCCTGGCCAGCCTGGCCATACCTCCTCTGCTGATTACCAGATCGTTGACCACCCGGCCCTGATGCAGCACTGCACAATCTCTGAGAACTTGATAGTCCAGCACGATCCTGGGAGATATGGAAAAACAACCATTTAAAACGTCCTGCAAAATATAAGACCATTTCTCAGTGCACAATTCTGTCAAAAAACCCACCTGCCCCATATTCAGACCCAGCATGGGAATCTCTTGGAGGCCAATCTTCCGCGCTACACTGAGCATGGTACCATCGCCGCCTAGAATAAGGATCAGATCGGGGCGGCCTGTTCCCTGTCCAATGCCATTCTGAAAGAGTTCATGATCCTGGACCTGGGCCTTAACTCCTCTGGCCTTCAGCCAGTTCATTATGTCGCAGCCCAAGGCATATGACTTTTCCTGTCTAGATTTAGTCAAAATATACACATAGCTGATTGACGAATCCATGCTTCCGGCCCTTTGTTTTAGCCAGTTTCAGATAAATAAATCATATCTTTCGCTCTTGGACCTCCAGCAGTGAAAATCCAGTACAGCAGGTAATAATAAAGTACATGCTTAAAACCATGCAGGGTCTTCTTGCAGGCCTCTTCTTGCAAACTCATACAAAATGCAATACAGACAAGCAACCTCAAAAGCCAAAGGCACAGTGTGCAGGCAGACTTTGCATGCTGACAGACCAGGGGTTGAAACCTGATACTACTTTTTACTTCGAATTTCCACCAAAAATATGGCCAGGACAGCCTTTATAAAAATTATTAATCTGGGCATAGTGCTCCAGTATAAGAACATAGCCCTGCAAAACCAGTAGCCCTTGACAAAATCAATGCCTTAACCTATCATTTCCTATTCCAGAGCGGGTGTAGCTCAGTTGGTAGAGTACAAGCTTCCCAAGCTTGGTGTCGCGGGTTCGACCCCCGTCACCCGCTCCAGTCCTCTTTAAATCAGTTTTGTATTTACAGGGGTGGGCCCGGAGGTCCACCTTTTTTTTGGCAATCAACACAAAACATTATAAAATGCAGTACGAGCATCTTTATAAGCAATTGCTGGACCTGATCCAGCCCATGGTTCAGGGTCTGGGCCTGGATTTATGGGGCCTGGAGCTACCTGCCGCCCCCAAAGGAGGAACACTGCGGGTCTACATCGATTCTCCCCAAGGGGTCAGTGTTGAGCAGTGCGCAAAAGTGAGCAGGCATTTAAATTATCTCTTGGATGTCCAGGACCCCTTTCCAGGCGCTTATACCCTGGAAGTCTCTTCACCTGGTCTGGACAGACCTTTTTTCAACTTGCAGCAGATGCAAGCTTACCAAGGCCGGGAAGTGCTGCTAAAGCTAAAGGAAAAGCTGCAGGGCAAAAGCAAATGGCGGGGCAGGCTGATCAGTATCCAGGGCCAGGAAGTGCTCTTGGAGCAAGAGCCAGGAGATCGGATCAGAATTGCCTGGGCAGGAGTAAAAAAGGCCAATCTGGTCTACAGACCGGAATAAAACCTGTTTTTGACCCCCAGGGCATAATGGGATTTACTGCAGGACAAAAGCATGAATAACGCCCAAGGCAAGTTAGCGGAGGTCTAATATGAGTTTGGAGCTCAAAAAATCCATTGACCATATCAGCAAGGAGAGGCGCATCGACCGGGATGTGCTGGTGGACACCCTGGAGGAGGCCGTACGCACTGCTGTATATAAAAAATTCAGCAACAAGCTGGATATTGAGGTCAACTTCAATGAAGAAACCGGGGATATAGAAGTCTACCAGTTCAAGGTGGTCCTGCAGGATGTCGAAGATCCCAATACTGAAATCAGTCTGCAAGAGGCTCGAACACTGGATCCTAACGTAGAACTGGAGGATGAGCTGGGTTTCAAGCTGGTGGTAGAGGATTTGGGCCGCATTGCAGCCCAATCTGCAAAACAGGTTATCATCCAAAGAATGCGCGATGCTGAACAGGAAATTATATATGAAGAGTTCATCGATCGCAGGCACGACGTCATCAGCGGAACCATTCAACGCAGAGACCGGGCCGGATGGATCATCAACCTGGGCCGCACAGAGGCGGTACTGCCCAAGGAGGAACAAATCCCCAGGGAGCATTACCGCCGAGGGGACAGGATCCAAGGCTATATCGTGGATGTACTCAAAGAGAGCAGGGGCCCGCAGATAGTTCTTTCCCGTTCTCATCCTGACTTCATGGCTGCCTTGTTCAAGCTGGAGGTACCGGAAATAAGCGATGGCACCATCAAAATCATGGGAGTCAGCCGGGATCCGGGATACAGGGCCAAGATATCCCTGCTTTCCCGAGATAGGGATGTGGACCCTGTAGGGGCCTGCGTCGGGGTCAGAGGCTCCAGGATCAACAAGATAGTCCAAGAATTCAAAGGAGAAAAGATCGACCTGGTACTCTGGAGCCCGGATATCACTACCTATGCAGTCAACGCCCTTTCTCCGGCCAGGATTTCCAGTATAACTGTTGACGAAGATGAAAACAGCCTGGAAGTGGTGGTCCCGGACAATCAGCACCAGCTGGCTATTGGCCGTCGGGGCCAGAATGTCAAGCTGGCCAGCAAGCTTTTGGGCTGGAATATTGATATCATTACTGAAAGCAGATATGGAGAACTCTACAATCGCCAGCAGGACCTGGAGCAAGCCAGTAATGTAACCGGAGTATCCACAGACAAATTTCTGGCTGCTGGCTTCCAGAACATACAGCAACTGCAAGATGCATCTGATACTGAACTGCATGCCGTCCAGGGCTTGACCCAGGATAAGATTGCAGACCTCAGATCAGCCATAAATTTTTTGACAGAGAACCAGGCCAAAGATGAGGAATCAGAACATTAAGAGTCCTTGTTTGACCCAGGGGTCCATGTATAAACCAAAGCACATCGCCTACAGAACATGCATGATCTGCAGGCAAAAGCAGCCCAAGGCAAACTTGATGCGCTTTGTCTGCA
Source organism: uncultured Desulfohalobiaceae bacterium (assembly GCA_964562725.1). Lineage (GTDB taxonomy): Bacteria > Desulfobacterota > Desulfovibrionia > Desulfovibrionales > Desulfothermaceae > CAZBUB01. Next base: position 54,422 of record CAZLUR010000001.1, on the reverse strand, counting down.
GACATGATGCTGATGGGCAGCACCTGCTCCAGGACAAAAGCAAGACATTGACTGGAAGAGGCTTTTATGTTTGCTCAGCTGATTGCCGGTCCAAAATATACAAGTTCCGGGCCTGGCAGAAGAAGTGTAGGGGGAAATAAAGCATGAGCATTACAATGAGGGTAAGAGAATTATCAGCCGAGTTGGGCATCTCCAACAAAGAACTCATACATATCTTGAGACAGGAGAATATCCAGGTCAAGAGCCATATGAGCGGCTTAAACCAGGAGCAGGTGGATTTGGTCCGCAATAAGATAAACTCCGGCCCAAAACAAAAGCAGGCCAGAGATACCCTCACTGCCTCAGGAGTCATTGTCCGCAGGCGCAGAAGGGAACGCCAGACCACGCACAAAGAGCCAGAGGCTCAGTCAGCCTTGCCAAAAGAAGACCGCTTGGAAAGTCCTGTGCATGCCGCACCCAGTACAGAGACAGATTCTGGGCAGGCAGCAGAGCAAGGCTCCGAACAGGCGGAAATCTCTTTGGACCAGACAAAATCCAGTACTGCAAAACAAGCTAGCCTGGAGACCAGTCAGGAAGAGTCCCTGGAAAAAGCAGTGCAAGAGCGGGAAAAAAAGTCCCCCACAAAGCCCGGGCGCAAGAAAAAGACCAAAAAAAAGCAGGCTGCACCATCGGTGACAATTATTTCCAGGCCAGAGCCCGAGCCTGAACAGCAGGCCCAGGCCACTGCGGCTCCTAAAGCTGAAGAACCAGCCTTGCCAGAGGGAGAAAGCAAACCTGCGGTCAAGAAAAAAGGCAAAAAAGACAAAAGAGTTGTGGATGTCTCTGCCCTGTACGAAGAAACAGACCAGCGCAAGGACAAGCTTGAATGGAAAAAAACCAAACAAACAGAGGTTAAGGAAAAAAGCGGAGGCAAGCTTCAACGCAGGAAAAGGCCTGCCCCAGGCAGGGAGCACAAACCTCCCCAGGCACCGCCTCAGCCCAAACCACAGCCCTTAAGGGCCAGCAAGAAGAAGATCAAGATGGAAGAGGCCATCAGGGTCTCGGAGCTGGCCCAGGAAATGGGCATCAAGGCCCAGGACATCATCAAATCCCTGCTTAGCCTGGGCGTCATGGCCACTATCAACCAGTCCCTGGACCTGGACACCACCACTTTGGTAGCTGCGGAATTTGGATATGAAGTTGAGGATGTGGGCTTTTCAGAGGAAGAGTTCATCTTGCCTCAAAAAGAGGATAAACAGGAAGAGCTGCAGCCAAGACCTCCAGTAGTGACCATTATGGGTCATGTAGACCACGGCAAGACCTCCCTGCTGGACGCAATACGCGAATCCCATGTCACAGCCCAGGAGGCCGGAGGTATTACCCAGCATATCGGGGCCTACCACGTGCAAAGGAGTACAGGATCCATTGTTTTTTTGGATACCCCGGGCCACGAAGCCTTCACTGAAATGCGTTCCAGAGGGGCCCAGGTCACGGATATAGTCATCTTAATCGTTGCTGCAGACGACGGAGTAATGGACCAGACCAAAGAGGCCATCAACCACGCTCGGGCTGCAGGCGTGCCCATTGTGGTGGCCATAAACAAGATCGATAAGGAAAACGCTGACCTGGAAAGGGTTAAAAGGGAACTCGCTGACCAGGGCTTAATCTCCGAAGAATGGGGCGGAGACACCATTTTTTGCCATATATCTGCGAAAAACCATGAAGGATTGGATTACCTGCTGGAGATGCTGCTTTTGCAGGCTGAGATTCTGGAACTCAAGGCCAATCCGAACAAACGGGCTAGGGGCCATATAGTGGAATCCAGGCTGGACAAAGGCCGAGGTCCAGTGGGTACAGTGCTTATCCAGGAAGGTACTTTACACACTGCAGATGCCTTTGTCTGCGGTCTATACCATGGTAAGGCCCGCGCCCTTTTCAGCGACACCGGGGCCAAAATAGACCACGCTGGGCCAGCCATGCCCCTGGAAGTACAGGGTTTCGAAGGCGTGCCCAACCCCGGGGATGAGTTCGTAGTGGTCGAAAGCGACAAATTAGCCAAGCGTATCGCAGAAGAACGCTTGAGCAAGCACCGGGAAAAAGAGCTGGCCAAGGAGACCAAAGTCACTTTGGAGAGCTTTTTTGCAGCCAAGGCCCAGGAAGGGATCAAGACTCTGAACCTGGTGCTCAAGGCAGACGTGCACGGTTCCCTGGAAGCGGTCTCGGATTCTGTACAAAAGCTCTCCACGGAAGAAGTCAAGGTCAACATTGTGCACGGCGGCATCGGCGCAATTACAGAATCAGACATTAAGCTGGCCAATGCCTCATCTGCGGTATTAATAGGCTTTAATGTACGCCCCACCTCCAGAATCAAGGACATCGCTGAACAAGAAGGCGTAGAAATCAGATTCTACAACATCATCTACCAGCTGGTCAGCGATGTCAAAGAGGCCATGGCTGGCATGCTGGAACCTGTAACCAGAGAAATCTACCTGGGTCAGGCTGAAGTCAGGGAAACATTTAATGTGCCCAAGGCAGGCACAATAGCCGGGTGTTACGTCCTGGACGGAAAGTTAAGGCGAAATGCCGGCATCCGCTTGCTCCGGGAGGGAGTGGTCATCTATAGCGGCAAGCTGAACTCCCTGAAGAGGTTCAAGGAGGATGTCAAAGAAGTGAGTAAGGAATACGAATGCGGAGCAGGTTTGCAGAATTTCAACGATATCAAGATTGGAGACATCATCGAAGCCTTCGAGGAAGTGCAGGAAAAGGCCAGCCTGGAATAATAGTCCCAGGCCTGATCAAATATTATTTTTGCCTGGATAACGTCCAGTAAGCCTGCTGCAAAACTTTTTGCCCTTGGTTTAAGCGCCCAAAGGATCATTTTGACATGCTGATCGGCACACTGCGCATTGAATTCCGTCTGCACGCCGTGTTTTCAAAAAAAGAAAAAAGGAGCATCTCTAGTAAGCTCAAAGACAAGGTGCGCTATAAATTCAACGTATCTGTAGCCGAGATCGAGGATCTGGAGAGCCTGCAGTCCTTGGTGCTGGCTGTGATCATGGTCTCCAACGAGACCAAACATATCCAAAGCACCTTGAGCAAGGTGCTCAGCCAGATTGAAGCCAGTAATACAGAAGAGATCCTGGATGTCTCCACGGAAATTTTCGGGGCCTAAGCCATCCGGTCCCGGGAGGTGAATGTTATGCGCAAGGCAAGCTCCCGCAGGTCTCAAAGGCTGGAAGAGTTCATCATGGTCGAACTGGGCAGTATCTTGATTGAAGAAGTCCAGGACCCCAGATTAGAGCTGGTGACCATAAGCGGTGTCAGATTGAACAAAGATCTCAGTGTAGCCGAGGTCTTGTATACCCACGGTGGAGAGCCCGGCAGAAGACTGGAAGTGGAGATGGTTTTGCACAAAGCACAGGGATATCTGCGTACCAGGCTGGGCAAGAGACTGCACCTGCGACATGTTCCCAGTTTGCGCTTTCAATGGGACGAATTTCTGGAGGAGACAATTTATGCAGGCCCGGAAAGAAATAGCTGAAATTCTGGCCCGGGAGGATAATTTCCTGCTCGCCTCCCATCTGGATCCAGACGGGGATGCTATTGGCTCCATGTTTGCCCTGGGCCATATCCTGAAGCGCCTGGGTAAACGCTTTGGGTTGTACTCTAAACAAGGCCTGCCTGAAAGGTTTGCCTGGCTGAATCCGCCTGCTCCTATCCTCCAGAGCCCGGAACACAGCTGGCCCGAGTGGCTAATTGCCCTGGATTGCGGCAATGAGCAGCGTTTGGGTCCGGAGCTGTCCCAAACGCTGGCCTTCATGCAAGTGATCAATATTGATCACCATCTGGGCAATCCACATTTTGGGCAACTTAACTGGGTGGAGACGAAAAAATCCTCAGTAGGGGAAATGGTGGCCTGTCTTGCCCTGGATCTGGGCCTGGAGCTGAACCTGGAATTGGGAGAATCCCTGTACCTGGCTCTGGTCACTGATACAGGGTCATTTACTTACAGCAATACCCGGGGCAGCACCTTGCAGATTGCTGCGCAAATTGTGGCCTCTGGCCTGGATTTGGACAGCTTCAATGCCCGTATGCAGAGGCAATGGTCCCTGCGCAAAGTCCAAGCGCACGGCATGGCCATGCAGAGAGCCGGGCTTTACCTGCAGGGCAAGGCAGGGATAATCACTGCGGACAGTGAGATCCTGCGCCGCTTTCAGGCAACTTCTGAGGACTTTGAGGGCCTGGTAAATTATATGCGCCAGATCCGCGGCGTAATAGTTGCAGTCAGCCTGTTGCAGGAACAGGAAAATATCAAGTTTAGCCTACGTTCCTGGGGAGAAGTGGACGTCAGCGCTGTTGCCATGCAGCTTGGCGGCGGAGGTCATCGCAATGCAGCAGGGGGCAAGCTGCCCTTGAGCATGAAACAGGCCCTAGCACGCATTCTACAGGTACTGGATCACACACTGAATACACAAACAGAACAGTTCATCACTGCAGAAGGTGGCTGCTAGTGCTGGTAAAAATAGGTTTATTGACACTGCTGGCCAGATACAGGCCAGCAGGGACATTATATATTTCATGACGTTGCAAAACACAAAAACCAATTCCAGACAGCCAGACGGACTTTTAGTCCTGGATAAGCCCCAAGGACCTACGTCTGCAGCGTGCCTGCAGAAGATAAAAGGCGTACTGCAGCAAAAAAAGATCGGGCATGCTGGAACGTTGGACCCCATGGCCCGCGGGGTTTTGCTGGTCCTGCTGGGCCAAGGCACCAAGCTGTCCCCTTTTCTGACTGCAGGACAAAAGATTTACCAAGGCTGCCTGAGGCTGGGGCTGGAAACTGATACCTTTGACATCCAGGGCCAGGTTTTGGCCCGCTATGAGTGGCGGCATGTGCGTCCAGAGGATTTGCAGCAGGAAATCGAGTCTTGGAGAGCTTTGCATACTCAGCAGATCCCTGCCTATTCTGCTGCCAAACACCAGGGCCAGGCCTTTTACAAACTAAAAAGACAGGGCAAGGAGCCCCCTGAAAAATATAAACAAATTGCTATTGACCAAGCTCAGGTTTTGGACCTATGCTTACCAGAAGTACGTTTCCGGGTCGCCTGCTCCGCAGGGACCTTTATCCGCTCCCTGGCCCACAGCCTGGGGAAGCGCTTGAATTGCGGCGCGGTCCTTACAGATCTGCTCAGGGAGGCCTGCCCTCCATTTGGCCTGCAGCAGGCTTACAGCCTGCAAGAGATCCTGCAAGAGCCGCAACATTTGGAATCCCGGTTGTTCAGCATTGCAGAGGCTCTAGCCCACTGGCCCAAAATTTATCTCCAAAATGAACAGGCCAGACAGGTGATGCAAGGCTGCAAGCTCAGACTGCAAGACACTGCAGGGGGAGAATCCTGTCCTCCAGGGACCAAGGCCTTGTTCTTGAACTGGAGGGAACAGCCTGTAGCCCTGGTTCAGGCCCAGGCCGGCAGCCAGACACCGTTCTGGGAAATCCTGCGCGGTTTTGCCTCTGCCCACAGCAGGCTCTAGGATCATAAAGCGCCGCTTTTGTAAAACCACAAACAATAAGGACAAGGAGGAATCGCTGTGGCACTGACTGTGGATAAAAAAAAGGAAATCATTGCAAACCACAAACAGCACGAAAACGATACAGGTTCTCCAGAAGTGCAAATTGCCTTGCTTACGCACAGGATTACCTATCTCACTGAGCACTTCAAGGAGCATAAACAGGATTTTCATTCCAGAAACGGTTTACTCAAGCTGGTGGGACAACGCAGAAAGATGCTTAATTACCTGCGCAAAAAAGATGTCCACCGCTACCGGGACATTATTGGCAAACTCAATCTGCGCAAATAGCCTGGGGGCGGGATCCCGGCAGGAGCAAAGCAAAAACTTGCCCTGCATCCAGGACAATATGACCAGTTCTGTGTATTAAGACCAGCTCTGCCAGGGTGTTGCCCTGATACATTATCTTTAACTAATAGGAAAAACTGCATTTATGAGCAATATGTCCAATAGCATCAAGGTCGCTACTCGCATCGAAAACCAGGAATACCTGCTGGAAACTGGCAAACTGGCCAACCAGGCCCATGGAGGAATCTGGGTCCAAAGCGGTGACACCGTGGTGCTGGTTACAGCTGTGACCCAACCCTCCCAAAGAGAACTGGACTTCATGCCCCTGGTCGTGGATTACCAAGAGATGTCTTACGCCAGTGGCCGCATACCTGGCAGCTACTTCCGTAGAGAAATCGGCCGGCCCAGCGAACGGGAGACACTGGTTTCCCGCATGATAGATCGCCCGCTGCGCCCTTTGTTCCCGGAGAATTTCCGCCAGGAAGTGCAGATCATAGCTACAGTGCTCTCGGCAGAACCAGACAATGACCCGGACATGCTGGCCATCACCGGAGCCTCGGCTGCCCTGCACGTATCCAAGATACCTTTTCTGGGTCCCATAGCTGCAGGCAGGGTAGCTTATGTGGACGGACATTTCATCTTCAACCCAAACCAGGCCCAGCTTGCCCACAGTCAAATCAATCTGATCCTGGCTGCATCGAAAAATGCCGTGGTCATGGTGGAAGGCCAGGCCGAGTTCGCCTCAGAAGAGATCATGGCCCAAGCCATTTCCTGGGGTCAGCAAAAGATCCAGCCCCTGCTCGCTATGCAGGATGAAATCAGACAAAAGGCTGGACAGCCCAAAATCCAGGTGCCAGCAGTGCCGCCTGACCTGGAGCTGCAGGAAAAGGTGCGTACTCTTGGCCGGCCTTTACTGCAGGAAGCGCTGCAGACTAAGGACAAGACCAGGCGTAAGGAGGCCCTGGAACAATCCAGGAATAAACTTATCGAAACCCTGCAGGAACAAGGCCTGGATGACCAGCAAAGACTGAAAAACATACCTGAGCTGCTCAAAGAACTTGAAGCTGAAATCGTTAGGTCCTGGATCTGCAAAAAGCAGGTGCGTATCGACGGCCGGAACCTGCAAGAGGTCAGGAATATTGACATAGAAGTTGGTTGTCTGCCCCGAGTGCACGGCTCGGCAATTTTTGGTCGCGGAGAGACCAAGGCCTTAGGCGTGACTACTCTGGGAGGTACCCGGGACGAGCAACATGTAGAGACCTTGATTGGAGAGCAAAGCAAGAGGTTTATGCTGCATTACAATTTTCCGCCTTATTGCGTAGGCGAAGTTAAGATGATGCGCGGGCCGGCCCGCCGGGAAATCGGGCATGGCGCCCTGGCTGAAAGGTCCCTGCAGCCCATCTTGCCTTCAGCAGAGGAATTCCCCTTCACCATACGCATAGTCTCTGAAATTCTGGAAAGCAACGGATCTTCATCCATGGCCACAGTCTGTGCAGGCAGCTTGTCCCTGATGGACGCAGGCGTACCGGTTAGAGGCCCGGTGGCTGGCGTAGCCATGGGTTTGATTCAGGAACAGGGCCAGTACTACATCTTGACCGATATTCTGGGCGACGAAGACCACCTGGGAGACATGGACTTTAAGGTGGCAGGCACCAGGGAGGGCATCACCGGGATTCAAATGGATATCAAGATTGCAGGAATTCCAGAAGATATCCTGCAAAAGGCGCTGTACCAGGCCAAAGAGGCCAGATTGCACATCCTGGAACAAATGGGCAAGAAGTTGGACAGGCCCAGACAAAGCCTTTCAGAACACGCCCCGCAGCTCAAAATCATTGAGGTGGATACCGAACGTATCAAGGATGTCATCGGTCCGGGTGGCAAGAATATCCGGGCTATCACCAAGGCCACCGGCGCCTCCATAGATATCGAGGACAGCGGGAAGATCTCCATATTTGCTCCAGACAACGCTTCTTTGCAAGAAACTGTAGACATGATCTTATTCTACGATCAGAAAGCAGAAGTAGGCCAGACCTACCAAGGCAAGGTCAAAAGCATCAAGGATTTTGGGGCATTTGTGGAGATTCTGCCTGGAGTAGAGGGCTTGATGCACATCTCCCAGCTAGACACCAAGCGTGTGGAAAATATACATGAAGCCTTGAATCTTGGAGATTTGATCCAGGTCAAGGTCATTGAGATTGAACAAGGCAGTGGTAAAATCCGGCTCAGCCGCAAGGCAGTGTTGATGGAAGAAAGAGGGGAAGAGTTCCAGGACGAGCCCGGTCCCAGAGGCAATAAGCCCCGTTCAGGGGACAGAAGAGGCCCCAGGCCTCCCCGGGGCAGAAATCAGGATGGCAGGTAATTCAATGAAGGGTCTAAATAAACAGTGATTAGCAGCCCGTCTTGACTGCATGAGCTAAAAACAGTGCCCCGGCCTGGACTTAAAACCCCAAGTGCAGCTTGTATTGCTTCTAATTGCCAAGAGCAGCCTATCTCAGGAACCCGGCCCAAAATTCCAAGGCCCCTGAAACTGCCTATAACTAGGCTAAAGGTGCAAGACCTGGAGCCAAGACCCAGCATTTGGATCAGTGCAGCAGAGACCTCGGCAGACATGCACGGGGCCAGGCTGGTTCAGGCCCTGCAAGAGCAGGCTCCCGGACTGCGCTGTCTTGGCATGGGCGGGGCCCAGATGCGCAGACAGAATTTTCAGGCCTTGTACAGGGCGGAGGAACTATCCATCGTGGGCCTGACTGAAGCCGTGTCCAAACTGCCCAAGGTTTTTCTGCTCTACAAAAGGATAAAAAAGTCCCTGCAAACAGATCCGCCTCTGGCCATAGTGCTTATAGACGCCCCGGACTTCCATTTCCACCTGGCTAAAATAGCTTTCAAAATGGGTTTACCAGTCTATTATTATATAAGTCCCCAGGTCTGGGCCTGGCGCAAAAACCGGGTCAAATTCCTGCAAAAATATATACGCAAGATTTTATGCATCTTGCCCTTTGAAAAACAATTCTTCATCGACTACGGCATTGATGTTGAGTTTGTGGGCCACCCCATTTTGCAGCAAATGGAAAAGATGGATCTGGAGCAAATAGAACCACAAGCAGAGACAATAGGCATCCTGCCGGGCAGCAGAAACAAGGAAGTCTCCTCCTTGCTGCCCAGATTTGCCTCTGCGGCCAGGATCATCCACAGCCATAGGCCCCAGGCCAGGTTCAAACTTATCCAGGCCCCGGCTGTGCCCTCTGAACTGTTGCACAGACACTGGCCTACTGACTTGCCCTGCGATCTGATCCCATTTTCCAGCCGCTATCCCCAGATCAAATCCTGCGCACTGGTGATCACCGCCTCAGGCACAGCCAGTCTGGAATGCGCCCTGCTGCAAGTCCCGGCCATAGTAGCCTACAGGCTTTCCTGGATCAGCTATCTGGTGGGCAGAATGTTCATCAAAGTCCCATATATCAGCATCCCTAATCTGATCCTGCAATCTCAGGTCTATCCTGAATTTATCCAGTCTGCAGTCAGCGGTCCGAAATTGGCTGCCCAGGCTTTGGACTGGCTGCAGCATCCGCATAAGGCAGAAAAAATAAGAACCAAGTTGGACGCCTTGCAATACTTGCTGGGCCAAAGCAAGGCCTCCCAAACCAGCGCCAGCATCATCTTAAATGAGCTGCAGGCTGCAAACCATCTGCCCATTACACAGGAGGTGGGCTAGATGCGCAAACTATCCCTGGGTATAATCGGTGTGGGCTATCTGGGCCGAATCCATACCAAATTGGCCTCAAAAATAGAAGAAATCAACCTGGTGGGCATCCATGATCAAGACCGGATCAGGTGCCGCTTAGTAGCAGAACAATTCGGGACTTTGGCTTTCTCTTCAGCCCAGGAATTGTTGCAGCAAGTGGAGGCAGTGAGCATTGTGGTGCCCACTGCAGCCCACTTCCCTGTAGCCATGCAGGCCCTGGAACAAGACTGCCATTTGTTCATTGAAAAGCCAATGGCCTACCAAGTTAAGGAAGCCCGAGAAATCAACCAGCTGGCCAGGAAAAAGGGCAAAAAACTTCAAGTGGGGCATATTGAACGCTTTAACCCTGCATTTCTTTGCCTCAAGGACATGCATATTCAGCCCTTATTCGTGGAATGCCACAGGCTTTGCCGCTATAATCCTCGGGGCACGGATGTCAGTGTCATCCTGGATTTGATGATCCATGATTTGGATATTATCCTGCATCTGGCGCAAAGCGAACTGGTTTCAATACAGGCCTGTGGGGTCTCAGTGGTCTCGGAAGGGGAAGACATAGCCAATGTCAGGCTTGGTTTTGCCAACGGCAGCGTAGCCAACCTGACCTCCAGCCGCATCTCTACAAAGGATATGCGCAAGATGCGCATCTTCCAGAAGAACTGCTATATCGGGATAGATTTCTTGGAACAAAAAAGCCAGATCATCTCCCTAGACTCTGGAGAAAAACAGGACTGCGGGGCTGATGCCCTGGTTCTGGGTCAGATTGGCAACGGAGAAAATGCCAGGCAGGTGATCCTGCAAAACCCGCCCAGCCCAGAGGTAAACTCATTGCAAAAGGAGTTGCAGGAGTTTGCCCTGGCAGTGCAAAAAGATACCCAGCCTTTAGTCACTGGGGAGGATGGACTCCAAGCGCTGGAGCTGGCCCATACCATCCTGGACAAGATCAAGCACCCGGAGCTGTGAGCCAAAGAGGGCGAATGATTATTCGCCCCTACTGCTCATAGGCCAGCTAGCCGTCGAAGCAAGCTGGCACCTGCCGCCAGAGCTGAACAGGCAAAACAATGGGGAGGGTCGTCATGGGGACCCTTTCCTTAACCTCGATATCAAATGAATAACTGTCTAGGCCCAGGCATCTGGCTAGTGCATGCTTTCTGGATCCTGGTCAAAGTATCTGAAGAACTCTGACTCCGGGCTCAGTACAAGATTGGTATTTTCCCCGAAACTTTTCTCATAGGCATCCAGGCTGCGCAGGAAAGCGTAGAATTCCTCATCTTGGCTATAGGCTTGGGCGTAGATTTTGGTGGACTGGGCATCCCCCTCGCCGCGCAGAATCTCTGCCTCGCGCTTGGCATCAGCCAAAAGGATATCCCTGTCCCGCTCTGCCTCTGCCTTGATCTTGGTCATCTCCTCTTCACCCTCTGAGCGGTATTGCCTGGCCAGCCTCTCCCGGGCAGAGCGCATCCTGGAGAATATGGCCTGCCTGTTCTCCTGGGGCAGATCCGTGCGCTTGATGCGCACATCAACCAGGTGTATGCCGTAATCTTCCAGCTCCTGCCTTACTGTATCAGTGACCTTTTCCATAATCGCATCCCGCTCTGTAGACACGATCTCCACCAATTCGTAGCGGCCCAGCTCCACCCTGAGCTCTGCATAGACTATGTCGTCCAGCCTGGAGGCCCCTCCTGCATATGTCCTGGCGGTGCGGTAAAACTTCAAGGGATCTGCTATGCGCCAGCGGGCATAGTTATCCACCAGCATGTTTTTCTTGTCCTTGGTGATGATCTCTGCAGGCTCTGCGTCATAGCCCAGGATCCGATGGTCAAACTTGACCACGCTTTGCACAAAGGGCAGCTTGAAGTGCAATCCAGGGCCCACAGTCTCTCCCAGTGGCTTACCCAGTTGCAACAGGACCCCCCTTTCCTTTTCGTCCACGGTATAAAAGCTCTGGCTGATCCCCAGCAGCAACAGGGCCAGGACCACTATCACTGCTATCGGAGATTTTTGCACTGCCATATAATCAATCCACTCCTTTTCTTTGTTCTGCTTGAAGCCTGGGCCAAATCAAACCTGCCTTGGCCAGTTGCAGCTGCATGTACATCCTATTCCTTGTTCTCTGCAGCTGATCTGCCAGGCCTGCGCAGCTCCTCCAATGGGAGGTAGGGCACCACCTGCTGAGCCGCATCCCTGGAGAACAGCACTTTGGCCCCTGAATCCTGCAGTACCTTCTGCATGGTTTCCAGGTAGAGGCGCTTCCTGGTCACACCTTGGGCCTGGGAATATTCCTGCCAGAGATCGCTGAACCTCTGGGCTTCACCCTTGGCCTGCCTGATCTTGGATTCCTTGTAGGCCTCTGCCTCGTTGGTTATGCTAGCGGCCCTGCCCCGGGCCTGGGGCAGAATCTGGTTGCGGTGGGCCATGCCCTGGTTGATCTGTCTGATACGGTCCTCGCGCGCGCTGGCCACGTCCCGGAATGCCTCTATCACATCCTGGGGGGGGTGCACGTCCTGGAGCTTGACCGCATTGATCTGGATGCCGCTTTTGTAGTCATTCATCATCTGCTGCAGCAGGGCCTGGGTCTCGTTTTGGATCTGCATCTTGGCCGTGGTCAGGATGGGATCGATTTCATTCTTGCCCACCACATCGCGCATGGCAGCCTCTGCCGCATCCTTGACCGTCTTTTCCGGGGAGCTGATATTAAACAGGTAGTTTTTCGCCTCCCTGATCCTATACTGCACGATAAAGCGCACGTCCACGATATTCTCATCACCAGTGAGCATCAAAGCTTCCTTTGGCACATGCCTGTACTCAATCTGACCAATTTCTCCTGGATCAGCCGCAGACCTGAAGCCTATCTCCTGCCGCTTGATCTCGGTCACGCTCGGCGTGCTGACCCTCTCCAAGGGATAGGGCAGATGATAGTGCGGACCAGGCTGGGTGATGCGGGTAAATGCCCCGAAGCGCTGCACCACCCCGACTTCATCCGGGTTGACAATATAAAAGCCTGAAGCCAGCCAGATTAGTGCCACCAATCCCACAAGCAGCATCAGACCAGAAGACCTGAACCACTTCAGATTCTGAAGCTTATTTTTCAAGGCATCGAAATCCGGGCCCGGAGGTCTTCCTGAACCTCCAGGGCTTCGCCCTTGCCGCCTTTCCTGTAGTTTTTCCCAATCCCAGTTCATGTCTAGAGCTATACCTTAGTCCTGACTCTGGGTCAAGCAAATATTTTTCTACTGCAAAGACAAACTGCGCTTAGGCCAAGATGCCTGAACTGGTTTGCTAATAACCCCCTACAGCATTGCTAAGCTTGCGCCAGAAATAAAAGTGCCTTACACTTGCCCGGACAAGCAGTGTTTTGCAAAGTTTCTGCAAGTTTCCTAAAAGCCTAACCAGGAGAAAACAATGCTGCAGATTAATACCCATGTATTCCGGGCCTATGACATCCGGGGCCTGGTGGGCCAAGACTTTGACCCGCACTGGGTCTACACCCTGGGCCGGGCCTGTGGTACATATTTTCTGCAGCAGGGCTGCACCAGCGCAGTAGTGGGCCGAGACTGCAGGCGCAGCTCCCCACAGTATCAGCAAAACATAGTCCAAGGCCTGACCTCCTGCGGGCTGGACGTAATCTTTTTGCCTATGGGGCCTACACCGCTTTTTTATTTTGCAATCAAAAAACTGCAAAAAAATGCCGGGATTATGATCACCGCCAGCCACAATCCGCCAGATTTCAATGGCTTTAAGATCTGGTGTCAGGACAACACCATCCATAGCCAAGAGATCCAAAAAATCCTGCATATCATGCAAAAAGGCGAGTTCACCCAGGGCCAGGGCCTGGCCTGCGAACTTGACCTGACCCGGGACTATCTACAGGAGCTCTCTGGCCAGACCAGGCTGCAGCACCCCGTGCGGGTGGTCTTGGATGGCGGCAACGGCAGCGCTGCAGAGCTCTGCGCAGAGCTTTTGCGCCGCATTGGAGCGCAGGTCATTGAACTTTACTGCCGCCCAGATCCCGACTTTCCGCACCACCATCCCGACCCTACAGCACTGGAAAACTTGGAGGATCTGCGGGTCGAGGTGCTAAGACACCAGGCCCATCTGGGTCTGGGCCTGGACGGGGACGGGGACAGGCTGGGAGTACTGGATGAAAATGGTCAGGTTATCTACGGGGACAAACTCCTGGCCATTTATGCCCGGGACCTCTTGACCCGCAGACCTGGGGCCTTGATCTTGGGGGAAGTAAAATGCAGCCACTTATTGTACAAAGACATCCAGGCCCATGGCGGACAGGTTGAGATGTACAAAACAGGCCACTCCCTGATCAAAGCCAGGATGCAGGAAACCGGTGCCCTGCTGGCCGGCGAAATGAGCGGTCATATGTTCTTTGCAGAACGTTATTATGGCTATGACGATGCTTTGTACGCAGCCCAGAGGCTCTTGGAAATCCTGGATCGCAATCCTGAAACCCCTTTGAGCACTTACCTGCAGGATTGGCCCCAGGTGCTATCTACTCCTGAAATCAGGATGCAATGCCCAGAAGAATTCAAGTTCACAGCTGTACAGCAGTTGCTGGAATATTTCCAAAAGGCCAATGGCTCATATGAGCTGCTGGACATTGATGGGGTCCGGCTCAATTTTTCTGATGGCTGGGGCCTGGTCAGGGCTTCCAATACCCAGCCTGTTTTGGTGCTGCGCTTCGAGGCCCAAACTGAGAACCGTCTGCAAGAGATCAGAGCTTTGATGCAAGAACCATTGCAGAGGATTATCCACAGCCTGGAAAAGGGCCGACATGCCTGAAGAGTCAAACATGCCGCAGGTAACCATCTATACCGACGGTTCCTGCCTGGGCAATCCAGGCCCTGGGGGCTGGGCAGCTGTCTTGTCCTGCGGCGCAAATAAAAAAGAGATCAGCGGCGGCCTGGCGGAGACTACAAACAACCGCATGGAGCTCCTGGCCGCAATCAAAGGCCTGCAGAGCCTGCAACAAAAGTGCCTGGTCAATCTGTATACTGATTCAAGATATCTGCATGATGCTTTACACAAAGGCTGGCTGAAACGCTGGCGGAAAAACAGCTGGAAGGCCTCTACAGGCAAACCTGTAAAAAATCAGGACCTCTGGCAGGAACTGCAAAAACTCTTGGACAGGCACGAGGTCAGAATGCATTGGGTGCAGGCCCACCAGGGCCAGACTGAGAATGAACTCTGCGACCGCCTGGCCAGGGAACAGGCCTCCCGCCGGGATCTACCCCGGGACCCAGGAAGATAGCCATGCAGCAAGGATTGCAGATTTTACAAAAAAATATTGGTTATGCCTTTCAGGATCAGGACCTGTTGCTGCAGGCCCTGACCCATAGCTCCTACGCCAACGAGACAGACTCCCGGGCCCAAAATAACGAGCGTCTGGAATTTTTGGGGGATGCTGTCTTGGAACTCTGCATCTCTGAGGAGCTTTTCCATCGCTATAGGCATGCCAGAGAAGGTGACCTGACCCGAATCAGATCACGCCTGGTCAGCGAGCCAACTCTGGCTTTTTTGGCCCGGGAGCTGCATTTGCAAGAGCACATATTTTTAGGCCGGGGCGAGGAAAACCAGGGTGGCAGGGAGCGGGAGGCGGTGCTCTGCGATACTTTGGAGTCCCTGTTCGGAGCGGTGTTCCTGGACGCTGGCTACGCAAGGGCAAAAGAGCTTATTTTGCAACTTTTCCAGAATCTTTGGCCCCACACTCCGAATCTGCCTGACAAAAAAGACTATAAAAGCAGGCTGCAGGAAATGACCCAGCAATTGTTCAAGTCCAGGCCGGTCTATATCCTGCAGAACAGTTTCGGCCCGGAGCATGCCAAGACCTATTGCGTACAGTTGACTTTGCCTGACGGCAGAAGTTTCATGGCCAGTGAATCCAGCCTGAAAAAGGCTGAGCAGGACGCAGCCCGACAGGCCTTGCAAAAACTGGACTCCGCCTAAAGTCTTGCTCCTGGCTGATCAACCCTTTGACTATCCCTGCGTCATAAAGCCCTGCAAAGCGCTGTGTACCCTGTCTATAACAAATTTTGGAGTAGAAGCCCCAGCAGTCAGGCCGATCTTTGTTCTACCCTGCAGCTTCTCCGGGCTGAGATCCTGTTCATCCTGCACATGCATTCCCTGCACTCCAACTGAACGCACCACTTGCACCAGCCTTCTGGTATTGCCGCTGTCAAAGCCTCCAACTACCACCACCAGATCCACGGCCAGGGCCAGCTCCAAGGCCTCCTGCTGGCGCTGTCTGGTAGTGTCGCAGATTGTATCAAACACTGGTAGGTAAGGATCAATCCAACCCTGCAAATACTCTTTGATCTGATTGAATTCCTTTCTATCCTGAGTGGTCTGGGCCGCCAGGAAGAAAGAACCATGCTGCAACAATTGCAGCTCCTGCAGTTCTTGCAGATTTTCAAATACAAAGGCGCTGTTGCAGGCATAGCTAAGCAGACCAGCAACTTCTGGATGTTCTCTTTCTCCAAATAAAAGCAGATGCCGGCGCTTGCTGCATTGTTCCTGGATCAGCTTCTGGGCCTTTTGCACTTTGGGACAGGTAGCATCCTCAATATCCACGCCTTTTAGTTGCAGCGCCTGCTGCAAATGTCTTGGTATGCCATGGGCCCGGATCACCAACTTACTCCTGGCTGGCACCGAAGCCATATCCTGAATCTGGCGCACTCCTTGCGAGGCATAATACTCCAGAACCTGGGGATTGTGTATGATCGGTCCCAGGGTACAAACCGCCTGATCCCCGCTTCTGCTGGCCAGCACCTGGTCCAGTTTACGCAAGGCCAAATCAACTCCCATACAAAAACCAGCGCTTTGAGCGCGTATTATCTCGGGCATAGCTTTTTACTCCTCAGCCTGGGTATATCTAAGAGCAGAACAGGTTATGCCTTTGAATTAATCTGCAAATGGGATACCGTCCCGGTTTCCTTGGACCAAGGACTGTAATTCCCCCCAGTCCCGGCAGGTTATAATTCTGGAACGCAGCATCCTGGCCTGATGCACACCTTTCAGATATTTGGGAAGTACAGTACGCATCTTTAAAAAGTTTCCGGGATCTTGGGCATACTTTTTGCTAAGTTGTATATGACGCAGCATGATGCTTTGTAATTTTTGCAGCCTGACTGCTGGCTCCTGTCTACTGGGCTGCTCAAAATCCTGGCCCTTACGCAAAATATCCTTGAATTCCAAAAAAATACCAGGATTGCTCAAAGCTCCCCTGGCGAACATCACTCCTTGGATCCCAGTCTGTTCCAGGCATTGCCTGCCTTGCCAGGCTGTAAACAGGTCCCCGCTGCCCATTACAGGCAAACCCACACTGGTTTGTAGTTCTTTGAGCAAAGACCAATCCGCATAGCCTGTAAATCCCTGTTTGGCAGACCTTGGATGCAGGGTGATCCAGCCAAGGCCCAAGCTTTCCAGTTCCCGGCCCAAACCCAGAAAGGTCTTTTGGCCTGTTTCCCAACCAGTGCGCAGTTTGACCCCCACCCTGCCGGGCCCTGCCAGGCTGCTCATTTCCCCCGCCAGATCAACCAGTCTGGAAGGTTCCTGCAGCAAGGCCGCCCCTGCTCCGGTTTTGGTCACTTTTTTCACTGCACAGCCGGCATTCAAGTCAAAATAGCAAAACCCCTTATCCAGAAGCATGGTCAAGGCCTGCCTGATAAATTGCTTTTCCCAGCCAAAGACCTGGACCACAAGGGGAGCATCCAGGTCACAGGTCTTAAGCAGCCTCCAGCTGACCTGGCCCAGCACCAAACCCTTGGCACTGACCATTTCTGTACAGGCCGCGCTACAGCCCAATTCCCTGCAGAGCAGCCTAAAGGGCAGATCTGAAAACCCGGCCATGGGTGCCAGCCAGGGTTGATCCTGGGCTATGGGTAAATAATTGTCTGACATGCTGCTCCAAATGAGGCCTGTAGTTAGGGCATAGGGTTTTGCATCTGCCAGCGCTGCAATGCACTGAACACATTCTTACGCAGCCGCTTGTTCCGGCCCCAAATCTGTTGCAGCCAAAGCTCTGTCTCGCTCCTTTTACTTTTTTCTGCAGAGGGGCAGGGATTGTCCCAGACCGGCAATTTCCAGTCCTGGACAGCCTTCTGAATGATTCGCTTTTCCAGCAAGAGCAAGGGTCTGATCAATTCGAATTCACCCTGGAAATAAGATTCCCTGGGATACATGCCCTCTATCCGGCCGGCATAAAAGATATTCAAGAAAAAATTCTGCACCAGGTCATCTGCATTGTGGCCCAGAGCCAAATGGGTCAAGGCATATTTTTTGACCAGATAAAAAAGCCTTTTGCGTCTGTGCCAGCTGCAAAAAAAACAAGGCGAGTTCTTCTTGTTTTCAGCAGAATGGGCCCTGGGTCCCATGTCCGCTAACTGTACATGCCCGGCAAGTCCATTGCTGCGCAGCCAATCCAGCAAGGGCAGATGGTTGCTCCGGCAAAATCCCGGATTAATGTGCAGGATTAATAATTCTATTCTAAAGGGCAACTTTTTCCTGTGCAGTAAAAGCACCTGCAAAAGGGCCCAGCTGTCCATGCCCCCGGAGACAGCCACCCCCAGCCTGGCCCCTGGCCTGAGCATTGAAGTCTGGTACATGAGCTTACCCGCCTTGCTCAGGCAGGACTTTTGGGCAAAACTTAATTTTTTGTAAGCAGTGCGCATTTCTGGTTCAACCCTGGCATACATGACCGGCCTGTTGACTAGCCTGGATATTGTGTTTATAAATTTTAAGTTATTGGGCCGCTGGCAAGCAAGATAAGTTCAAGCACGAAGCCAGGCCTGGTGTCAAGCTGAGCCATTATCCTGACTGTTTTTTTCGCTTGGCTTTGTTTTTAGCAACTTATAGCATACATATTCAAGGCAGGTGCAATATGGCGCGTATTACAGTGGAAGATGCATTGCAGAAAGTTAACAATAGATTTGTCATTGCCCAGATGGCCATCAAAAGGGTCAAAATGTACCGCGAGGACTATCCGCCCTTGATCAAGACCGACAACAAGGAAGTAGTCACAGCCTTGCGGGAAGTAGCTGCAGGTAAAATAGTCTTAAAATCACAAATAAAAGAAGCCGGTATCAAGGTTGATTAGCTATGTCCAAAAACGACTACTATCAAATTCTGGGTATTTCTACATCAGCCACTGGGGAGGAGATCAAACGGGCCTATCGCAAGTTGGCATTTGAGTACCACCCGGATCGCAACCCTGATGATCCTGATGCAGAACAAATTTTCTAGAAACACTAAACGGCCTACGAGATTTTAAGCGATCCAGAAAAGCGCTCCAATTACGATCGATTCGGACATGCCGGAGTCAACGGCCAGAATTACTACGATCATGCTTCGGCTCAGGACATCTTTGATACTTTCAGTGATATATTTGGCGACGTGTTCGGCTTCAGTGGTGCCAGACGCAAGGGGCCCAGGCCCAAACCAGGTGCAGACCTGCGCTACAATCTGACCATCAGCTTTGAAGAGGCAGTACGCGGAACAGATACTGAGCTGCAAATTCCCAAGGATATGCCCTGCACAACCTGTCAGGGTTCAGGAGTAGAGCCTGGGCATCAGCCTGAAGTCTGCAAACACTGCTCCGGCCGGGGCCAGATATTCCAGACCCAGGGATTCTTCCGCATTGCCTCTCCCTGTCCTATCTGCCGGGGCAGCGGGCAAATGGTCGCCCACCCCTGTAAACAATGTAAAGGCCGGGGCATAACCAAAGAAAAAAAGAATCTCAAGGTTCATATTCCAGCTGGAGTGGAAAACGGCAGCCGCCTGCGCCTGCACGGAGAGGGAGAGCCTGGGCAGAACAGAGGTCCGGACGGTGACCTTTACGTGGTCATCAATGTTCAGGAGCACCCATTGTTCCAAAGGCAAGGCCAGGACATCATAGTACCGGTAGAGCTGAGCATGGTCCAGGCCGCCTTGGGGGACAAGATAGAGGTGCCCAGCCTGGATGAGCCGGTTCCCATGAACATTCCCAGGGGCACCCAGAACGGGCAAAGCTTTAAGCTAAAAGGACTGGGTGTGCCCCATCTCGGCAGCAGCCAAAAAGGTGACCTCATAGTGCAGGTCAAGGTCCTGACCCCCACCAAGCTGAATAAACGCCAGGAAGAGCTGTTGCGGGAATTCTCCCAACTAGAAGAGGAAAAGCCCAGCCGCAAAGTCAGAGACTTCTTCAAGAGAGCCATGGGAGATTCTTGAATTGAGCGCCAAATTGAGTCATGTTGATGAACAGGGCGCCCTGCGTATGGTGGATACAAGTGCCAAGGAAGCCACACAGCGCAGAGCGGTTTTTGCCTGTTGTGTGGAACTTTCTGCGCAAACCTTTGCCCTGCTGCAGGAAAAAGCCTTGCCCAAAGGCGACGTCTTGACCACTGCCAAAATAGCCGGAATTCAGGCTGCAAAGAAAACCTCAGATCTTATCCCCTTGTGCCATCCCATCCAGCTGACCCACATCCAGATAGATTTCGAGCTTGATCCGCTAAGGCACAAGGTCCATGTCAGGGCCGAGGTCAGGACCAGGGCCGAGACCGGGGTGGAGATGGAGGCCTTGGTGGCGGCTCAGACTGCAGCCATGACCATCTATGATATGTGCAAGGCAGTGCAGAAAGATATTCGCATCACAGACTGCTGGCTGCTGCACAAGTCAGGAGGCCGCAGCCAAGAGTATAACCACAGCCTGGATGAACAACTGCCCCAGGAATAGCACTATTACGGCCCTGCTCAAAAAAATACCGCCTGAGTCCAAGACAACTCAGGCGGTATTTTTGCCCACATATATAGCCTTTAGGAATCTTTCCTTTGCTATCTCCTGGGTTTTGCTTCATTGACCTTTAAGGTCCGTCCTCCGAAATCAGTCCCGTCCAAAGCTGCTATAGCAGCATCAGCGCTAGCGGGGTCCATCTCCACAAAACCGAATCCCCGGGGTCTTCCAGTCTGTCTGTCCTGGATCAGGTTAACAGATTCCACTGAACCGTACTGGGAAAACAATTCCCGGACATCTTCCTCACTGGAGGAAAAGGGCAGATTACCAACATACATCTTCTTCATAAACCAACTTCTCCTGAAAAATTTAAATAACTATCCTCTCTCCGCCACCACTAAAGCAGAGACCACAGAGATTATTTGCTTTGTCCGGCAAAATGTCAAGCAAAATATTTATGCGCTGACAAAAAATTTGATCTCCAGGAGGCTTTGTTTACTTTCTATAAAACATAGACAACAAATTCCTGGTGTTGTATGCACATCAATCTTCCTTTGCTGCTCCAAAAGCCTTGATTTAAGGACTGTGCAGTTAGACTTGGCTTGCAAGCCAAAATGCTGTATCTCTTCAGGTCATGGAAAACAAGGATGCTGGCCAGGGCCTTTGGCCCGCTGCTAGAAAAACAAAGAGCATTTTCTTGGGTGGCTTGGGCATTGGCGGCGACTACCCTGTGCGGGTGCAAAGCATGACCAATACAGACACCCGCAATCAAAGCTCCACCTTGCGCCAAATCCAAAGCCTGGTCCGGGCAGGTTGCGAAATAATCAGGCTGGCTATACCTGACCAGGAATCCGTACAGGCCTTGCACTGGTTAAAAGCCAGGACCAAAACACCTTTAGTGGCGGACATCCATTTTGACTACCGCCTGGCTTTGGCCAGTATTGAGGCCGGAGTGGACGGACTGCGGATCAATCCCGGCAACATAGGCTCCGCGCGCAAAATTGCTTTGGTGGTGGATGCTGCCCAGGAAAGAAAAGTGCCCATACGTATCGGGGTCAATAGCGGTTCTGTAGAAAAGGACCTTTTGCGCAAACACGGCGGGCCGACTCCCAGGGCCATGTTGGAAAGCGCCCTGAAGCAGATCAGTCTGCTGGAAAGCAAAGACTTCTGTCTGATCAAGGTCTCTCTAAAGTCCTCTTCTGTCCTGCATACCCTGCAGGCTTACAGACTGCTGGCAGAAAAATGCGATTACCCTTTGCACATCGGGATTACTGAGGCCGGAACCCTGCTAAGGGGCGCTGTAAAAAGCAGTGTGGGTCTGGGCCTCCTGCTCCAGCAGGGCCTGGGGGATACCCTGCGGGTCTCCTTGACCGGCAGGCCCCAAGACGAAGTCCTGGTGGCCTGGGAAATTTTGCGCTGCCTGGGTCTTCGCAGCAGAGGCCCGGAAATCATATCCTGCCCCACCTGTGGCAGGACAGAAATAGACTTGATCAAACTAACCAGATCTGTGGAGAGGTATTTACAACCAGTACAGAAAGTTTTTACAGTGGCGGTTATGGGTTGTGCGGTCAACGGCCCTGGGGAGGCCAAAGAAGCAGATATTGGCCTGGCTGGAGGCCGGGGTCAAGGCATTATCTTCCGCAAAGGCCGAATAATAAAAAAGGTGCCAGAACATAGGCTGTTGCAGGAATTCAAGACTGAGCTGGATTATTTTCTGCAGGAAAAAGATCAGAAAAGTCTTAAAATGCAGCCTTAAACCTTTTTTACCCCCCACTAACCAGTGCCAAAATCATGAACAGGGGTTAACATGCTTTTTAGCAAATACTACGTACCAACATTAAAGGAAGATCCTGCAGAGGCGGAAACCACAAGTCACAGGCTCCTGCTCAGGGCAGGCATGATACGCAGGCTGACCTCTGGAATCTATTCCTATCTGCCCCTGGGGCTAAGGGCCTTGGAGAAGATCATGCGCATAGTGCGCCGCGAAATGGATAATGCTGGCGGCCTAGAGGTACTTTTGCCCTTGGTACAGCCTGCTGAACTGTGGCAGGAGACTGGACGCTGGGATCTGTACGGCAAAGAGCTAATGAGGCTTAAAGACAGGCATAACCGGGATTTTTGCCTGGGACCCACCCATGAAGAGGTCATCACCGATCTGGTGCGTAACGAACTCAGATCCTACAAGCAACTGCCCCTGAACCTCTATCAGATCCAGACCAAACTCCGGGACGAGATCAGACCCAGATTCGGTTTGCTGCGCTGCAGAGAATTCATCATGAAGGACAGCTATTCCTTTGATGTAAATCAAGAGGACTGCCAGCAAAGCTACTCCAAGATGTTCGAGGCCTACAGCCAAATATTCTCCAGCCTGGGACTAAACTTCAGGGCTGTGCAGGCTGATTCTGGCGCAATTGGCGGCAGCCTGTCCCATGAATTTATGGTTTTGGCTGAAACCGGAGAAGATACTATAGTCGTCTGCAGCAAGTGCAGCTACGCAGCCAACCTGGAAAAGGCGGCAACCATTCAAGTCAAGGAGACCAGAAACAAGCCCCCTTGTGCCCACTTGCAGACTGTAAGCACCCCTGGCCGACATACAGTACAAGAAGTGGCTGATTATCTGCACATCTCTCCAAGCAGGGTGCTGAAGACCCTGATCTATGAGGCAGACGATAGGCCAGTGGCCGCCTTAGTTCCAGGAGACCGGGACTTAAATGAGGTCAAACTCAAAAATTATTTAGGGGTTTCTACACTCAACTTGGCCACTGCAGATCAGATCCTGGACTGGACAGGGGCCCCAGTAGGCTTTTCAGGGCCAATAGGACTGCAGATGCAGATCCTGGCCGACCAGAGTCTGCAACAGGATAATGACTGGATAGCCGGGGCCAACCAGGCTGACGCCCATATCCTGCATCTGGATCTGGAACGGGACGCTCAGGTCAACGCTTATCTGGATCTGGTGAATATCCGCCAGGATGACCCCTGCCCGCAGTGTTTGGCCCATATCAGGTTCCAAAAAGGAATAGAAGTGGGCCATGTCTTTCAGCTGGGCAAGAAATACAGCCAAGCTATGCAGGCACTTTTCCTGGATGAACAGGGCCGGCAGCAAGAATTGTTCATGGGCTGCTATGGAATCGGGATCAGCCGTGTCTTGGCTGCCGCTATTGAACAAAATCATGACCAGCAGGGCATTATCTTTCCTCCGGCCATAGCTCCTTTTGAAGTCATAATCCTGGTCTTGAATCCAGATGAACAATACATCCAGGACCAGGCCCAGGACATCTACAACCTGTTGCAGGATATGGGCCTGGAGGTCTTGATGGATGACAGGCAAGAAAGGGCCGGCTTTAAATTCAAGGATGCAGACCTGTTGGGCCTGCCCTTGCAGCTCGTCATCGGGGCCAAGGGCCTGCAAAAGGGCCTGGTGGAGGCCAAGGACCGCAGGACAGGGCAGAAGCAGGAACTGGCCCTGCAGGATTTCAGGGCTGTTTTTCAGGATTGGCGCGCAAAGGTCTGGTCAGGATGGGGACTCCAGGATCAATTATAGGATAAGAGCAACAATCAAATATAGAAGACAATGACCAGGATCCATGCCCCATATTTTCAGCATAAGCGAATTAACCCAGGCCATCAAAGAAGTCCTGGAATCTGAATTCCCCTTGATCTGGGTCCGCGGCCAGATAGGGGATCTTTCCAGACCAGGTTCCGGCCACTTGTATTTCAGCTTGAAAGACGAACAAGCCTGCCTGCAGGCGGTTTGGTTCAAGTCAAACCAGTCCGGATCTCAGGCCGGGGAAGTACTGCAAGCCCTGCAGACTGGGCGCGAAGTCCTTTGCGCTGGGCGCCTTGCTGTCTATCCCCCCAGGGGCGTCTACCAGCTTATAGCTGAGCAAGTGGAGCTTTTTGGGGCTGGCAAGCTACACCTGCAATTCGAGGCCCTGAAGAAGAAGTTGGCTGACCAAGGCTGGTTCGCAATAGAAAACAAACAGGCGCTGCCCAGACATCCAGAACGGATTGGGGTCATTACCGCACCTTCTGGCGCAGCCCTCAAAGATTTCCTGCGTCTTTGCAGCGATAGGGGCTGGCCCGGGCAGATCAGGATCTACCCCAGCCTGGTGCAGGGCCAGGAAGCAGAGTCAAATCTGGTCTGCGCCCTGCAGGAGGCCAATCTGGAAAAATGGGCCCAGGTGCTGGTGCTCATCCGGGGCGGAGGTTCCCTGGAAGACCTTTGGTGCTTCAACAGTGAAGAACTGGCCCGGTCTATACATGATTCAGAAATCCCAGTAGTGACCGGCATCGGCCATGAAAAAGACCTGACTATCTCAGACCTTGTCGCAGACCTGCGTGCCGCCACTCCAAGCCATGCTGCCCAATTGCTCTGGCCTGAAAAGTCTTATCTGCTGCAGCAGCTAGATGAGCTGGAAGCTGCGCTGCAAAGTGGCTGGGCAAGGCTTCACAGCCGCAAGCTGGAATACTTGCAGCAAATGGAAAGGGCTATGCATTGGCTTTCACCCTGGCAGGCCCTTAAGCGTTACCAGACTCTGCTCCAGGAGCAGGCCCGGGCCCTGCCCGGACTAATTAATTCTCATTTGCAGCAAAAAATGACTATTTTACAAGAAACACTATTTAGACTGAGCAGGACCTATACCCGGCGGGATTGGGAATATAGAAGCTCCAGCCTGCAGGAGCTGGAGACAAGGCTATTGCTTGCTGCCAGACAGCAATTACAAAGTTTGGAACAAAAAGAACAGGATTTAAGCAACAGATTACAGCAACAAAACCCATTATTGCCCCTGGAAAAAGGCTATTGCCTGGTCCAGGTAGCCAAGGACCAGAACCTGCTGCGCAGCAGGCAGCAGGTCGAGCCTGGAGACCTGCTCTGGATCAGGACCGGTGCAGACTGTCTTCAGGCCAGGGTTGAAGACTAAAAGTCTGCGCAAATTCAGTTTTGCTGCTGCAAAAACCCCAGAAAGAGCGTCGATATGAGTCAAGACAAGGCAAGCTTTGAACAAAAACTGGCCAGGTTGCAGGAAATAGTACGCCGCCTGGAAAATCAAGAATTGCCCCTGGAAGAGGGGCTGGACCTGTTCAAGGAAGGCAGCGAGTTGGTTCAAAACTGCAGAAAGCGCCTGGAACAGGCTAGACATAAGATCCAGATCTACTCCCAGGGCATGCTCCAGGACTTTTGCTTTGAAACCGAGGCCAATGACCAAAAGAGGGCGCAAGATGAAGCAGATGCTTGAAGCTTATCAAGCAATGGTGGAAGGCTTCCTGGACAACTGTCTGGAAAATGAGCATATCCCTGGAGAACTGCACAAAGCCATGCAGTACAGTCTTCTGGCCGGAGGCAAGCGGATCAGGCCTGCTCTGTGCCTGGCCTGGGCAGAATTGTTCGCTCAAGAGCCGGCCAAGGCCCTGGGTTTTGCATGCGGCTTGGAGCTGATCCACACCTACTCTTTGGTGCATGATGATCTGCCTGCCATGGATGATGATGATTTGCGCCGCGGGAAACCGGCCAACCATGCCCAGTTCGGGGAAGCCATGGCCATCCTGGCCGGAGACGGTCTTTTGACCCAGGCCTTTCTTTGCATGTTAGACACAGAGCTGCCGCCGGACAGGGTTTTGTCAGCTGCACGCGCTGTGGCCCGGGCTGCTGGTCCGGCAGGCATGGTTGGCGGCCAGGTAATGGATATACGCCTCAGCGCTCAGAATCAGGCCACTTTGGAAAAACTAAAGGCCATGCACAGCCTGAAAACCGGGGCCATGATCAGCGGCTCCTGCCTGAGCGGGGCCCTGCTGGCTGGAGCAGGAGCCCAGGACCTAAAGCAAGTCCAGGTTTACGGTCAGGCTATAGGATTGGCATTTCAAGTCGCAGACGATATCCTGGATATTGAAGGCGACAGCAGAAAAATGGGCAAACCAACCGGCAGCGACCAGAGACAGGGCAAGCTGACCTACCCCAGCCTACTGGGACTTGAGGCAAGCAAGTCCCTGGGCCAGGAGCTGGTACAGCAGGCAGTGAGCGCCATCTCTGTTTACAATGGCCCCCAGGCTGTATTTTTAAGGGAACTGGCCCAATATATCATGCACAGGGTGCATTAGGGATATACTTTTTTATGTCTACACCAAACCAGAATAAAATCCTGCCTGGCATTAAAGGCCCGCAGCAGGTGCAGGAACTCTCCCTGCAGGAAATGCTGCTGCTCACACAAGAACTGCGCCAGGAGATAATCCAAACTGTTTCTTGCACTGGAGGACACCTGGCTCCATCCCTGGGGGTTGTGGAACTGACCGTGGCCCTGCTCAAGCTTTTTGATCCAGGACAAGACCTTTTGATCTGGGACGTCGGACACCAGAGCTACGCTTACAAAATCCTGACCCAGGGCCTGCAGAAATTCCAGACCCTGCGCCAGAAAGACGGCATCAGCGGCTTTCCCCGCAGGCAGGAATCGCAATACGACCCCTTTGGAGTAGGACACTCCGGAACTTCCATATCTGCTGCCCTGGGCATGGCCGTGGGCAGGGACCTCATGGAACAACAGCACAAGGTGCTGGCGGTAATCGGGGACGGTTCTATGACTGCGGGCCTGGCCTACGAAGGACTGAATCAGGCTGGAGATCTGGACCGGGATCTGGTGATCATTCTCAATGATAATGAAATGTCCATCTCCAAAAACGTAGGGGCCTTGTCTTCTTTTTTCAGCAGAAAGCTGGCGGACCAAAGGTTCATGCGCTTCAAAGAAGATCTCAAAAGCTGGCTGCGCCAGGTACCCCGTATTGGAGATGAGCTAGTCAACTATGCCCGGCGCAGCGAAGAGTCATTAAAGAGCTTTTTCACTCCTGGCATGCTTTTCGAGGCCTTTAAGTTCACCTATCTAGGACCCATCAACGGTCATAATTTGCAACACCTTTTGACGGTTCTGGAACAGGTACGCAGCCTGCAGGGCCCGATTTTAGTGCATGTGTTGACCACCAAGGGCAAAGGCTACCCCCCTGCAGAGAGCAATCCCACACATTACCATGGTGTGGGCTGTTTCGAGCCCCATACAGGACACAAAAAGCCCAAAAATGCCCAGGCCTTGGAATACAGCGCCATATTGGGCCGGACCCTTTGCAATTTGGCAGCCAAAGACCCTAAAATCTTGGCCATCAGCGCAGCCATGCCCGAGGGCACAGGCCTGACTGAATTCCAAAAGGACTATCCAGGCCGCTTTTTTGACGTGGGCATCTGCGAGCAGCATGCAGTAACCTTTGCCGCCGGCTTGGCCACACAGGGCTTTAAGCCGGTGGTCTGCATCTATTCCACTTTTCTGCAGCGTTCTTATGACCAGATTGTGCATGACGTCTGCCTGCAAAATCTGCCTGTGGTCTTCTGCCTGGACCGGGCTGGGCTGGTGGGCGAGGATGGGGCTACTCATCACGGGGCGTTTGACTTGAGCTATTTACGGCATATCCCGAACATGACCCTTATGGCGCCCAAGGACGAGCCCGAGATGCAGGATATGCTGGCCTTTGCCCTGCAGCAGCCAGGGCCTGTGGCCATTCGTTATCCCCGGGGCCTGGGTCCAGGACATGCTTTGCAGTCCAAACCAGGAACTCTGGAATCAGGCCGGGGTGAAATGCTCAAAACAGGTACTGAATGCACTGTACTGGCGGTGGGCAGCATGGTCTGCCCGGCCTTGACCGCCATCCAAGAACTGGAACAGGAAATTCACTGCAGCCTTGGTCTTTTTAATTGCAGATTCATCAAGCCCCTGCCGGAAAAACAGATCCTGGCTTTGGCCAAACAAAGCCAAAGGCTGTTTTTTGTAGAGGAAAATGCACTGCAAGGAGGGTTTTCTTCAGCTGTGCTGGAATTTCTTGCTGATCAAGACCTGCTTACAGGATTGCGCATCAAAAGACTGGGCCTGGCGGACCATTTCTGGGAACACGGCAAACAAGATGAAATAAGGGATATGGCTGGGCTTAATGTTCAAGGTATAAAACAGGCCCTAAAAGGGCTTTTGTCCAGCAAGCTAAACCGTTCAGAATAGCTTTTCGGGTTAAGGCCTTGGATCTGCTTTAAGCGGCCAGACTCTGATCAGGACTAGAGAAGGTTGGTTTTCTCCAGAAGCAAGACCAGTTCCGAATGCCAGGTCTGGGGAAACATGTCAAACAGGGCCATTTCCTGCAGTCTCCAGCCTGAACCCAGAAAAGATTCCAGATCCCTGCAGGTATTGACCAGGTCACAGGATACCCAGAGCATGGTCTGTAAACTCTCCAACTGCTGAAGTCCTTGTAGAGCCTTGCCTGCACCGCTGCGCGGAGGATCCAGCACCAGAGCCTCTGGGTTGAACCTGGACAGCCGCTCTAAAAATTCTTTTTTGTGCAGATTTAGTCTCTCAAATTCCAGATTACTCAGGCCTAACCTGCGTGCATTTGCCCTGCCTGCAGCCACTGACCGCTCATCTGCATCCAGGGCCAAGACTTGACAGCCTTCCAGGGCCAGGGGCAGCGAGAAATTGCCCGCCCCGCTGTACATGTCTCCGACCCGTTTGAATCCTTTGAGCCGGGAGCAGACAAAGCGCACCAGGCGCTGGTTCAGCTTCCAATTGGCCTGGAAAAACACCCCTGCAGGCAGTTGCAGACAGATATTGTAATCCTGGATAGGAAAATCTAACAAGCCAGGATCGCTAGCACTTTTGACCTGCATATCCCTCGGGCTGGCAGCTATCACATGCCGGCCGTCCTGCAGCCTGGATGCAGCCTGCAAAAGCCCCTGGCCCAGGGCAGTGCTGTAAAGTAGACAATCCGGACTATACACAAGGCCTGAACCATCCAGGCCTTGTAGATAAGGCAGGCCTTGCCTGACCTGAATCTGGCCCCTCCAGCGATATCTCCAGGCCGGCCTGCTGGCAAAGACCGCAAGATTTTGCAGGCCCGACTCCCAATCCTGCCTGGGCAAATGCCTGAGCAGGGTCTCCTGGATCACTTCCTGTTTCAGCTCAAGCTGCAGCCTCTGGGGCAGTACGCCAAAGCTGCAGCCTCCGCAAAATTGGGCCCTGGGGCAGGGATGAGGCCTTCTGCCGGGCAGCGGCTCCAGAATCTCTTCCACCCTGGCCTGAACATAATCCCTTTTGTCTTGAACCACCCTGGCCCGGACTTTTTCCCCGGGAAAAGAGCCAGGGCTTAAAAGCACTACCTTGCCTGCGGGCAGCCTGGCCAGGGACCTGCCCCTCCAGACCAGTTTTTGCACCTGCAGGATATGCTCTGACATGGGCCTTGATCAGCACCTTAAAATTAGCTCCTGGATCTCAAGTACCAGACCAGGAGATAGACAACCAAAGTATCCAGGGCAGCAATACCCAGTTTGACTGCCCATTGACCCCAGATCAAGCTCCAGAGCGGCAGCTGGCCGTAAAAAGCGATACTGATAAACACTGCAGAGTCCAAAAGCTGGGACATGGCCGTGGAAAGATTGTTGCGCAGCCAGAGATGTCTGCCCTTAGTCAGTCTTTTCCAGAAATGAAAGGCCTGGACATCAAACAATTGGCTGCAAAGGTAGGCAGTTAAAGAGGCCAGTATTATCCTGGGGGTCAGGCCCAGGACTGTTGCAAACTCCTCTTCATGAGGCCAGAACTGGGCTGCAGGCCAAAAAAGGGCCAGCTGGATCAAAACCAGGACAAAAACCAGGGTCAAGAACCCGCTCCAAACCACCCGATTGGCCACCTGTCTGCCCCAAAGCTCGCTGATGACATCTGTACAGACAAAAGTTATGCAATAGGCCAGTACTCCGGCAGGTACGGTCAGGCCCCAGACCGTGATAATCTTGGCTGCCAACACTGCAGAAATGGTCAGACTGCCCGCGAACAGGGCGCAGAGCAGCAGAAATGGAAATTGAAGCTGACCAGCTTGGGCAGTATTCATCGCCTAGAGTTGCCCCTGCACCGCAGTAGTCACAAAACCGCCCCGCAAATTGTACTTGGTGCTCACCCTGAGGCTGTCTGTATTTAATACCTGTTGCAGGTCCTGATAAATACGCTTGGTGGCCTCTTCTTGGAATATGCCCACATCCTTGAAGCTGGTAATATAATACTTCAATGATTTTAGCTCAATACACTTGCCTCCCCGGGGATGGTATTCTATGACCAGATGCGCAATATCTGGCAGGCCACTAAATGGGCAGACCGCCACAAATTCCAGGGTCTCAGTCTTTATATACTGCTCAGGAGCATCCAGGGGGATAGTCTCTAAGAAATCCGGACGGATATGTTCCTGGCCTTTGAAATCAAATACTCTGCCTTCTGCCGTAGGCATAGCATCCTCCAGATGCTGCTAAATTTGCATCCTTGGCGGTCAAGGACTTTTTTTGGCCATTCTGTCCTGCAGGCCTTTGATCAGAATTGGCCAGGCTATGGTCGCGTCAGATTTGACTTCGGCGAACCTGCCACCTTGGGCTGGAGGCACAAACTTGCCCCAGGAAATCCCCTCCTGATAGGTACAACCAGAGAGCCCCCCCCAGTGGTCTGGTTCTGGACAGATGCGCACTGCATACATGAAGCGCTGGATCTCCCATTCCAGATCCGGCATCCGTTGCACAGCCATCTCCACAAAAGGTCCCAATTGTTGTGCCCAATTCCTGGGCACCCCCCCGCCGATAGTGAACAGTCCCAGTTTTTTGGCCCGGATGGCCCGATTGGTGTAATGGAACAGATCCAAAAAAGGATTGAATTGAAAGGGCAGGATCCTGGGATCAAAATGTTCCTGGCTCAGCTCTTTGAAATGGCTGAGCAGGTAGGAAGCCACATCCAGGGCCAGCTCTGAATCCGTAAATGCCGGTATATACACAGGCACGCCTTGCTCATATGCACTTTTCAGAATGCCTTTTTGACCTGGGTAGTGCCGGCTCAAATGCTTGCCGATCAGATGGCAGAATCTGTATGAGCACAAGTGTTCTTCCTGCCTGAATTCCTCCAGGACTGCATTGAGGACCTTTTCCGCCTGCACAAAATTAAGCTCAGGCTCCAGGGTATCAAATACCCGATTCAGACCGGCCAAGCATAAATGTTCATCTTTGTGCTTGTCCGGCTCGAATTTATAATGCCTAAGGCCCAGAGTCTCGATAAAACCATGGGCCATCAGAGCCCCGGTGGAAACCACGCTCTGCACCCAGCCCTGATCCAGCATCTTGCAGATTAATTTGCCCATTTTGGCCACAGTCATGGCCCCGGAAAATGTAGCTACTACATGGCAATCATCGTCCTCCACCATGAGCTGTAATACATCCAGGGCCTCCCCCAGGGACCGGCCTCCAAAGGCTGTCCTGGACATAGCCTCCAGCAGCTGGTCAAAATCTTGAATCTTATCTGGATCCAAGGATTCCAAGGGGGTCAAGTCCAGATTCTCCGGATCCACCATTTTGTTCACCTGTCTGAAAAACTTCCTGTCAGTCATGTCTGGAGGCCCAATGATGCTGTTAAAATCCTATTGATGCATTTCACTGCCAAAGACTCGGAAGCTACCCCTGCCGCTGGCAAAGGTGCAAGCTCGCAAAAATCCAGACCCACCAGCTTTAGGCCTGGCAAGAACCTGATCCAAAACTGCTGCAGCCAAGAAAAATCAATCCCTCCAGGTTCAGGAGTTCCTGTGGCAGGCAGTTGAGCAGGATCCAGGGCGTCCGCGTCAAAAGTGATATACAAGGGTCTGTTCTGCACAAAAGAGCGCAGCTTTTTTGCAGCACTGTCCGGGTCTGGCAAATCCCAGGCCATGATGCTCAGCAACTCCCTGGAACTGAGATTTTGTATCAGCAAAGACTCTTCACGGCACAGGCTGCGGATGCCTATCTGAGCCAAAGGCAACCCCAGATCAAGGACCCTGGCCATGACGCAGGCATGAGAATATGCACTGCCCTGATAGCTGGACCTGAGATCTGCATGGGCATCCAACTGCAGGACCACCAAATCCGGATAAACCTGTTGATAAAAGGCTATCCCGGCCCGGGCCAGGGTATGTTCGCCGCCCAAGAGCAGTAAAAAGTCCTGCTCAGGCACAAGCTGTTTCTGCAGATAAGCAAGAAGAGCCCTTAGCATCTGCTCAGGGCCTGTTGCAACTGATCTGAAAAAGGGCAGGGTCTTAAAACCAGCCAAATCAGTCAAATCCAGGCCCAATTCCTCATCCCAGGTCTCTACCTCGTAGCTGGCCCGCAGAATGGATCCTGGTCCTTGGCTGGCTCCTCGAGCATAGCTTACTGTGGCCTCATAAGGTACAGGCAGCACATGCACCACATGCTCTTGGTCCTGCAGACAGGTATCCAAATAATCACCAAACATGCTCGGCTCCCTAGGGCAAAAAAACTGCTGCAGACAGGGTTGTTGTCCACAGTCCAGCCACACCTCTGGTCACACAGGGCGCAGAAGCAGAATCTATAATAGCCCCGCTCATGAGATAGATCTCCCTGCGTTCATCATAGTCTTTTTCTGGATCAAAATCTATGCCCAGGGTGGTGGCCAGCATGGTAGAGGCCAGATCCTCTGCAAAATCGCCTATTTCCTGCTCGTCTGCCCCAAATGCGTGGTGCTCTGATATATATCCATAATGACTCTCGTCAGCAGGAAAGGCCATACCCACTGCAGAACCAACAAGCCTCCCTTTTTCATTGGTGGAGTTGCGGGCCATGACGCAATATGTAATTTGCCCTGGCTGCAGCTGCCTTATGCCTTCCTGAACAGAAATAATCTTGCATTTGGGCGGAAATATACTGGAAACATAGACCAAGTTCAGCTTCTCAATCTTGGCGTCTCTCAGGGCAAGTTCAAAAGACTGCAGCTGATTTTTGTGCCGGCCAATGCCCTTGGCAAAAAAAGCTTCGCGGGGAACAAAAGTCATGGCAAAACCTCCTGAATGTAAGCTCTCCGAAACCGGAGGATCCGCACCTGAGACACTGGGCTGGACCTGTGCGGCCAAAGATTGCCTCCAAGAACATCATGCAGGTTAAACAACCGGGTTAAATAAAGAGCTGGCCCTGCAATGAGCTGCTCTTGGTCTTTGTTCAACACCTTGACCGTCAAAAGGGTTTTTTACTGCGTACAAAGGACTTGTCCAAGCCCATTTTTTTCAATTCCTGCTGCAGTTCCTGGGTCTCCTGGCTGGTACCCACATGCGGCACATAGACTCTGTACCAGCGCTGGTCATGTTTGTCCACGCTCTGGATGTAAGACTCTATGCCTGCCACCTCGAGCCTCTGCTGCAAAAGTTCGGCCTGAGATTGTCTTTGGAATGCTGCCACCTGATAAATGTATGCAAACCTCTGTGTATTTTTTTTATTTTGCTGCTGCTTTAAAGTTGCAGCCATTTCTGCAGGCCCATCATCCTGGCCAGGACTGGTTTCAGCTTTTGAATCCTGATCCGCCTCAGACTGCAACAAGCCTTGGGCCCACTCCTGTTGCAGGGCGTCAAAAAAGCCCAACTCTTCAGGTTTCAGTACATGCTGTTCTGGATCAGCTCCCTGAAGTCCGGAAGTATCCCTGACCTGCTGCGCAGGCTCCCTGCTATCATTTCCAGACCAAAGGTTTTCCGGGTAATAGCCCCGACCCACCAGGATCCCCAGAACAAAAGCCCAGGCCATAATCAACAGCACACAGCCCAGGCCCAAGAGCATGCCCCCTGGACCCAGGCTGAAGCTGAATTGTTTGCCTTTGGCCTTTTGGGACGTCTTTTTTTTCCTGTTCTGCATAAATCAGACTACATCTCTGCTGGTGCCTGTACACCCAGCAGGTTTAATCCGTTACGCAAGACCTGGGCCACACTCTTCATAAGCAACAGCCTGGCCCGGCTCAACCTGGGCTGGGTTGAATCCAAAATTTGGTGCTTATTATAGTAACGGTGCAGCCCGCCTGCCAGTTCTAACAGATAATAACTGATATGGTGAGGGCTCAAAGTGCGCGCTGCACCCTGCACAGCCTTGGGGAACTGCTCCAGCTGTCTGAGCAGGACCAGATCTTCTGCAGTATCCAGCAGGGCCAAAAGCTCTTCCTGCAGGGCCAGGTCCTGTATTCCGGATTGATCAGCCTTGCGCAGCACAGAACAGATCCTGGCATGGGCGTACTGCACATAATATACAGGATTTTCCATGCTCTGGGTCTTGAGCAGTTCCAGGTCAAAATCCAGGGAGCTGTCACTTTTTCTGCTCAAAAACATAAACCTGGCAGCATCTACTCCCACCTCGGCGCAGACCTGGGCCAAGGTCACAAATTCTCCGGCCCTGGTGGACATGGTCACTGGCTGTCCATCCCGAAGCAGGTTCACCAATTGGATCAGCACCACCTGCAGATCTTCTGAGCTTCGGCCCAAAGCCTGTACTGCTGCTTTCATCCTGGGCACATACCCATGGTGGTCAGCACCCCAGACATCCACCAGCCAGTGATAACCCCGGGAGAACTTATGTTCATGATAGGCTATATCCGAGGCAAAATAGGTCAATTCTCCATCGGATTTTTTCAGCACCCTGTCCTTGTCATCCTTGAAAACAGAACTCCTAAACCACAGGGCGCTGTCCTGTACATAGGCCAGGTCGGCTTGCTGCAGCTTTTCCAAGGTCTGGGCTAGGACATCCAGCAGGCTGCTCTCCGCAAACCAGCTCTGGTGTTGCACCCGAAATTCCTGCAGGTCATGCTTTATCCCGGACAGGATTTTTTTCAAGGCCTTTTCTCGGCAAATGCCCAAAGCGATTTCCTGCTTTTGCTGCAGCAAATCATGGCCATATTCCTGGAGGAGCTCATCAGCCAGATCCCGGATGTACTGGCCTTGATAAAGCTCCTGGGTTAAATGTACATCCAGTCTGCAGAGTTGCTGGTAGCGCAACCAGACTGATTGGCCCAGGATGTGCATTTGTCTGCCTGCATCGTTTAAATAATACTCAGTATCGACCTCAAACCCTGCAAAACGCAGAATCCTGGTCAGGCTGTCCCCTACTGCAGCCCCTCTGCCGTGTCCAATATGTAAAGGGCCGGTGGGGTTTGCAGAAACATATTCCACTAGTACCTTTTGCTTTTGTCCCAGGCTGCAGGTTCCGTAATTAGAGCCCTGTTTCAGAATATAAACTACAGTGCTCTGCCAGAAAAAAGGCTGCAGTATAAAATTCAAGAAACCCGGGCCAGCTATTTGCACCTCTTGCACAGCTCCGGGGTTATTCATTATTTCGGATTTGAGCCTTTGGGCCAGATCCTTGGGTTTTTGGCCTGCACTGGCTGCCAATACCAGGGGCAGATTGCTGGCCAAATCCCCGAACCCGGCATCCCGGGGGGCTTGTACATTGGCTTTGGCCGGCCATTCATAGCCCCAGGCTTGGATTATCTCCTGCAGTTTGTGTTTTAAATAGATTTCAGCGCGCATCCCGGCTCCACAAATGTTACCGCCTCTTAATGCAAAAAGTCCTGCACAGCCTGCAATGATCCCACGCTCCTGGCCTGCCATGCTTCCTGCCTGTCCTGAAAGCAGTACTTGAGCAAATTGCTGAGTACTTCCCTGGGCCCCAGCTCAAACCAGTATCTGACCCCTCTGGACCACTGGTCCTGAACCAGTTGCAGCCAGAGTACAGGGGAAATCATCTGCTTCTGCATGGCCTGCAATATGCCCTGGGGCTCGCCTTCCGGCCTGGCGGTCACATTCAGATGCAGGATCAATTTAGGCTGATACCAGTATAGTTTCTGCATATAAGCGGCCAGCTCCTGGGCTGCCTCCTGCATCAGACTGGAATGGAAGGCTCCGCTCACAGGCAAAGGTATAGCCCTGCCCTTTTTTGCCTTCACCAGGCGCTGAACCGCGTCTACTGCTGGGGCTGAACCGCTGATGACCAATTGCTGCGGGCTATTGTAATTGGCTATGCACAACTCACCGCCCACCTCCTGCCTGGCCTGCTCCACCACCTGGCGCAGACTTTCCTGGTCCAACCTGAGCACAGCCAGCATCTTGCCCTGCTGGGACTGTCCCATTTCAGACATGAGCCTGCTGCGTAGGGCCACCAACTGTAAACATTCCTTGTACTCCAAAACACCTGCAGCTGCCAGGGCGGTGAACTCTCCCACGCTGTGCCCTGCAGCAAACTGGGCCTGCAGCCTGGAGCCCAAAATCTGCCAAACATTAAACCCAGCTGCAAACAATGCAGGCTGCAAATACTTGGTCTCTTGCATGGCCTGCTCGTCTCCCTGCCAGAAAACCTCTCTTAGCTCAGCACCTGCAGCCCTTTCAGCGTCCTTCCAGACCTGCATGGCCTCAGGCCAAGCCTCAGCAATATCCCGGCCCATACCTTTTACCTGGGATCCCTGGCCCGGGAATATCACCGCTATCTTGCCTGTTCCCTGCTCATACATAGACTAGCACCTCATTTGCCCTTGTGTTTGCCTTGCAAAGAGTCTAGATTTAAATCATGAATGCTCCAGAGCACAACCCTTTAAGCCCTAAAGATTCTATCCTGTAAATGCACAAAACCCGGGACAAAGGCTCTACCATGCCCTGCGCCCAGAACCTGAAATCAGAACTGCAAAAAGCGAACCTGGCTCCACTCACAAAAGATCCAAGGCGCCTGAGCGCGCTGGCCTTTTATTTAAACACCTTACTGGAATGGAATACACGTTTCAATCTTGTAGGCCTCAAAGACTGGAAAGGGATCCTGCACAATCTAGTCCTGGACAGTCTATACCTGGCCCTTTACCTGCCCAGCCTGGCGCTGAACAAACAATCATTGATACTGGATTTCGGGGCCGGTGCCGGAATCCCTGGTCTGCCCCTTAGGATCTATTTCACCCGGGGTACTTACCTGATGCTGGAGCCCAGGCAAAAACGGGCCGCATTTCTGCAGCATGTGCTCTCAAGCCTGGTATTGCCGCAAACTGAAGTCTTGCCCATCAGAGTCCAAGACCTGCAGGCCAAATACTACCCAGCTGACCTGGTTCTAAGCCGCGGTTTCTGCGCCTGGCCAGAATTTTTGCGCATCAGCCAGCCCTTTCTGCAGCCCAATGGCCTGGCCCTGGTCTTTTCCTCCAGGGGCTGGCAAAAGTCTGATCAAACTCCCCGGGCCTGGCGTTTCTATGAGCAATGGGCATACACCCTGGCCAACGGCACAAAGCGCTACTTCTGGCTGTTTTCGCGGACTAAAGAATGAAGCTGAGTGTTTTTAAAGATTATTTTGGTAGCCACATCATCAGCCAACTCGCCCAGATCCATCAGCTGCTCCAGAAAATCCAGGATTTCATAGCGCCTTTCCTCGGCAGAATACTCAAAATCCTCGGCCAGCCTGCCGGAATTCAAATACTCTCTTAATTCCTGCAAGTAATCTGTGTCCAATCTCACAATATTGTCCCCTTAAGCAATGGGCCTGTACTCTATTCTGCACTGCAGTTCAGAAAAGCAAGACCCGGAAAACATTTGCCATCAAGCTCCCAAGTGCAAAGATATCTGCCATAACAACACCCAAAGGTCCAGACAAATTTTGCTCTGTATGCTTGACAGGACTGCGCAAGTTCTCTTATAAACAAGTTCCTGATTGCCGGGGTGGCGGAATTGGTAGACGCACGGGACTCAAAATCCCGCGGGCTTCGGCCCGTGAGGGTTCGACTCCCTCCCCCGGCACCATGATTATTTCAAGGGGTTAGAGCTGGAACTTAAATGTAAGCTCTGACCCCTTATTTTTTGCCTGCATTCCAGTTCGTCATGATGACTAAGTAGGATAATCCCAGGTGTGCCGGGTTAGATTAAAGCAGCGGACTGAAAATCTTAACCACTCCCTCCACCATTCTTTTGCTCAGAGGTCGACTAAACCAGTCAGCAGGACTTACCTGCTGGGAATGGTCCTGGTAGCGCTTAAGAAGCATGCTCAGGTCATAGTTGAACCTGGAATCAAATATTATGCTCACCAGTTCCATATTAAGATAGAAAGAGCGCACGTCAAAATTGGCTGAGCCCACAAAGGCCATTATCTGATCTATGGTAATAATCTTGGTATGCAGCATGCCGTTTTGGAAAAGATAAACATTGCCTCGGTTTTGCAGGATCAGCCCACAGTAATAGGCACTGGCCTGATCCACCAAGAGATGGTCGCTTCTGTCAGGAACAATTATATCTACTTCCACCCCCCGGGCAGTAGCCAGCCTCAAGGCGGTGATCAAGCCCTCATTAGGTATAAAGTACGGGGAAACCACGGAGACTTTACGTTTTGCGGTGTTTATAGCCTGGATGAGCAGGTCTTGAAAACCATATGTTGGCCTGTCCGGACCAGTGGGAACCACTTGTACTGCAGCTTGTCCTTCCTTGAGCGAAGGGGGATAAATATCAGGATGATCCAGGATCTCCTGTGTCTCAGAAAACCAGACCTCAACAAATACGGATTGCAATTGCCTTACTGTGGGACCTTGGACCCTGGTCATAATGTCATGCCATTGCCCAGCCTTTTTATGCCCGAATTCGGGTTCAATAATGTTCTGGGAGCCGGTATAGCCTACTTGACCGTCAATCACTGCAAGCTTGCGGTGGTCGCGAATGTCTACCCGGGCCAACTTCGTTCTCAGGGGGTTAGCCGGCAGAGCCGCTTGCACCTGGATGCCCTGCCCTTGCATCCATTTTCCCAATCTGGAAAACATGCCCTTAGAGCCTACAGCATCAGCTACAACTCTGCAGGCTGTTCCCCTTTGGGCTGCCTCGGCCAGAGCCTGGGCCACCTTTTGGCCAGTTAGGTCGTCACGGAATATATAAAACAGTAGGTGCACATGATTTCGGGCCTTTTGGATATCATTAACCAAGGCATCAATGCATTCCTCGGTATTTGTGATCAAGTCCACCCTGTTGCTACCCAAAAGAGGCAGCCCTCCGTGTTTCTCAGCCAAATGCACCAGGGTCTCGTATTCTGGATTCAGCTGGGAATCTTCAAAATTGGGCATAACCAAATATTGGGAATTGGTCAGGTGGAAATTCTTGTGCATCTTTATCCGACGCGAGACCCGGGGCCGGCCCAGGCCTTGCTCCTCCAATAGAAGATACAGGACAAGGCCAGGCCAGGGCATAAGGAAGATGATTGCCAGCCAGGCCAGACAGGTGGAGGGATTTTCCTGGCGCATGCCAATAACCGGGATCATACCCAAGCAGATCAACCATCCGCTAGCAACCCAAAGCAAAGAATCTGAGAACATCTGCAACCCCCTATTGATCCAATAGGCATTATTCAGTTGGGGCATTCAAAAAAGAATAGGCACACCCAGGCCAAACAGTCAAATGAAGAGGGATGGATAACTATAATAATTTACAGCCTCGAAGTTGCCCACAAGGGCATGGACGAATATGACAGGCATGTGGAAGTGTTGAAAATTAACTTTTTTGACTGTATGTAATGCTAGTTAAGTTTGTTATTCAGGTCCGAGCCTGATTTTAGATGACCAGGATCAAACTGTTGCAGCCATCCAGGCCCTGCTCAGGCAAAAAACGGAAGTAATCGTACCAAACGGCTTCATTGCAGGGTATTTTTGACTTAAGGGAGGCCTGCTATGGGCGATATCATTGATTTTGTTTTGGGCCAGCTAGAAGCAGGCGCTGCCGTGGTCAGGGCCGTAATCCTTACCAGCAGCGGCTCCACTCCGCGTAAAATCGGCACCAGCATGGCTATCGCCCAGGGTGGTGCTTGCCAGGGCAGTGTGGGCGGAGGGCCAGCAGAAGCAATGGTCCAGCGCACCGCACCTGAGGTTTTGCAAAGCAAATCCAGTCTTATGCTAACCCTGGATCTTACTGCCGGGAACGCGGCCAGTGCTGGAATGATTTGCGGCGGCAGGATGCAGATCCTGCTTGAGTATATTGCACCCCGGCCCGAAATAAGGAAACTCTGGCAAACATTGAGTCGTTGTCAGGCAGACAGAGAATTCTGCATCCTGATCACAGTCTTTGAGAATTCAGTATACAACCCTGTTGCAAAAAGACCGGTGCGCATAATTTATCAGGGGCTCCAGTCCCGGGGTCTACCCCGAAGAATTCCAGGGCCTTTTCAATCAAAAATAGCCAGGCAGGCTGAAACAGTCAGCATGCCCTGCATCCTCTCGCATTCAAATCTAAAAGCATTGCTTGAACCCATGTCCTGGCCTGCAAAGGTTATTATTGCTGGTGCAGGGCATGTGGGGGCAGCCACAGCCAGCCTGGCCGCACAGACCGGATTTCAGACAATTGTCCTGGATGACCGGCCGGAGTTTTTGTCTGCAGAGCACTTGCCCCGGGCTGACCAGCGCTTGTTGGTAGACAGTTTCAGTGCCTGCCTGAACGGTTTGAACATAGCCCGGGAAGATTTGGTCTTGATCCTGACCCGGGGGCATTTGCATGATAAAGAGGTCCTGGCCCAAGCCCTGCAGACCAAGGCCGGTTATATCGGGATGATCGGCAGTCGCTCCAAGCGGGAAGCTACTTACAATGCCTTGTTGCAGCAAGGTTTTACCCAGGCGGATCTGGACAGGGTGACCTGCCCTATTGGGCTTGATATTGGGGCCCAGACCCCGGAAGAGATCGCTGTAAGCATTATTGCCCAGCTTATCGCCCACCGGGCCGGGAGCAGGTCCAAATCAAAGCTGCTGCTCTAATTCTGGCTGGGAGCTTGTGATCAAGATTAGGACCATAGTGTTGCCTGCCCTGTGTATCGGCTTCATTCTGGGTCTTTTGCTGGTTATCCTGGAAATATCCTTTGCAGCTATGATATTTTCTGGAGAAATGAGCCATCTGGCCACAAGGGGTGCGGGGCTGACTCTGGCTGGAGCCTTTCTGGTCTGTGCCGCCAGTGCTTTTATCAGTTCATTCAAATCCATAATAAGCCTGCCCCAGGACGCACCAGTAGCCATCTTTTCCGGAGCTGCCGCTCTTATGGCAACTGGCATGGGCCTAAACAATGAAGGACTGTTCATAACCGTGGTGGCCGCCTTAATACTTTCCTCTTTTTTAACAGCTGTTTTTCTGTTTATCATTGCCCGCTTCAGCCTGGTTCATTTTTTCAGATACATACCCTACCCAGTTATTGGAGGCTTTCTGGCTGGCTCGGGCTGGATAATGTTTACAGGAAGCCTTGAGGTAATGAGTGGAGGATCTTTTAGCTTAAAAAACCCGGGGTTTTTATTTGCACCTGAGATCCTGTCTTTATGGCTACCTGGAACTATGCTGGCCATTGGGCTTTTTATTGTTCTCAGGCGCTATTCCCATTTCAGTATCCTTCCTGCAGCCCTTATCCTGGGAGTACTTCTCTTCCATATGGTCCTGCATCTAGGCGGTATTTCCCTGGATCAAGCCCGGGAAATGGGGCTTCTGTTTGAAACCTTTGCCTCCACCCGACTCTGGCCGGTGTTTACCTGGTCAGAGTTTTCAGAGGTCAGATGGAGTGTGGTGCTTTCCCAGATGCCGGTTCTTATGACCATACCTCTGATAAGTCTTATCGGTCTGCTTTTGAACATGAGCGGCATTGAGCTGGCTTCCAGGAAGGAAATCGATATGAACCACGAAATAATGGGCAACAGTTTGATCAATGTCCTGGCAGGCACAGCCGGTTCCCCACCTGCTTATAACTCCCTGAGCCTGTCCATGCTGGGATTCAAATCTGGTGCCTTCAGCAGAATAGTCGGCCTTGCTGCTGCCCTGGTGGTGGCCATAACCCTCATATGGGGAGCAACTCTGATTTCTATTTTCCCCAAGGCTGTTTTGGGTGGGTTTTTGATGCTTCTGGGCCTGTTCTTTCTCTGGGACTGGGTCATTGAAACCAGGACAAAAATGGCCTGGCCAGACTTCTGCATTATTCTTGCAATCCTTGCAACCATTGCCTGGCTTGGATTTTTTCAGGGGGTTATGCTGGGAATCCTCCTGGCTGTTGTGCTTTTTGTCATCAAATTCAGTCAGGTGCCCATCATTGATATGCAGTGTACGGGCCTAGATCTCCAGAGCAACAGAGCCAGGCCCTTGCCCCATAAGAAAATACTTATAGAGCAGGGTGATAGAATCAGGGTATTTGAATTGTCAGGTTATCTATTTTTCGGTTCCGTGAATTCACTGGTACAGAAAATTCAGGAGGACATTGAAAACGCACCAGCTTCAGGTGCTAATTATCTCATAATTGATTTTTCCCGGACTTCAGGGATTGATATTTCTTCAGTAAGCGCCTTTGTGCGCCTGCTCAATAAACTTACAGGCAAAGGGTATGCAAAGATCATTTTTACAGCTCCTGATGCATATTTTTTGCAGCAAGTCATGCAACATCTGGGGCAGGAGGATGAGCAGAGCTTTTTGATGAATCTTCCGGATTTAAACCAGGGCCTGAGATGGGCTGAGGACAAAATCCTTGATGAACAGACAAGGCTTTTTGCAGACCGTGAACACAGACATGACCAGATCAGACTATTTAATGAAGTTGCTGACGATATGCTCAAAAATCTGGAAGAGCTGGAATATGCCGAAGACATATTAAAAAGGATTGAAAACTATGCCCAGGAACTAAAGATAGAAAAAGGTGCTTCTTTGCTGGAGCCTGGTCAAAATATAAGGGGTTTTTACTGGCTAAATCAGGGAAAGATCTCCAGGCATCTTCACGGTGACTCACGGGAAGCAGCTGAGTCAGAGTATGGTCCCGGGGATTTCCTGAATATTAACGCCCTGTTTGAGGAAAGAACAGTGCACAGCCTGTATCAGGCTGAATCCAGCTGTTTGGTTCTGTTTTTTTCCAGGGAAAAAATCGCAGAACTGGAAAATCAGAACCCGGAAATGGCAGCCAAGCTATACGCCCTGCTGCTCAAAGCCTCCACCAGGATTTGTTCCTGAAAATTCCAAAGAAAGGATATTGAAATTTGATTCAATCAACTCATGAAATTGCTGTTGTGTATTTGTCCCCGGGCTTGATCTCCAGAAGCCGCAATGTTTAAGCCAATCATGCGGGTCTGAAATTTCAACGGGCTTCACCTCTATTACCTGCCGAATCCATCAGAATTTACAATAGATGGTCAGCTTTTGCATTACAAATAACAATTGGATTCCTTTGCTCCTGCTGTGCTAAGCAAAATCTGCATACCTGGAATTTCCTGGGTATGACCCTGGCAGGTCTGGCCTTTGCACTGGCAGGGGGCTGCCCGGGCAGACAGCTTTTCATGGCTGGAGAAGGGGACGGCTGGAGAAGGGGACGGGGATGCAGCTGTATTTGTCCTGGGCATGATAGTAGGTGCTGCTTTCTCCCACAACTTCGGTTTGGCCAGCTCGCCAGCAGGGCTGGGACCCTACGGAGTCCAGGCAGTATTCCTGGGTTTGGGTGTCTGTCTGGCTATTGGATTTTTCATGCGCAAAAAAATGGCCTAAAGCCTATGCACAGTTGCAGGGTATGCAAAACCATTAAAGCCATATTGCAATCCCCTTTTTGACACCTTGCAGGAAGTAGCAGACAGGATTAGATTCATAATGAGCTAAAGCTAGGTTGTTCTATCCTGATTTATCCTTTGTATTTTCCAGCTCAGCCAATTTGCTTGGACTCCAGGCAGAGATCAAAAATCAGCCAATCAGGGCCTGGCCCAGCATTCCCAGCATAAAGCCCAGAACCGCTCCCAAAGGAGGAATCCAATGTAGCCGTAATGGGACTTGAGGGGCAATATCCTGAAAGATAAGATATAAGATCCCGCCACTGGCAAAAATCATGATCCCTGCAGTGACCTGAGGCTGCTCCTGGAGCAAAAAATAGCCCAGACAGGCAGCCACAGGCCCCAACAGGCTGGCCGACAGGATCAGAACCAGGACTTTGCCAGGCCTGACCATAGAAGCCACTATCTCTCTAAAGGAATTAAATCCCTCGGGCAGATTCTGGGCCCCAATAAAAACAGCCAGCAGCATGCCCAGCTTGCGGTTATGGGCAAACACAGCGCCCAGAGAGATCGCTTCTGGAACAAAATCCATGAGCATGGCCATGAACTGGGCCTGACTGCCTCCTTTTTGAGCCAGATAACAATCCAGCCAGCAAAAAGCCATGCCGCCGGCAAAAAAGGTGACTGTCAACAACAAG
The DNA here is from genome assembly GCA_964562725.1 of uncultured Desulfohalobiaceae bacterium. Taxonomy (GTDB): domain Bacteria; phylum Desulfobacterota; class Desulfovibrionia; order Desulfovibrionales; family Desulfothermaceae; genus CAZBUB01. Next base: position 10,121 of record CAZLUR010000001.1, on the reverse strand, counting down.
GGGTTTAGAATAGCGATTCCCTCCGGCACCAGGGCCAGGGCTACTGCCGAAACTAAGATTCCCCCGCCAAAGGCTATAATCCCGTGAATCAACTCTTGCTTGGCTTCTGATGTTGCACTGCCCAATAAGCTGGCCACAACTGCACCCAAAAAGGCAGCTATTCCAGCCAGCCAAGAGGCCAGCATAATCAAGCTCAGTTCGCCCATCAGCATCTCTCCTGATAGTGTTATTGCCTCTGGTTGGCAGATTATACTTTAAAGACTGCAGAGGAGTATCATGCTGTCTGTAGATTGAAGCTTGCCGGTTTCAGGATCCTTCAGTGCTACGGGTTTTACACAGGGATGAGAGTATAGCCAGGAAGATCTGCACAAGATAGATCCTAGGAATTTCTCTTGTTTCAGCTTAAATCCTGTAAAAATTGAGCTGCTTTTCCTGATAGTTATATCGTATCTTTTGCCTGAATCCGGGTCTTGAAGCACAGACCTGAACGCATGCTGCGCCTGGTTCAAATATTTCCCTGTATTCCTCGCTGGCACTGACCAGGCCCACCGCAGCGCTGATCTGCCTGGGATACTGGCCAAACAGCTTTACAAAAGACTCTGGAGCCCTGCCCTTGGTCAAGAAGGATATCCCCACTCCGCGCTCCAGAAAGGCCTGCATGGTCTGGTAGGCTATCTGCAAGATACGAGGATGGTTTTTTGAAGCAGTCCGTGGCAGTATTAAAGGAGACCTGCTGTACATCAAGTCTTCTTCTGAGACTATCCAGTTCTTGGACCACCTTCTGCGGCAGGTTGGAGTATAGGAAAATCTGGTCCTTATGCGGGGCCTCTGGGTAGCCCCGGGCGTAGCAATAAACGCAGCAGAAGCTGCAGCCCCGGGTAATATTCAGGGAATAGGTCTCCCGCAGGAATCCAAACTGGACCCTTTTCAGGATTCTGCTTTTACGGGGAATCTCTATAAGCTGCATGGCTTAAACCCTGGCAACTGGAATTTTAACAGGCCACATATTCCAGTTTGTCCAGGCGGTGGCCTTGACCTGCACGAATGTGCCCACTGTTTTTCTACTGCCAGCCTGATTTACACCCATGGATAGCACAGGGCTGAAGAATTGCTTCCAGCTCATGCATTGCTCCTTTGTTTTAGTCCATATTTGGACAAGTATTGATTCTGCCTGGGCAATGTATTAATAATATCTCATCCTTGCCGTTTTGGCCAGACTGCAAAAAAAGCCAGGTTGAACAAAGGGTAAGCGATGTTTGCACAGCTACAACAAGAGCCCGTGACTCCTAGCAAGGCAAAGACCCTAGAACGGCTAGGAACAAGGCAGACTTGGAGACCTGAATTCTGGCATCTGCTAAGGAGCAAACTTGATGAGCCTGGCTCTGATTTCCGACATTCACGGCAACCTGGAGGCCTTCCAGCAGGTCCTGCAGGATATCTCCAGACAGGAGGACATTCAAGCCTGCTATTTTCTAGGAGACGCAATAAGCTATGGCCCAGAGCCTGATGCTTGCGTCCGGCTGCTTAAGGAGCAGCAGATCCCTTGCATTTTGGGTAATCACGAGCTGGCCTTGATCCAGCCTGAAGCCAGGGCATACTTCAATCAAAGCACCAGGGAGCACTTTGCTCAAGCCATGTCCCTGCTCTCAGAGCGTTCCAGGGAGTTCATCTCCACCTGGCCTGCAAGCCGACAAGAAAGGGACATGCTCTTGGTACACGGCTGCCCTCCGGATTCTTCAACCAAATATCTTTTTGAGCTCCAGGAGGCTGATCTGCTCCAGGCCTTAGACAGTATGGGCTCCATAAGTACAGCCTTTGTGGGCCACACCCATGAGCTGCGCCTGATTCAAAGCACTGAGCAGGGCCTGTTCCAGGAGGACATATCTGAAGGCAGCTATGCCCTGTCTTACGCAAAGGCCTTGATCAATATCGGCAGCGTAGGCCAGCCCAGGGACGGGGACAACCGGGCCAAATACATTCTCTGGAATCCGGATAAGAGACAGCTGCAGGTACGCTGCGTCAAGTACGATATCCAAAAGACTGTGCAAGGGATTTTAAAATTGGGCTTTCCGAGCTTTTACGCAAACCGCTTGTGGTAATCCATGCGCTATATCGGCAGATACAAGATACTGGGACTCTTGGGACGCGGAGGCATGTCCCGGGTCTACAAGGTATTGGATCCTGACACAAATGGGCTTTTGGCCCTGAAATTGCTTTGGCCCCATCAGATTCTGAGCAGCCAGCTGGGGCAGGCGGAAGTCAAAAGGCGTTTCCTGGCAGAGGCCAAGGCCATGCAGACAATTGAGCATCCACACATCTCCCGGGTCCTTGATTGGGGTCAAGACTGCGGCTTGACCTATATGATCCAGGAGTATCTTTGCCTGAATCTGGGACTGCTAATAGGAGAAGCCAGGCAGGTAGAACTGCCAAGCAGACCGCTCTCCCCTCTAAAGGCCCTGAATATAGCTACCCAGACCCTGCAGGGGTTGCAAAGGCTGCACAATGCAGACATTGTGCACCGGGATATAAAGCCGGCCAATCTCCTGCTCAGTCTGCAGGAAGAGGTCAGGATTATAGACCTGGGCTTATCCAGACTGCATGGGGAAATCCAGAAAAACCCCCAGGGCATGCTGGTGGGTTCTCCCTATTACGCAGCTCCGGAACAAATGGAAAATCCGGAACAGGTGGGTCCTGGAGCTGATCTTTATTCTCTGGCAGTGGTCCTGTACAGAATGATTACCGGCCAGCTGCCGGAGCATTCCCAGAAGAGATCAAAGCAGGACAGCTTATTGGGGCAACAATGGATGGATTTTCTGCAAACAGCCTTGGCCCAGGACCCTGGTCAGAGGTTCACGAATGCCTCAGGCATGTTGCAGGCAATACAAAGCTTGCAAAAGGACTGGAGCCAGAAAAGGGAAAAGATCTGCAAAACGCCCGAGCCCGGGAATTATATCTGGAATCCCAGAGACAAGCCCCTGCGCAAGGACCCCTTATTTACCGGAAGTGCACAAAATGGTGCTTGGGCCGACCTGGACAGCCTCTTGCAGCCCAAAGGCTTTATGGAAAATAAGTTCAGCAGATACCAGCTGGGCATATTGGACTCAGCCACAGGACTTGTTTGGGGTTATGCCGTCTCCAGAATGCCGCTTACCCAGCAAGAGGCCTGGGAGTTTATTGCCGCACTGACCTCAGATCCCGGGCCCTGGCGCCTGCCTACCCTGGAAGAGCTGCTTAGTTTGCTGCAGCCCAGGCGCAGCCTGGAAGAAGTCTGTGCCCCGCCCCTGGATCAGTTACAAGGTATCTCCCGGCTCTGGAGCGCGGATCAACAGACCAAGTCCAAGGGCTGGGTGTTAGACCTGGAACAAGGGGCCGCCCTGGCCCAGGACAGACATTGCAGATTCCGGGTACTCCCGGTCCAAGACGCCTAAAACTCCACAGATTAGAAATATCCTAATGCTAGGATTAGTAAAAATAGCACCTTGAAAGCTGCCTTATTTACACAAAGGAGGATCTAATGCCGGAAGCCAATATCCCTGACTGGCTGCGCTGGGCCCGGGAAATCCAGGCCATCAGCCAGATCGGGCTCTTGTTCAGCAAAAACCACCACGAGGAAAAGAATTTCTCCAGGCTGCAGGAGATTGCAGCTGAGATGCTGGAAAAGCATTCCAACCAGGAGCTGGACCAGATTCGCAAAATGTTTCAGGACCAAAAAGGTTACGCCACGGTAAAAGTGGATGTCAGGGGGGCTATAGTCCAGGACAACAAGATTTTGCTGGTACAGGAACGCAGCGACGGTCTTTGGTGTCTGCCTGGAGGCTGGGCTGACGTGGGTGAGACTCCCTCAGAGATGGTAGCTAGAGAGATCTGGGAGGAAAGTGGCTTTCAGGCAGAGCCGCAACGCCTGACCGGGGTCTATGACGCAAACCGGGGCCCAGAGCCATTGTCCTTTTTCCATGCCTATAAGCTTGTATTTCTGTGCAGCATAGTTTCCGGCTATGCCAGGCCCAGCCCAGAGACTTCTGCAGTGGATTTTTTTGCTTTTGATCAAGTACCTGCACTTTCCGTGCCCCGCACTACCCAGAGACACTTGGATGACATCCAGACCTATCTCCAGAATCCTGAGCTGCCGGCTGTGTTTGATTAGCTGCAGCACCCCATACTGCTTAGAGCTACCCGAGACAATAAAGGAATAAAAGTAAGCCAGGATCAAAAAGTAGTGCAGAAGCTGTTTCAAGTATTATCAGGCCAGTCCCCAAGCAGTTCCTGCATCCTGCGGTACGAGTTAGCCAGTCAAAGTATCGCGATTTTCTTCGTTGACACCAATCAGCACCGTGTCCTCTCCAGGGCATTTATACGCTCGATCAGAGTTGGATGAGAATAGTAAAAACCGCTGTATAAAGGATGCGGAGTCAAGTTGGCCAGGTTTTCTGAGCTGAGCCGGATCAGGGCCTTGATCATCGGCTGTTCCCCTCCCACCTGCTCTGCAGCAAAACTGTCTGCTTGGTATTCGTGCCTTCTGGAAAATACCCCCATTATCGGGTTTAGCCAGAAGGTAACCACTCCGGCCAGAAGAGCAAAGAGCAGAAGTGCAGGTGCTGGACCGGCATGCCCAGCCTGGAACCCGAAAGCCTGGATAAAGGCCGGGGTCTCAAGTAGCCAGGCAGCCAGGGCAAAGCCGGCCAGAAGCATGGCCGCGGACAGAGCCAGCATCCTGGGTATGTGGCCTTTTTTGTAATGGCCGATCTCATGAGCCAATACAGCCTCCAGTTCCCGTGGCTCTAGTTGCTGCACCAGAGTATCGAAAAGTATGATGCGCCGGAATCTGCCGAACCCGGTGAAAAAAGCGTTGGAATGCCCGGACCTTTTGCTCCCGTCCATGACCTGGATAGTCCTGGCCTTGAATCCTGCCCTGTGGGCCAGATTCATGAGTCTCTCCCGCAATTTTGTGTCAGAAAGGGGGCTAAGCTTGTTGAACAGAGGCAGAATAAGCATGGGATAAAGGACCATCATCACCAGCTGAAAGAGAAATACCAGGATAAAGGCCCAGACAAACCACAGGCTGCCTGCCATGACTACCAGCCAGATAATCAGGCTAAGCAGGGGCACGGCGATAATTATACCAATGACAAGACTCTTGAGCTGGTCCGTAATCCAGAGACCAGTGGTACTCCTGTTAAATCCAAAGCGTTCTTCAAGTCTGAAGCTGGAATAGTAATCAATGGGCAGGCCTGTAAAGAAGAACCCAAGATAGACTGCTGTCAGGAAAAGACTCCCCTTTAGGACATGCACATTGCTGCCGGACTCAAAAAAAAGATGATAAAACCAGGGAAGAATCCCGGAGAAAAGAACCACTGCCAGTACACCTGCCCCATACCATATGCTGAGTAGCTCCAGTCTGTTCCTGGCCAGGGTATAATCCACGGATCTGTTATAAATCTCCTGGTCCATTACTCGCAGCACCGTATCAGGAGGCGAATGTCTGGACCTCAAGACCCGGGTACGGTTCAATATGGCCAGTACAGTCTGCCAGCAGGCCTTTGCTCCCAGCAGAGCAGCTGCAGTCAGGATTATATATGCTTCCAAATCTGAACTCACAACAGTTATCAGGTAACTGTTTAGCAGGGACTATTCGCTCGCCAGTCCATTGGTGGTGAATTACTTTATCAGTTTGATTATGATTGCAAAGATTAATTTGCCACTTCTCCATCTTGCTCAGGGCCTGGCCAGTAAAAAATTTAACTGGATCGCCCTTTATTTCAAAGCCAGTCAAGACACCTTTTGCATGATGCTTACACCTGGCAACAACAAAAGTCAATTATATCTTTGTCTTAACCACTTTAGCAAATGAAAGCCATGCCACAAGTAATCCGGGATCTCCAAGATTTCATATAATAACCCCATTAGCTCCCTCTTGACATATGGGCCTGAATCGGTTTTTGCTTAACTTAGAAATCCTAAAGGTTGCAATCAAACTTTAAACCAGCAGCTGGGAGGGGCCATGAAAATTACAGATCTGCTTTCCAAGGAAAAGTGGGCCGAGCTTGAACAAGACTTCAAGGCCAAAACAGGTTTGAATTCCAATGTATACGATACTGAAGGGTTTACATTTACCGGTCTCAAAAAAGAATGGGCCAACGGGCTCTGTTCAGCCATCAGATCCAGATCTGAGGCTCTGCAGTCGGTTTGTTCGGTTGCCCATCAGAACCTGGCCCAGATAGCCAGGAATACCAGAGAACCTTTAGTGGGTGAGTGCGATATAGGCCTGCTCAAGATATGCGTGCCGGTATTCGTCAATGACGAGTTTGTTGGCATTGTAGGTGGCTGCGGACATCTCCTGGAGGGAAGCGAAGTGGATACATACCTGGTGCATAAGCTGACCGGCCTGGAGGAGTCAAAGGTCCAGGAGCTGGCCTCTGGAGTCAGGGTCATAACCCAGGCAGAGGCAGATGCCGTGACCTCTGAGATGGAAAAGAGGGTACAGCAGATTGTAGACAGCTGCAACAAAACCTGACCCCTGCAGAAGCCTGTAGTCTTGAACCTCTGCGCTGTCTGCAAAAATTAAAGCCACAACCGCAAAACACAGCAAGGACTTCGGGATAGCCATCTATACGAAGTCTCGATCAAAGCCCCTTGCTCTTATGGTATATCGTTTATCCCACGTCTTGAACAAAAGTCAACTATACTCTGACCCCCACTTTAATGCGCATCAACCGCAGTTAATACTTGACACTGTTTCCGACCTTGGCTAACACACTCTGGAACTTATAATTCCGACATCCACTTAATGGCTGATTCTAGACCTGAATTTGGGTATGGACATGGATTTGCTGCTGATATTCAATAAATCGGTGCTGCCGATATTTTTCATTATTTTCCTGGCCTTTATCTACCACCTGCTCTATAGACCGGAGATAAAGCCTCTGGCCAATCTGGCCCTGGCCCTATTCGCACCGGTGATGATTTTTGATTCCCTGACCAGGTATGCAGTCCAGTTCAGTGATCTGGCTCTGCCGTTTGCTTTCATGCTGCTGCTTACCGCAGCGCTGCTAACCATAAGCTACTTGCTTGCCTGGCCCCTGGGTCTGAACGCTCAGGAAAGGACTTCCTACGTAATGGGAGCCAGCATGATAAATGTGGGCTACTTCGGCCTGCCCCTGATCCAACTCACCTATGGAGAGCAGGCGGTGGCCTTGTCCATTGTCTATTTTGTGATTTTCAATATCCCCGTGTGCACTCTGGCCATATTCCTCAGCAGTGACAAGACTAGGATCAAGGACATACTGCAGGATGTCTTGAGGATCCCCATTTTCTATGCCCTTGTCCTGGCCCTGCTCTCTAACTGGCTGGGAATAGCTGTGCCTGACAGCTTGCAGCAGAGCCTGCAGCTGATAAGCGCCGCAACTATTCCTTTGCTCATCTTTATTCTCGGCCTGCAGCTGGCCTCGATCTCCCTAGTCTCCTTGCGGAGCGCATTGCCCAGGTTCGCCCTGATAGTGGGCAGCGCAACTGGCATTCGGTTAGCTGCCTCTCCTTTTGCAGCCGTCTGTCTCCTGGCATTGCTTCAGGTTCAGGGGCTGGAGAGATCAGTAGCTGTTTTGCAGACCTCTTCCCCGGCAGCGATACTGCCCTTGATGTACGCTATAAGATTCAACAGGTCACCGCAGCTTCTGGCTGCAATCATCCTTTTCAGCACTCTGCTCTCCGGGATTAGCCTGCCGTTTATTATCCAGCTCCTCTAACGCCTTGAATTTTTTTACTTTTTGAACAAAATCATAAGTATAGCAACTAATGCCGCGTTGGTAAAAAAAGCCAGGGACTTCTCCCGCCGGCTTTTGGTTCTGGTCGCCCCCCACCTGCCTGGAGCGGGTGTTTCTGAAAAAGGATCATCTGGGAAAACCTGAGAGATAGTTTTTGCATAAGATTTATAAGAGATTTTCACCGCAGAGACGCTGAGATCGCTGAGGATGGATCCAATTTCTTTTTGTGGCTGAGATAGGCCACAAAAAGAAAACTGCTCATTGCTTCGCAAATAAAGAACTACTTCTACAAGAAATTCCCACCGCAGATACGCCGAAATCGCTGAGGTTTTTTCCAGCAGGGCAGAAGCCTTTTAATTTTCCACCCTCTCAGTGGAAAATTAAAAAACTCTCTCTTCTCTCTGCGCCCTCTGCGTCTCTGCGGTGAACACCCTCTGCTTTCTTGCGCCTCTTATGTCTCAGCGGTGAGAGTTCTTTCTCTTCTTTATTCTTCAAATTCATTTACTATCCTGACTATACCGTCTTTCATCACTGGAACATTGAAGTTAAGCAGCAATCCTAAGGTGAGATCTGCCAGTCGAAGGTATGTCAGCAGCTGGGCCTTATGAATTGGCTCTATCTGTTCACATGACTTCAATTCCAGCACAATTTGATTGTCAACCAAAATATCCAGCCTGTACCCGCAGTCGAGCCGGACATCCTTGTATTTTATGGACAGTGGTTTCTGCCGCTCAAAATTAATTCCCCTGAGTTCAAGTTCATGACAAAGGCATTCTTCATATGCTGATTCCAGAAGTCCCGGTCCCAGGGCCTTATGGACTTCAATGGCTGCACCAATGATTTTTGATGATAGTTGATTCAAATGCATAATATTAAGAAATAATTCACCGCAGAGACGCTGAGGTTGAGTTATGTTTTTGCCCTTCGGGCAGAGCCCTTTTATTTTTTCGCCCTCTTAGGCGAAAAAATAAAAATTCCCTCTCTCTTCTCAGCGTTCCCTGCGCCTCTGCGGTGAACATCCTCTTCTTTCTTGCGCCTCTTATGTCTCAGCGGTAAGCCCTGCTTTCTACTCATGATAATTACAGACCTCAAAGCCATGATCATTGCACAGCTTGTCCTTCTTAGCCTGTTGCAGATCATGTATGACCATCTCTCTGACCATCTCCTCAAAGCTTATTCTCGGCTCCCAGCCCAGCTTTTCCTTGGCCTTGGCCGGGTCGCCAAGCAGGGTGTCCACCTCTGTGGGCCTGAAATACCTGGGGTCAACGGCTATGATCGTTTTGCCTGGGGATAAGTTATCAGCGATCAGGTTATCAGTTATCAGGGATGCGTTATCTTGGCTTCTCTCTTCTGCTCCCTGCTCTCTGCCCTCTGACCTCTGCCCTCTGATCTCTGATACAATTCCCTTTTCGTCGATACCAGATCCTTCCCACCTAATCCCAATGCCCAGTTCAGAAGCGGCCAGCTCCACAAACTGGCGCACGCTGTGCTGCCTACCAGTGGCGATGACAAAATCATCTGGCTCATCCTGCTGGAGCATGAGCCACTGCATCTCCACGTAGTCCCTGGCATGGCCCCAGTCCCGTTTAGCGTCCAGATTGCCGAGATAAAGGCAGTCCTGCAAGCCCAAACTAATTCTGGCCAAGGCCCGGGTGATCTTGCGGGTCACAAAAGTTTCCCCGCGAATCGGGGATTCATGATTAAAGAGGGTGCCGTTGCAGGCGTACATGCCGTAGGCCTCGCGGTAGTTGACCGTGATCCAAAAGGCATATAGCTTGGCTGCTGCATAGGGAGAACGAGGATAAAAGGGCGTCTTCTCGGTCTGCGGGGACTCCTGGACCTTGCCGTAAAGCTCAGATGTGGAGGCCTGGTAAAACCTGGTCTTTTTCTCCAGGCCAAGCAGGCGGATGGCTTCCAGGATTCTGAGTGTTCCTAATGCGTCTGCATTGGCAGTGTATTCTGCAGTCTCAAAAGAAACCTGGACATGGGACTGGGCAGCCAGGTTGTAGACTTCATCAGGCTGGACCTGCTGGATGATCCGAATCAGGTTGGTGGCATCTGTCAGGTCCCCGTAATGCAGAATGAACCGGCGGTCGGAGACGTGCGGGTCCTGGTACAGGTGATCAACCCGGTCTGTATTGAACAGCGAGGCCCGCCGCTTGATGCCGTGCACTACGTAGCCTTTGTTCAGCATAAATTCTGCCAAATAGGCGCCGTCTTGGCCTGTCACGCCTGTTATTAACGCTGTTTTGATCATATATGTTGTCTCTATAATTCTATCTTTTAAAGTCTCTGCACAAGCATATCCAGTTGACATAATAACCAGACTAAGGCAAAAAAACAATATTTAATCTTTCCTAAATC